>NZ_QXCO01000001.1:0-357319 GCF_003458115.1 Bacillus sp. ISO11 | reverse complement strand
GACGTGGAAACTGTTTTGATAATGCGTGTATCGAATCATTCTTCTCACATTTAAAAACAGAGAAGTTGTATTTAGTGTGCCCAAAAACATATGAAATGGCCTACCGAGCAATTCAAGAATATATTCAATTTTATAATACAGAAAGATTCCAAGAAAAACTTCACGGCCTTTCCCCGATAGAATATCGGGAAAAGGCCGTGGCATAATACTCTTTTTATTACTGTCTACTTGACAGGGAGATGACCACAAGGGAACCTCCTTTTTTTGTTCTATCAATCTATGCAATTTTTTATACATTCCTATTCTGGTGCGGTTTTAGGGTTCTTGTCTGTTATTGGATTAACGAAAAAACTGTATAAAATCTCGCATACTCTTAGCGTGTTTTTTTCAAAAATGCTGGCGATATCTCACATCCATCAACTTATGAATTTTATAATGTCCTCAAACCAAGAATTTCTCGTGTTTTTAGTCCAAAATGTTATTTAATAAAAAAATATCTCGAATTTGAGATAAATTACTTGCTTTTTAATCACTTGAGTTGTAAAGTGATAGTAACGAAAGCGATTGAGTCATATGAAAAACATACACTCAGTTGTTTTCGAGTTAAAAACGAAAGTAACTTATGCAGTAAAAACTAAGATGAATTTACAAAAACATAATGAGAATAAATTGAACAGCTAAAAAGCATATTATTTTTTTATCATCACTTGACTAGTAAAACGAAGCGGAGGAATTAAAAATGTATAAAATTAAAGGGCATCATCACATTTCAATGGTTACGAAAAATGCAAATGAAAATAATCACTTTTATAAAAATGTGCTTGGATTACGTCGTGTGAAAATGACAGTGAACCAAGATGATCCGTCAATGTACCATTTATTTTACGGAGATAAAACAGGAAGTCCGGGTACAGAGTTATCATTTTTTGAAATTCCTTTAGTAGGAAGAACATATCGCGGTACAAATGCGATTACTCGAATTGGATTACTCGTTCCTTCAGAGGAAAGCTTACATTACTGGAAAGAACGATTTGAGAAATTTAATGTGAAACATAGTGAGATGACAACATATGCAAATCGTCCTGCTTTACAATTTGAGGATGCTGAAGGTCTTCGCTTAGTACTACTCGTTTCAAACGGAGAAAAAGTAGAGCACTGGGAAAATTGGGAGAAATCAGAAGTTCCTGCAAAGCATCAAATTCAAGGAATGGGTTCTGTAGAAATGACAGTTCGTAGACTTGATAAAATGGCGAGTACACTTACAGAGATGTTTGGTTATACAGAGGTTAGCCGCAGCGAAGAGGAAGCAATTTTTCAGTCCATTAAAGGAGAGGCTTTTGGAGAAATCGTTGTGAAATATTTAGATGGTCCTACTGAAAAGCCGGGCCGCGGTAGCATTCACCACTTAGCAATTCGTGTGAAAAACGATGCAGAGCTTGCCTATTGGGAAGAACAGGTGAAACAAAGAGGCTTCCAGTCTTCAGGAATCATTGATCGTTTCTATTTTAAAAGCTTATATTTCCGCGAATCAAACGGAATCCTATTTGAAATTGCGACAGATGGACCAGGATTTACAGTTGATGGAGATGTGGAACATCTAGGAGAAAAGCTTGATTTACCACCATTCTTAGAAGATCAGCGAGCAGAAATTGAAGCGAATTTAGCACCGATTGAAGAGAAGTAATAGAAGAAAATATACAACTTTAACAAATAAATGAAACCCATTGGAGGAATATAAAATGAACCAATTAAAAGGAATTCACCACGTTACAGCGATTACAAGTAGTGCAGAAAAAAACTATGAGTTTTTCACTCACGTTTTAGGAATGCGTTTAGTTAAAAAAACAGTAAACCAAGATGACATTCAAACGTATCATTTATTCTTTGCAGATGATAAAGGTAGTGCAGGAACAGATATGACATTCTTTGACTTCCCAGGTATTCCAAAAGGAGTACACGGTACAAATGAAATTTCAAAAACTTCATTCCGTGTACCAACTGATGCAGCACTAGCGTATTGGGTGAAACGCTTTGACCGTCTTGAAGTAGAACATACAGGAATTAAAGAGCAATTTGGTAAGAAAACTCTTTCTTTCGTTGACTTTGATGACCAACACTATCAATTAATCTCAGATGAACTTGATAAAGGGATTGAATCAGGTACACCATGGCAAAACGGACCAGTTCCATTAGAATATGCAATTACTGGTTTAGGGCCTGTATTCATCCGTATTGCAAACTTTAGTTTCTTCAAAGAAGTGTTAGAAAAAGTTTTATTATTTAAAGAGGTTGCGCAAGAAGGAGAATTCTATTTATTTGAAGTGAATAAAGGTGGAAACGGTGCTTCTGTCATTGTAGAACATAATACGGTTCTTCCAGAAGCACGACAAGGTTTTGGTACGGTTCACCATGCTGCATTCCGCGTAGAAGATCGCGCTGTATTAGAAGAATGGATTGAGAGAATCAGTAGCGTTGGACTTCCTTCATCTGGTTATGTAGACCGTCATTTCTTTGAATCATTATATGCAAGAGTTGCACCACAAATCTTATTTGAATTTGCAACAGATGGCCCAGGGTTTATGGGAGATGAGCCATACGAAACACTTGGTGAAAAATTATCTTTACCTCCATTCCTAGAGGCAAAACGTGAAGAAATTGAAAAATTAGTTCGTCCAATTGATACAGTGAGAAGTACGAAGGAATTTATTAAAGAGTAAAAATAGAGATAGTAAGTAGGAGAGCAAGTAGTTTTAGCGGATTGCTGGAACTGCTTGCTCTTTTATTTGTCCCGTTAAGTTTTCTGACAATTGTTTCTCAAGTTATTAAAAAGGAAAAGTTTGGTATAATTAATTAAAATATTTAATTTTCTGATAATTATTTTTCAATACATAGAAAAGGAGTGGTAATATACAATTTTAATAATTGTATAAAAATCCTAATTTTGTAATTTTAGAGAAAAGGAGATGCGAGTGTATGGGAGCAGATGTAGTAACGCGGGAGCAAATGAAACATTCTTTAGATGATTGGTATCGTGTAATGTTGCAGCAAAATATAGAGAAAGCTATGGAAATGAAAGAGGAGATTGAAAGTAAGATTAGTGGGTTGGACGTGGATCAGGAGTTATCTTTGTATTTTACCTTATTAGATTTTAGATATAAAATGCTGACGGATTGGTTGAATATAAAAGAAAATAGTTTTGAGAGAATAGAATCTTTTGAAATTCCAACTGAAGGGTTTTTAGCATATTATTATCATTTCTTTAAAGGGATATATTGCACTTCAATGTCTAGATATGGCGATGCAAAGGAAAGTTATGAAAAAGCAAATGAACTAATGAAATATGTTTCGCACTCTTTAGAAAATGCAGAATTTGATTATCGTATAGGTAATTTTTACTATCAGACATATCAACAAGTTAATGCAATTGATTATTTGAGAAAAGCGAAAGAAGAGTTTAAAAAACATATAGGTTGCGAAATAAATATAGCGCTATGTGAAAATGCTTTTGGTCTGTGTTGTGTAGATTTGAAAAATTACGAACTCGCGGAAGAAAGCTTTAATGCTGCTATGGATATTTTCCAAAAGGTAAATTATGAAAAATATATTTTAATGGTGCGTCATAATTTAGCCTTTTTGTATGCTAGTCAAGATTTATCGGAACTTGCAGTTCGCCATGCATCCGAAGTTACAAAAAAACAGCCGAAATTTTTTAAAGCGCTATTTGTTGAAGCGCGTGAATGTTATAAATTAGGGCAATATCAATTGGCAGCAGATCTGGTTGAAAAAGGTTTGGATATTTGTAAAGAATTAAATAAGGAAGAGTTTCAATATCGTTTTATGATTTTGAAAAGCGTAAATGAAAAATCACCTACATTAAGTTTAGAGCAAGTAGTTTTAGAAGGTATTACTTATTTTGAAAAAGAAGAGCTATGGGAGTGTATACAGGAATACGCTGAAATGTTGGCCTTAAGGTTTTATAAGGAAGAGAATCACGATAAAGCTAGTCATTATTTTTACATGAGTCATAAAGCTCAAAAAAAATTGTTAAAAAAAGGAGCGCTAAAATAATGAAAAAGATTCACTTTGGAATGTTAGGGATTGCGTTAGTAGGTGTGTTATCAATTGGAGCTAATAGTTCATTTACAAATCAAGCCTTAAATATAGGAGAAACAGGAGGAGCACCAGCAAGACCAGACTATGTTAGCTTCAATAAAGGAGATACTGGTGGAGTACCAGTAAAACCAGACTATGCTAGTTTCAATAGAGGAGACACGGGTGGAGCACCAGCAAAACCAGACTATACTAGAGGCGACACAGGAGGAGCACCAGCAGATAATAAAGGTGACGGTGGCGGTATTAGCAAGCAAGACTCACACGCTGATCATTTTTAAATTAAATAATAACAAAGAAAGGGATCTCACAACGAGGTCCTTTTCTTTGTTATTAGGCCATGTAGAGAAAAGAATTGACTTACTTTAAATATGTAACTATAATAGTTACAGAATAACCATTAGTAATAGAAATGAGTTATATTTTTTTAGTTTAATTGTAACTGTATTAGTTACAATTAAAAAGAGAACATAAAATAACCAAAAAATGTAAAAACTTTTAAATAGCAACAAGAGAAAGGAGACGGGAACTTTGAAAAGGTTTAAGTTTTATATGATTAGCGGTATTGTGCTCGTTTTGTTAATTATTTGTAACTTCGTTGAGAAGCCGATTGCGAAGGTTGGCGAAGTGAAAGATACTGTTATGATGAAGCTGAATACGAAAGAGAGTATGGCGCAAATTGATGGACAGACGATTTATTTTAAACAAATTGGTGAGGGAAAACCCCCTTTACTTATGTTGCATGGGTTTGGTGGTTCTTCTGATGGGTTTAGTGATATTTATCCGGAACTAGCGCGAGACCATACGATTATTGCGGTTGATATTTTAGGGTTTGGGCGTTCTTCTAAGCCAGTTGATTTTCAGTATTCGTTTCCTGCGCAAGTGAATTTATATTATAAGTTAATGAAGAAGCTCGGATACGATCAGTTTGCGGTGCTCGGCCATTCAATGGGTGGAGAGATGTCCCTCAATTTAGCGTATTTATATCCAGACGCAGTGACGCATCTCATCTTGGCGGATGCTACAGGGATAGAGTCTTTCCAGCAAAAAGAAAGTTATGAAGTACCACCGCTATCGACGGACTTACAAACTGTAACTGAGATTACGAAGTATAATAAAAATGAAGTGAAAAATAGTCGTGATGATAAAGAGCATTATGATCAGCTTACGAAAATGAGAGAGCGCCGCATTGCGATGGAAGCTGATAAAATTAAGGTACCGACTTTAATTATATGGGGACGACATGATAAAAGTGTTTCTTGGAAAAATGGTGAACTGTATCATGAGCTATTTGCGAATAGTACGTTTCATATTATTGAAAAAGGATACCACGCACCGTTTCGTCAGGAACCAATTGAGTTTATGGAATATGTACAAGCATTTTTCGCGAAGCATCCACAATAAAAATTTTAAGCATAAATCCAATTCTTTCCTCATAAAGTGAAACTAATAAGGCTTGTCTAAGGAAAGGAATGAAGTGATTTGGAAACTTTACCATGGTGGGTGTATCTTGTAATTGTTGGGATTGTACTAAGTGGCTACATGGTTTTATATACTTCGAAAAAAGAGCAAGATATGGATAATGAGTTTATCGAAAAAGAAGGCGAAGTATATATGAAGCGCTTAGAAGAAGAGCGTGAGAAACGTAATCAGGATAGTGATAAGGATTCTGTATTGCTTTAATAGAAATTTTGAAAGGTTACCACCTAGTAGGATTTTACATCTCGGTGGTAGCTTTTTTTCTTCTGCGGGAGCAGTATATGTTCATCAAGCTAAGGTTATATTAGTTTAATTTTACATGTATAAGAGAGTCATCATAAACTTTTATTGATGGTATTTATATATTTTTTTACTCATAAGAATGGAACTAGTGGGGATTTTACTGGGGGGGGATTAACAATGCATAGGGATGAAACTTCATTACATCCGGATACAGGTGTTACATCTGTAATGTTTGTTGAGCGTTCATTAAATGAAATTCGTTTTTGGTCTAGAATCATGAAGGAGCATTCTTTTTTTCTTCGTTTAGGATTTAGATGCGAGGATACTCAACTAATCGAAGAGGCGAATCAATTTTATCGATTGTTTGAACATATTGAACAAATAGCGCATTCCTATACAAATGAAACAGATCCTGAGCAAATAAAAAGATTTAATGCAGAAGTACAACAAGCCGCAACTAATATTTGGGGATTTAAACGAAAAATTTTAGGGTTAATTCTCACATGTAAATTGCCAGGACAAAATAACTTTCCACTTTTAGTTGACCATACAAGTAGGGAAGCTGATTATTTTAGAAAACGTTTAATACAATTAAATGAAGGTAAATTAGATGCTCTTCCTGATGCTATTATTAAAGAAAATGTTTTCTTTTTACGGATTATGGCAGACCATGCTAAATTTATTGGTCATCTTCTTGATCCATCGGAAAGAAAGCTTGTAGATACAGCACGGAATTTTAGCAATGATTTTGATGAATTGATGTATCAAGCAATTGACTTAGAATCTATGAAACCACAATCCCAAACAGCCCCTCTTTTAGATCAATTTTTAGATCAAAATCGTGTGTCGGTTGCATCTCTTCGGGATTTTAAGAAAACAGCACGTGATTTAATTGAGCAATGTAAAATAAAGAGTATCATTCATCCGTTATTAGCAGACCATGTTTTCCGTGAAGCTGATAGATTTCTTGAAATCATTGATATGTATGATGTTCATCTTACAAATATTCAATCACAACCTAGATATTAGAAGATAAGGAAAGATACTATTTTTTCCTTAAGCTGAGAAGTTAACAATTTATTGTTAGCTTCTTTTCTTTTTGATTAAAATTTTCTTTTAAGGACTACATAAATCCCTTTGACCAAATATGTAATTCTTTGTAAAATCTTATATATGGAAAGATTATGAATATACAGGAAATCTATGGATAGTAGATTTTAATAAATTATTCGGGGGGAATTTATTAGTTAAGTATATTAACTTGTTTGCACTACATTTTACAAATAAAGGGGTATTAGTAATCATGAAAGCAAAGAAATTAGTAAGTTTAGCGTTACCAGTTATGTTATTGAGTGGTTGTATTACAATTGAAACTGATGGTAAGAAAGCTGAACCAAAGAAAGAAGAAACGCAAAAGGTAGAGAAAGAGAATAAGACTTCTGAAAAAGAGAGTAAGTCAACTGATGGCAAGAAAGAGGATAGCTTATCTGTAGCGAAAGGTGAAGGTACAAACAGTAGTTCATCAAGTAGTCAACCAAGTTCTTCTTCAAATAATTCAACTTCTTCTAGTTCTTCAACTGGTAAGGTAACTGGTTCAGATGTTGAAAGGTACAAGGCAGATATCATAAATAGTGCTACTCAAATTGAAGATACAATGAAATTAATTGAAGGAATAGCAGATTCAGACGTAAAATCATACAAACAAAAGAAAAGTGAAGTACAACTGAGTTTAGGTGGAGCAAAGGCAACTGCAACGAAACTGAAGAATCTACAAGCGCCTCCTGAGTTACAGGGAGAACAGGCGAAGATAAAGCAGTCGATGGAACTATATGCGGATTGTTTTCAACTTCTATTTGATGCATTGGACCAAGAAGACGAAAGTAAAATGCATCAATCATTAAGTAAAGCACAAGAAGGTTCGAAACTGTTTGAAGAGGCAGCGAAGAGTATTGGTAGTAAAACCAACTAAGAATAAATTATTTTAAGGGGTACTTGTGGGTGCAGTTGGTGCAAGTGAAGAGTTAGGAATTAGTTATGGAAACACATTACAAATTTATCAAATGGACGATAATGTTCGTATTCGATATGTAAAACAATAAATAATTGGTGAAAAACTCTGTAATAAATTTTACAGGGTTTTTTGTTAGTTCTAGTTTATTTTTTTGTCTTCCTAAGCGCTAAGCATACTAGTATAAGTTGAGAAATGAACAAGAAGATTTGATGGGGAATATTGAATTTCCGATAAAAAATAACAATAGTAGACGCGTTTTTTTCACGGTTTAAATTATAGTAACTGTAACCATCTAAAGCCCAATTCATACACTATGGTGGAGGATTTTCACCTAATAACCGGATGAAAAAGGAGTGTAATCATGAAGAAACGTACTGTTAATGAAGCGGGAGGGAATGTGCCACAACCAATCCGCAGCGACGGAGCTGGTGCGATTGATTCTGGACCTCGTAATGTTATGCGGGATATTCAAAATCCGAATATGCTTGTTCCGCCTATAACGGATGCAGGGTTAGTTCCTAACTTGAAGTTTTCATTCTCGGACACTTCTATGATTTTGAAACAAGGCGGGTGGTCTCGGGAGATTACTGCTCGGGAACTACCGGTTTCGACGACGATTGCGGGAGTAAATATGAGTTTAACGGCCGGTGGAGTACGAGAACTACATTGGCATAAAGAAGCGGAATGGGCGTATATGCTTTTAGGACGGGCGCGCATAACGGCTGTTGATCAAAATGGGCGTAATTTTATTGCTGATGTTGGACCAGGTGATCTTTGGTATTTTCCGCCTGGTATTCCGCATTCCATTCAAGGATTGGAACATTGTGAATTTCTACTCGTTTTCGATGATGGGCATTTTTCTGATTTATCTACTTTAGCTATTTCTGATTGGTTTGCGCATACGCCAAAAGAAGTGTTGTCGGCTAATTTCGGAGTACCTGAGAGTGCTTTTCGTTCTATTCCTTCAGATCAAGTTTATATTTATCAAGGAGAGGTGCCAGGTTCGCTTGAAAGTCAGGAAATTCAATCGCCGAAAGGAGAAGTTCCTTTAACATTTAAACATGAATTGTTAAAACAAAAGCCGATTAAGACGCCTGGTGGTAGCGTTCGAATTGTAGATTCTACAAATTTCCCTATTTCCAAAACAATCGCAGCAGCGCTCGTTGAGGTTGAGCCTGGTGGAATGAGAGAACTTCATTGGCACCCGAATAATGATGAATGGCAATATTATTTGACAGGGGAAGCGAGAATGACTGTGTTTCTTGGAAATGGTACCGCTCGTACATTTGATTATAGAGCTGGCGATGTCGGATATGTACCGTTTGCGACGGGGCATTATATTCAAAATACAGGTACCGAAACATTATGGTTTTTAGAGATGTTCAGAAGTAATCGTTTTGAAGATGTATCGTTAAATCAATGGATGGCACTGACTCCTAAAGAAATAGTGGAGAGTAATATACATGTTGGCCCGCAAGTAATGGATTCCCTGCGTAAGGAGAAGAGGCCTGTTGTGAAATATCCGGGGTTTTCATATAGTCCGAAAAATGATGAGTAAAAATGAAAATTTGCGTTATTCTTTCTGGAGACTGATAAGAAGGGATGGCGTATTTTTTATGCCTAATCTAGTCTTTATCCCGCTATTTGCCGGGCAGTAAGACCCCACCTCAAAATTCAGCGGAATCAAAGAAGTTAGGTGGGGGGCGGGCTGTCCGTAAAAGCCCGATTAGTGAGGGCTGATTAAAGTTTCACTTTATTAATATCCGTCCCTTGTATTATTGTTCGGGAAATTATTATTGGAGCATAGTATAGGGAAGATACATATAAAAGAGCGCCATTATAAGCTGTAACGCATAAGTTGCGCAGGAAATGCAACGATAACTAGCTTTACTCTTCATCATTTATTTGAACATAATGGGCATAGAGAGGCGATAAACACAGTATGATTTTGAGTGAGCGTTTAAAAGAGATTGGTCGCAAAATGATTTGGCTGAAAAACTTCATGTGAGTAGGCAATCTGTTTTGAAATGGGAGGCGGGAAAGAACTATCTGAGCATTGAAATTATTATTCATTTAAGTGACCTGTTCGGTATTACAATTGATGAATTGCTAAGGGGTGATGAAGAATTGACGCAGAAAGTAATTGAAGATAGTAAGCAATTGGCGTATCCAAAATGGAAGGTGTTTTTTGATAGTCTATTTATGATAGGAGTATTTTTGTTTATTGCAAAAATCGTTGTATGGATGCTAAATAAGTTTGCTGGAGCAAGTATTACAATTGTAGCAGATGCGCCATATGTAATGAATCTTTTGCCCCTTGCATTCATGATTATAGGTGGTATGGGATCGGATAAGTTGAAGAAAATATATAGATAGAGGAAAGATTTGAAAGAAATCCCCTACACTAGCTGTTCTTTTCACTTAAATTGTGTACTATAAAGGATAGGATGACATAAAGAAGGGGATATAGAGAATGGAATTTCATGAACAGAAGATTTTGCCGGCAGTGAGGCAAATTAAAGATTTGGAAAAGCTATTACATAGTTCGTATGAATATATTGTTATTTTAGATATTCATGTCGGCCAATTGAAGAGTGTTATATCGCTTGCGAAGCAATATTGTAAAAAGGTGTTTTTACATGTGGATTTAATTCATGGTTTGCAGAGTGATGGGCATGCGACGGAATATTTATGTCAGGAGTTTAGACCGTACGGGTTACTTTCAACAAAGGCGAGCGTTATTATGAAGGCGAAGCAAAAAGGTGTTGTGGCAATACAACGCATCTTTTTAATCGATTCGAGTGCGATGGAGAAGAGCTGCAATCTTTTAGATAAGACGAAACCGGATTATATTGAGGTACTTCCTGGAGCATTAACGGACGTTATCGCTGAAGTGAAAGAGCGTACTGGTGTACCGATTTTAGCAGGTGGTTTTATTCGTACTGTAGAAGATGTGGAAAGAGCTTTAAACGCTGGTGCGACAGCAATTACGACATCAAAACGCGAACTATGGAAACATTACCAAAAAAAGTGACGAAAATGTGAATTTTTTCGTTGACACCGCTTTCATTTACGGTTAACATTATAGACAAGTTAATAAACGTGACGGAGAAAAGTAGAGATCCACATTTCATTGTTTCTATATAAATTTATATAGAAGCGTGCAAGCTGTGGGTCTTTTTCTTTTGACAAAAACGAATGGCCATTCATTTTACCTCTATCACATTTGGAAGCGTTTAAATTGATTGTGGAGGGATACTATGTCAGCATTTTTAGGAGAGTTAATAGGGACTGCGTTGTTAATCGTACTTGGTGGCGGCGTTTGTGCTGGTGTAAGTTTAAAGAAATCGTTTGCGAAAGATTCAGGTTGGATTGTTATTACAATGGGCTGGGGCTTAGCAGTAGCGGTTGCAGCGTATGCGGTTGGATCAATTAGTGGGGCACATTTGAATCCGGCTTTAACAATAGGATTAGCATTTAAGGGAGCGTTCCCATGGAGTGATGTACCAGGTTATATCGCAGCACAAATGATTGGGGCAATTATCGGGGCAGTTATCGTATATTTACATTACTTACCACACTGGAAAGAAACAGAAGATCCAGGAACAAAGTTAGGTGTATTTGCAACAGGTCCAGCAATTCCGAACACATTTGCAAACCTTTTAAGTGAAATGATTGGAACATTCGTTTTAGTATTTGGTATATTAGCAATTGGTGCAAATAAATTTGCAGATGGATTAAATCCATTTATCGTAGGTTTCTTAATTGTAAGTATTGGTTTATCATTAGGTGGGACAACAGGATACGCAATTAACCCAGCACGTGATTTAGGTCCGCGTATCGCACACTTCTTCCTTCCGATTGCAGGAAAAGGCGGTTCAAACTGGAAGTATGCATGGATTCCAGTAGTTGGTCCAATTTTAGGTGGATCACTTGCAGGTTTATTCCATCAAGTTGTATTTGAAGGAAAGCAAAATTCAGCACTTATTTATGTGATTATCGCAACTGTGATTGTACTAGCAATCTCTTATATGACAAGTAAAAAAAGCGGAAGCAATACAAATAGTAGAAAAGTAGCATAAGGGGGAAACCGATATGAAAAAATATATTCTTTCATTAGACCAAGGAACAACAAGCTCACGCGCAATTCTTTTCAATAAAAAAGGTGAAATTGTTCATTCAGCTCAAAAAGAGTTTACACAACATTTTCCAAAGCCGGGCTGGGTAGAGCATAATGCACAAGAAATTTGGGGATCTATTTTAGCAGTTATCGCAACTTGCTTAAGTGAAGCAGATGTAAAACCAGAACAAATCGCTGGTATCGGTATTACGAACCAACGTGAAACAACGGTTGTCTGGGATAAAACAACTAGTAAACCAATTTACAACGCAATCGTATGGCAATCTCGCCAAACAGCTGAAATTTGTGATGAGTTAAAAGAAAAAGGTTATAGCGAAATGGTTCGCGAAAAAACAGGTCTTTTAATTGATGCATACTTCTCTGGTACGAAAGTAAAATGGATTTTAGATAATGTTGAAGGTGCAAGAGAAAAAGCAGAAAACGGCGATCTATTATTCGGAACAATTGATTCGTGGCTTGTATGGAAACTATCTGGTGGTAAAGCACACGTAACAGATTACTCAAACGCATCACGTACGTTAATGTTTAACATTCACGACTTACAGTGGGATGATGAGCTTCTAGAAATGTTAACAGTACCAAAGAGCATGCTTCCAGAAGTACGTCCATCATCTGAAATTTACGGAGAAACAATTGATTACCACTTCTTCGGCCAAAATGTACCAATTGCAGGTGTAGCTGGTGACCAACAAGCAGCATTATTTGGACAAGCTTGTTTCGGTGAAGGTATGGCGAAAAATACTTACGGAACTGGTTGCTTCATGTTAATGAACACAGGTGAAAAAGCAGTAGCTTCTGAGCATGGTCTATTAACAACAATTGCATGGGGAATAGATGGTAAAGTAAACTACGCATTAGAAGGAAGTATTTTCGTAGCAGGTTCTGCAATTCAGTGGTTACGTGACGGAATGCGCATGTTTAAAGATGCAAGTGAGAGTGAAGTGTATGCGAGTCGCGTTGAATCAACTGATGGTGTATACGTTGTACCAGCATTCGTTGGACTAGGAACACCTTATTGGGATAGTGAAGTACGCGGCGCTATGTTTGGTGTAACACGCGGTACGACGAAAGAGCACTTCATTCGTGCAACGCTAGAATCTTTAGCTTACCAAACGAAAGATGTATTATGCGCAATGGAAGCAGATTCAGGTATTGAACTGAAAACATTACGCGTTGATGGCGGAGCAGTTAAAAATAACTTCTTAATGAAGTTCCAAAGTGATATTTTAGATGTTCCTGTAGAGCGTCCAGTGATCAACGAAACAACGGCTCTAGGTGCAGCATACTTAGCTGGTCTTGCGGTTGGATATTGGAAAAACCAAGATGAAATTAAAGAACAGTGGCATATGGACAAACGCTTTGAACCAACGATGGAAGCGAAAACAAGCGAAGAGCTATATGCTGGATGGAAAAAAGCAATTGAAGCAACAAAAGCTTTCAAATAATCATAAACAGTGTTATAATGGTGACAAGTTAATAATTCGGTAGGAGATTTGGAGAGACCACAACGCGCTATAGAGGCGAAATCTATAGCGGAGTTTGTGGTCTCTTTTTTCGTTATCAAAGGGAGGAATTACCATGAAATTTTCAAGTAAACAACGTAAAGACGTATTAAACGGAGTAAATAAACAAGAGTTAGATGTGATCGTAATTGGTGGAGGTATTACTGGTTCTGGTATTGCATTAGATGGAGCAACACGCGGGTTATCAACAATTGTGTTTGAAATGCAGGACTTTGCAGCAGGTACATCAAGTCGTTCAACGAAGCTTGTACACGGTGGTCTACGTTATTTAAAACAACTTGAAGTGAAAATGGTAGCAGAGGTGGGTAAAGAGCGTGCGATCGTATATGAGAACGGTCCCCATGTAACAACACCAGAGTGGATGTTACTTCCGTTCCATACAGGTGGTACGTTCGGATCATTTAGTACATCAATTGGTCTTCGTGTATACGACTTCTTAGCAGGTGTAAAACGAAGCGAGCGCAGAAAGATGTTTAACCGTGAAGAAACATTAAACAAAGAGCCTCTTGTAAAAAAAGAAGGATTAAAAGGCGGCGGTTACTACGTAGAATATCGTACAGATGATGCGCGTCTTACAATTGAAGTAATGAAAGAAGCAATTGAGCACGGCGCAAAAGCTGTTAACTATGCAAAAGTAGACAGTTTCTTATATAAAGATGGAAAAGTATGCGGTGTACGTGTAATCGATTTACTAGACGGAGAAGTATACGAAGTTTACGGTAAGAAAATTGTAAACGCAGCTGGCCCTTGGGTAGATACACTTCGTGAAAAAGATAACTCGAAAAAAGGAAAAGTACTTCAGTTATCAAAAGGTGTTCACTTAGTAATTGACCAAAAACGTTTCCCATTAGGTCAAGCGATTTACTTCGATACACCAGATAAACGTATGGTGTTCGCGATTCCTCGCGGCGGAAAAACTTATGTAGGTACAACAGATACGTTCTACGATAAAGACGCAGCTGTACCACAAATGACAACAGAAGATCGCACATACATCATTAATGCGATTAACTACATGTTCCCAAGCGTGAAAATTACAGAGAAAGACATTGAATCAAGCTGGGCTGGTGTACGTCCGTTAATTTATGAAGAGGGTAAGAGTGCATCTGAAATTTCTCGTAAAGATGAAATTTGGACTTCTGAATCTGGTTTAATTACAATCGCAGGTGGTAAATTAACAGGATACCGCAAAATGGCTGAAATGGTAGTAGACTACGTAACGAACTTACTACAAAAAGAAGGTCATAGCGCATATCCGAAGAGCGACACGAAACATATGCCAATCTCTGGTGGACATGTAGATGGTTCACACGGATTCCCAGCATTCGTTGCGAAAAAAGCTGGCGAAGGTACGAAATATGGTTTAACAACAGCACAAGCAGAAGAATTCGCGAAATTCTATGGTTCTAACGTTGACGTACTATTTGACTTAGCGAAAAAACATAAAGACGAAGCGAAAGAATACAACATGCCGCTTGACGTTCTAATCCCGCTTGTATACGCAATGGATTACGAAATGACAGCAAAACCAGTTGACTTCTTCGTACGCCGCAGAGGCGCTGTATTCTTCAACATCCACTGGGTATATGAGTGGAAAGAAGCAGTAATCAACTACATGGCTGCGAAACTAGGCTGGAGCAAAGAAGAACAAATGAAATATACAGCAGAACTAGAAAAAGCACTAACAGACGCTGTTATTCCTGTAGATCAACAAGAACAGGCAGCTGCGTTAGCATAAAATAGAGAACCACCTGAAGGGGAGCCTTTAGGTGGTTCTTTTTTTATGGAATATTCTTCTAACTATATTGCATAACGACATATGTTGTTATACGATGTATATAAGGTGGTGGTATTGTTGGACAAAGAAATCTTGAAGGGAAGTATAGATATTTTATTACTTTCTATCATTGCAAAACGTGATACATATGGATATGAAATAGCTCAAAGTTTAAAGGATGCAAGTGAAGATTTGTATAGTATGGGGCAGGGAACTTTGTATCCTGCTTTAAAGAGATTAGAGAAAAAGGAGTTTCTTGAATCTTATTGGAATGAATCTGAGAATGGGATGAAAAGGAAATTCTATACTATTACAGATAAAGGGAAAAAAGAATTGCAGAAGAAAGTGAATTCTTGGGAGAGTGTAACAGCATTAATTCAAGCTTGTCAGAAAGGAGTTATTTATGAGTGAATTTGATGAGTATATTAAGTCTATTTTAGCCTATTCAGAACTTAGTGATATTGAACAGGATGAGTTATTTCTAGAAATGTATGATCACTTGAACAGCTTGAAAGAAGAATATATGGAACAAGGTATGAATGAAAAAGAAGCGATTTATAAAGCGATTCAAAGTTTTGGAGAATCAAAAGTTATTGGCGTAGAGATTAATAAATCGGTATACGAAGTTCCTAGACCATTAAAGGTATTATCAAAAATTTTATGTATTCCTTATATAATCATTTGTTTTATTGTCTTTTTAGGAACGTTTATTTCAACTTCTACATTTGACTCTGTTCGCAGTTTGACAGGTGGGACTGTCTATCATCCCATTGAATTTTGGCAGCAATTTTTACATATATCTGATTTAGAAACGTTATTACAACTTTTTGGAATAACACTTTGGCAAGTTAAAGATTTTATTGCACATCCAGGTCCTTGGGGAAACTCAACTTATTGGTTAAGTGTTTTACAACATATAATATTAGTAGTTCCATTTGGATTTTTCGTTCCAGTGCTGATTAATAAAGTGACTAACTATAAGAAAGCTCGTAAGTGGTATGTTATGACCTTTCTTGTTTGGGAGATATTACATTTACTAACTTTGTCTGATGTTTTTGATGTGTGGCGGATTGCTATAAATATGCTCGGTGCGTCGGTAGGATATCTTTTATTTATAAGCATGATACAAATAGATAATAAATTTAGGATAATGCGCAAGAAGATATTTGAAAATTAGCTTGCTATTCTGTAGTTTAAATTATACAAATTTAGTTTGATGGTAATAGAGTATTGCTGAAAACATAGGTGCTATATAGTGAGAGGATTTTTTATATTCGTAATAGGTGTTGTTCCTTGTTTACTCATTGTTATGAAGCGGGTACATAATCCGTCTTTATTGGTGCTATAAATGATGAGAGCGGCACAGCTGAACTTGAAAAAGTCTAGCTGCGTTAGCGTAAAATAGAGAACTACCTGAAGGGGAGCCCTTTAGGTAGTTTTTCTCTTGACTAAAAATAAATAAAATGTGTTACAATAATGATAGAGTATGTAGTGTGAATTTTGCATAAAATAAAAAAGACAGAAGCCTGAGAAACTTCTGCCTTGTGTAACCTAACTTGCTATTGTGGTGGTAGTAGGTGCGGTTATAAGACAATTACATTAACGTTTTAGCCGAGAACCGCCCTTACCTTTTCCACGAAGCAGGGTGGTTCTCGCTTTTTTGTATACAGAAATTAGCCACGGACCAACGTATCTTCTACCGATGACAACGCCAGCTCCGGTTAGGATACCATACACTAATTTAATTATAAACATCGCGATTATATTATCACCTCCCCCCTTTTTTCAAAATGGAAGAGATGATTGCCACACCTACTAGTTATAGCTTATTAAGTTACGTATTCATTGTATTATGTTTTAAAATAGGGAACAAGATATATGGATGAAAATTCCTGTTTTTAAGCAGAACATTAGTGTCAGGGGACAAGAAGTAAATAAATATTTATAAAAAAACGGTATGGACATTACCATCCGTATTTTTTTATGTATTTATAAAACTTTTCCATACAGTGCGTCGTCTAATATATGGGAAGGAGGAAATGATGTGGATGAATTAACGATAGAAGCGTTTGAAATAGAAGATAAGGAGGACCTTATCGACGAAATAATGAACAAGTATGGACAAGAAGTCCTGCAGCTTGTGTATTCGTATGTGAATAATAAAGAGGTTGCGGAGGATGTAACGCAAGATATATTCGTGAAATGCTATAAATCTCTTCATACATATAAAGGGAATTCGAATGTGAAAACATGGTTATGGAGAATTGCAATCAATCAATGTAAGGACTATATAAAAAGTTGGTATAACAAAAAAGTTATCGTTACAGAGGATGACTTTACGTATATGGAGAGTCAAAAAGAAAGTGTCGAACAAACAGTTATTCAAAATGCTGAGGATAGTAGGTTGGCTTCTGCGGTAATGAATTTACCGATAAAATATCGAGAAGTCATTTATCTATTTTATTATGAGGAATTATCAATTAAAGAGATTGCTACAGTAATAGAAGTAAAGGAAAACACGATAAAAACGAGACTGAAAAAAGCGAAGGAGCTTTTGAAGGAAGGATTGGAGGAATAATCGAATGGAAGGTCGATTAAAAGGCTTGCGAAAATCAATGGAGAACACAACGTTTAAACATTTGAGTTTTTCTGATCGGCACCAAAAGCGGGTGCACGAAAAAATCAATCAATCGTCCGAAAAGGAAGAAGACATCCTTTTAGCAGTGTTGCAACTTCTTATGAATGAAAAAACAGGTTATGAATTGATGCAGTTACTGCGGGGGAGAGGAATTCAAAAATTCGAAGGTGATGAAGGATCTCTATACACTTTATTGCATCGTCTAGAACAGAATCGCTTTATCCAATCTAGCTGGGATCATGCGGGAGCTAAATATTATCAATTAAATGATAAAGGAAACAAGATGCTGCGAAAGGCAGAGAAGAATGCTACGAAGGCACGATTTATATTAAAAGGATTAGTACAGGAGTGAGGCGGAATTGAACAAAAAAGGGGAGCGTTTTGTAAGCGAAGTTACGAATCATATTAAATCAAAAGAAGCGAAGAGCTTTGTAGCAACGGAACTAGATTTTCACCTAAAACAGGCGAAGAACACATGGATAGAAAAAGGTTTGAGTGAGGAAGTCGCTGAAAATAAAGCGGTGGAACAAATGGGAAGTCCGATTAAACTAGGGCAAGAACTTAATAAACTTCATAAGCCAAAGGTGGATTGGTTTTTACTTATTTTATTAGTGGCTGCTATGGGGTTAGGTTTTTTACCGGTTTTTGTTTTTGAATATACGAATGAAGTAATGATAAATAAGGTGATATTTATTATTCTCGGTGTTGTAACAGCGATTGGGATGATGTTACTTGATTATCGGAAATTAGAGAGAATGGGATGGTTGTTTTATATAATCGGAGTAGTTGTCCTGTTAATACTATACTGTTTTTCAAACGCTTCAATGATTGGAGAACCGTTAATACAAATCGGTCCAATTGCAATTGACTGTCTAATGGCAGTGCCTTTCTTTTTTCTAGCTTGGGCTTCTTTTTTTAATAATAGTAGGTTAAAGATTATACATCTTGTGGTTTTATATTTATTTTCTTTGTACTTATTTTTGATTGTATCCACCCTTTCGTCAATTTTTATCTATATTACGATGGTATTCGTTATGCTTTGGTGGAGTAAGCTAGGAAAGAAAACGTCGTTGATTATTACGGTTGTACCTATTTGTTTATTTATTATTAAGGTATCCGTATCATGGTCTTCAGGATACCACTTAGATAGACTTTTAGGGTATTTAAATCCTGAGAGTGATGCAGGTGGCGCAGGATTTATGTATATACGATTAAAAGAGGTAATGTCATCAGCAGGTTGGTTTGGTACATATGGAGATATGAAATTCATTCCTGCTCCGGATACTGATTTTGTATTTGCAAGTTTGACTTACTATTATGGGTATTGGCTTGCATTAATTCTTGTCTTCGTTCTTTCTCTTTTTGTAGCAAGATTAATAGTCATCTCTTATAAAATAAATGATCGGTACGGTAAATTGCTACTCGTTGGTGGATTGACTCTTTTTGTATTCCAGTTCATTTATAATGTTGGAATGATACTAGGATTATTGCCGCTTGCTGCTATATCCTTACCTTTTATTAGTTACGGATTAACGCCGACTGTATTTCATGCGCTTATAATGGGGATTGTGCTGAGTGTATATAGGCGTAAGGGTATTTCATTCAGGATTAGAAAGACACCTTGATACTTATATAAGTTGCATATAAAAGAATTCATTATTATGATCAAGTAAAAACGTAAATAGATAGTAGAAGAGGGGTATGATAAATACTCCTCTTTTCGTGTTTAAATAAGTGTACTCTCTTTAACAGAAATACATAATTCAGAACGAGATATCGATTCAGTTAGTTGTTGTAAATAGGAGTATTCTTCCGCATCTTTTTTGGAAGTGTCAGGATCTAATGAAGGTGAGGATAGAAGTACGTCAATCGTAAGAATGTCTGCATCGTGAGAAGTGATGTGATAACCTGCAAATACAGGGCGTTTTATGAAATTTAAGTAAGTGCGTGTTTGCATGCGTATCACTATTTTATGTACAATAAAAGAAAAGCCTCTTATGAGATGGGGAGAGAAAATTTCATGTCCAGCCAACAATTAGTGAATTTACGCATTGATTTTGCTTTTAAACAATTATTTGGCACAAGTGGAAATGAAGATATTTTAATTGCTTTTTTAAATGCGATGTTACAGGATTCTTTAGAATCACCCATTGTTTCGTTACAATTTGCAGATCCACATTTACACAGGGAACATGAAGAAGATAAGTTATCTATCTTAGATATTTCAGCTACATTAGACACAGGAACAAAAGTCAATGTAGAAATACAACTCAATAATAATCATGATATGATTAAACGCAGTTTATATTATTGGGGAAGGCTATACACAGCTCAACTTCAAAAGGGAATGCCATACAGCT
Organism: Bacillus sp. ISO11; assembly: GCF_003458115.1. NCBI lineage: Bacteria > Bacillati > Bacillota > Bacilli > Caryophanales > Bacillaceae > Bacillus > Bacillus sp. ISO11. The sequence goes on along the minus strand of NZ_QXCO01000001.1, from coordinate 337,037 downwards.
CTCTTCATAAAACAATTACAATCAATTTGTTAAATTTCGTTATGTTTCCTGAATACGAGGCATTCCATACAACAGGAGTTTTATGGAATCGACAACAACATAAAATATTGAGTAGTGATATCGAAGTTCACATCGTAGAGATTTCGAAACTTATGCAACAGTGGCGGAATGAACAAGTAAATCCTTGGGAAGATTTGTTTGTTCGTTGGTTATTATTACTTCCGGCAAACGAGGATGAACAACTAACCCAAACATTGGAGGACATTGCGATGAACCAAGATCCGATTTTACAAAAAGCGATGAATAAATGGGAGCGTATGAGTCAAGATTCTTCTTTCCGACAAGCATATGAGGCAAGAGAGAAAGCTTTGATGGATGAAGCCGCAAAGTTCGCTCATGCTCGTAATGAAGGAAAGAAAGAGGGAATTGAAGAAGGTAAGATTCAATTAATTCGTGGAATGCATAAAAATGGAATGCCAATCGAAGATATTGCAAAGTTTACAAATTTACGTTTAGAAGAAATACGAAGCATTTTACAAGTCTAAATGATAAAAAGAACACCTCCATTGAATTTGCATACTTAGTATGCGAATTCGGGAGGTGTTTTAATATGTGTCCCGTTTTCGGGGGTCACTTCCATCATTAAGGTGTTTTCATTATAAGCTCAAAACTCTCCGAATCAGCCCCAAGTATAAAAGGACTAACTTCGCCAACGCTATAAAGTTGCAGTTCATGCATTGCGCGCGTACAAGCAGTGTAGAACAATCTACGAACGCTCTCGTCGCTGTACACATCTTTAGAAGCATCGTAAATAATAACAGCATCAAATTCGATACCTTTTGCTAAGTAAGCAGGGATCACGACAATGCCTTGCTCATACTCGGCTGAGTTACTCTTCACGAGTTTAATATTATCGATATGATTAAGTGCTTCGTATGCAGCTGCGCTTTCAGCTGCAGATTTACATATAATTGCGATCGTATTGTGCTGCTCTTTTTGTAGTTCAGCAACTTTGGCAATAATACGTTCGTGCAGTTCGTTGATATTCGATACTTTCGTCACTGTAGGTTTCTCGCCGTCACGTTCAAAGGTGTGAATGTTCTTGCCTTCCGGTACGAGAGCACGTGTAAATTCAATAATCGGTTTTGTTGAGCGATAGCTACGAGTTAAGTTAATGCCGTTTGTTTCGTCTGGACCGTATAAATTTGTAAGTGTATCGAAATTAACCGTTTCACTCGCATGAGCAAATATCGCTTGGTTAAAGTCTCCGAGTACCGTCATTCTTGCGGCAGGGAAGAGACGTTTTAAAAACTCGAACTGAAACGGAGAATAATCTTGCGCTTCGTCTACGAGTACGTGTTTAATCGATCTGTTCGTTTGGAAGCCTTCAATTAATTCTTTTAAAAGTAAGAATGGAGTCGCATCCTCGTAATATAGTTTTCCTTCATCAAGCATGTTTACTGTTAAGGAGCAAATGTCATCCCACTCTTTCGGTTTTTTCTCAGTAACCCATGATGCATCTGTGAAGAGTTGTTTATATATGCCTGTGAAATTGATAAAGCGTAATGTTTGAACACCTTTACGAAGGGGCTTCAATTTTTTACGGACAATCATACGTCCAAGTACTCTCGTTTCTTTTTCAAAATCATTAAAGGAGTTGTCGTCAAACTCTCCTTTTTTCTGCAAATATTTATAAGCTTTTTGGTATTCATCTTTACTAAGTAATTCAATTTCTTCTTCTACCCAAGGCTTTTTCAGTTCTGCTTTTTCAAGTGCATCTATTTGCTTATTTAGCCAATCCGTTAACTTCTCAATTCGACTATGGAAGCGGAGGGAGGAGTCGGTATTGTAAAATTGTTCTGTAATTTCTTTCGCAGAAACAATCAGTTTTCCTCTAAATTTCATTCCTCTAAATAGCATGCCTGAAGATTCAAGAGATTGTCTGTACGCTCTAATCATCTCGAAAAATTGAGTGGATGCTTTAAATCGGATGCTCGCATTTCTCGTTTTATAGGTAGGGCTATTCGTTTCAGTTAACATATATTCTAATTGCTCATAAGGATCTTCAACTTCAAATGACTTACTTAGTCTATGATTCAAATATTCTTGGAATGTAACTTGCTGCATATTTTCTTCACCGAGTTCAGGTAGTACGTTAGAAACGTAGCTATTGAACATAGAGTTAGGAGAGAAGAGAATGATTTGATCTGCTTTTAGCCATTCGCGATATTTATATAGTAAGTAGGCGATTCGTTGCAATGCAGCTGATGTTTTACCACTACCAGCGGCTCCTTGCACGATAAGGAGTCGGCCTTCATCGTGACGGATAATTTCATTTTGCTCGCGCTGAATCGTAGCAACGATGCTTTGCATATGTTTGTTCGTGCCTTTTCCAAGCGCTTGTTGCAAGATTTCATCACCAATTGTAAGGCTCGTATCGAACATAGAATCAATCTCGCCATTTTGAATAATGTATTGTAATTTTTTCTCCACATTACCGTGGATTACGCCGCCTGGTGTACTGTATTCAGCAGGTCCTGGTGGATAATCATAGTACACACTCGAAATAGGTGCGCGCCAGTCATATATAAGGAAGTTTTCTCCGCTTGCATCAGTAAGTGTAGCGACGCCGATATAAATTTGATCCGCGGCAGATTCTCCTTCTTCTTTGAAATCAATTCGTCCGAAATAAGGTGCTTTATGCATACGTCTTAATGCGGCAAGTCGATTAAAGGTGTGCTTATGGGTAATTTGTGTGACAGCTAGTGACTGAGCTTGTTGTCTTAAGTTGATAACTGTTTCAAGATAATCATCGAAAGTATCAGTATTCACTTTCACGTCATCCCAAAAGTGTTTACGAATATTGATTACTTCTGCTCGGCGTCTGCCAGTTTCATTTTCCAGTTTATCAATTTGCTCCGTAATTGTTTCAATTACGGTATCCAATCTTTTTTGCTCTAGATCAAGTTTTTTGTTCATACGGTAAGCACTCCTTTAAAAGTGAAAAATAGAGGTTGACTGAAGATGTATTTTGGTGTACAATTAAGATACGGATAAATACGTTCCTTTTGTTTCGGGAAACGTGTTTCTGTTCTAATTTAACATAGTTTTTTCATTTAATCAATGATAATAAGATAAACCTTGGTTCTACGTGGCGTGGATCAAGGTTTTTTTGTGTTTGAAGAGGGAGTCACGCTTGTTGTCGTTTTTTGTCGGTAAGTCGATATATTTCGAAAATCGCTGATATAATTGGAGTTGCGCTGATATAGTTTGAAAATCGCCGATATAATTGGAGTTGCGGTCGATATATTTGAAAAATCGCCGATATAATTTCATTTACCGAATCTAGATATAACTACCGGGAGAAGAGGAGATAAAAAAAAGCTCGGGCCGAAGCCCAAGCTTTTTTTACTTCATTATTTCTTTTCGTCTTTCTTATCGTCAGCTTTTTTCTCTTCGAAAAGATCTTTTAAATCTTTATCGTCAACTTTTACGTCAGCTTTTTTGATTTCTTTCATCATAAGATCGTTCATAAATTGAGCATCTTGTGTTTTTTCTTGAACTAGTGATTTTTTAATATCAGCTTTTGCTTTATCGAAATTTGCATCTGCGTGATTATCAGTTACTTTGATGATATGGTAACCGAATTGTGTTTTTACAGGTTCGCTTACTTCACCTTTTTTCAACTTTTGAGCTGCTTCTTCAAATTCTTTTACCATTTTCCCTGGTCCGAAGAATCCTAAGTCGCCACCTTTTTCTTTTGAGCCTGTATCTTCAGAGTATTGTTTTGCTAATTCTTCGAAAGATTTACCTTGAGCAAGTTCATCTTTCACCTTTTTAGCAGTTTCTTCATCTTTTACAAGGATATGACTTGCTTTAATTTCTTTTTTATAATCCTCGAATTTTGCTTTTACATCTTTATCAGTAATCGATTGTTCAACCGCTTTTTCTTGAGCTAATTGAGCACGCACACCAGTTTTTATCGTTTCTTCTTTAATACCTTGTTGTTTTAATAGTGTATCGAATTGATCACCGTATTGTTTTTTCATTTCATCGAACTTTTTGTCTACATCTTTGTCTTCAACTTTGTAGTTTTTAATAAGTACTTTTTCCATAACCATGTTGTTTAGTACTTGTTTACCAGCTTGTGTCTTCATTTGATCGTAGAATTCTTCTTTTGTAATGTCACCAGCTTTAGATGTAACAATTTTGTCTGATGATGATGTTCCACATGCTGATAATGCGATTACACTTGTTGCGGCTAAGGCAAGCATAGCTTTCTTCATTCAATAAACACTCCTACTATTATGTATTTTTAATTTATCCTACACCAATGAATTTTGATTCATAAGAGCCCGATTAAGTCTCACTGATACTTTTGCTTTTTTATATTGGTAAAGCGCGCTTAACAGGGCTTACCGTGGCTGAGGATAAAGTTTTGATGAATGTTTTGTTCTATAGTATAAGCAATATGTACAAAATTTAATATATCATATTTCGAACCGTTTTCATATTGATAAAGAAAAATTAACCAGCACGTGTCAGATTTTGAAAGTGTGCCATATTGGGCGCATGCCGCATATACAGAATAGAGGAGGGGATGGGGATGAATTCTCAACTTATTTTATTACTTGTACTGTTTATTTTATTGGTTATTGTAGGTATAATTTGCTTATAGAGGAAAAAAGTGAGGAAGGGGCTTTCCTTCCTCACTTTCCATGAAATATAATTTCTATATAACTAGAAATTAATAAAATTGTTATACATACATTAATAACCCGAAAGACACCGGGCTGGCGGCTCGCAGCTATTTGTTTTCGTTCACACAGTGTATGTGTCATGAAATTCGTGTAAAATATAACAAGAAGTGCGAATGCGACAAAAACAACTGTTATAAGTGTCATGAGGCGAGACCTCCTTTTGGCTAAAATACATATACATATATTGTATCACACGATATTTTGTTCGTGTTACAAAATTCAGAAATAGAAGACTTTGTGTTAGAAAGTGAGGGAGAAAATGGACGTTGTTAGAAGATTAGAACAAGCTGAATACTATGTAGACTTATTATTTAAAATGATTGATGAAGAGAAGTGTCCATTTTATTCTTTGATCATAAAGAAAAAAGCTCGTAAAAAAGATATTGAACGTATACTAAATCTTTGTGAAAAACTGAACGAGCAATATGTAGTGGAGAAAGCAGAAGGGCTTCTTTTGTTCGATGCGCTGTTAGATCAATTTGAAAAAGCGCTTCCACATCAGCTCGAAGTACACGAAACTGCGGAAGCGCTAGCAAAACAAGGTTTATTTAAGCCGCTTATGAATGAATTCTTAAGCATGATTGCGAAAAAATAAAGAGATTATTTCTTAACTAACTTTTGATCGGATTCTGTAAAGTTCTCTTCAATATCTTCTAATGATTTCTCAAAAATATCGATAAAGTCTTGTCCGTAAATGTTACGCAGGATTGCAATCAGTTCGATATTTTCTGGGAACTTCCCATAAAAATTACGAAGTGCAAGAGCCCCATTAAACACTGAATTATTTTCAGGGTCATACTCTTCCATTAAGCGAAGTAGTAATTCTTCCCCTTTGTCTGTAATTTCAATGTACGTATTTCGTTTATCATCTTCCTTTTTCGAGAATACAAGATAGCCGCGTTCTTCCAGCTTTTTCGAGAAGTTAAACGCTGTTGATACGTGCATAACTCCAAACTTAGCAATCTCAGAAATAGAAGCCCCTTTTAAATGATAAGCGATTGTTAAAATATGATGTTCATTAATATTTAAATCGTAAGGTTTAATCCACTGCTGCCAATCTTTCTCTACACATTTCCATAACGCTTTCGATAATTGAGCAATGCGTTGGCTGAAAATCATCGCTTCTTTTACCGAGTAATCTTTTTCTCCACTTTTCATTTACTCACCCACTTTAACATTCTTTTTTCATTACTATCTATTATGCCAGTAAAATAAAAATTAATAAAGTCTTTTTGTGAGAATTGTGAAAATTTTTCGGAAAAATGACATTCTATACAAATCATGCATAACTATGGAAGCGTTTTATGAGTCGTGAATACATACGTTGTCCTTACATGTTAAGTGATAACATATATTGTAAATGCATAAAAACACGGCATATCTATACGATATGCCGTGTCAAGGTCAATTTATATAAAAAATATTTGTTATATGCAAAAAACTAAGCAGGAATTTGTTTACGCTTTTTCTGGAACAGCTTCTTGTAGTTTCTCAATTGACTTTTGGATGTCCAAAATTTCTTTCTCAATATGGCGCTTGTTTTGAGAAATATCTTGCTTCCAGTTAGAAAGCGTGTCTTGCATGTCATCTTTTAATTCTTGAAACACTTCTTTACCTTCTGAAGCAGTTTCAACAATTTGACGCTTTAATAATTTCGTATCAGCTGTAATATCAGCTAAAGTCTTTTTAATATCATTTCCTTTTTCTTTTAACTTGCCGCGCATGTCTTTACCAGAAGAAGGAGTTGAGAAAAGAACAGCTAGTCCAGCAACTGCTCCGCCGCAAATAACACCTGTAATAAAGGATTTAGCTTTTGACATAAAAGGAGACCTCCTTATTTTTTGTTCGTATTCATGATGGGAAAAATATGCATATCTTTCTTATATGTGCTATGCACAAACAATCATCCCTGAGCATTTTAAGTAAAGAAACAAGCCATGCGGAATTTGATGACTTCAGGGAAGTGGCTTGTTATGTATTACGCCTTCTTATAGTGTCATTATTTCACACTATTTGCAATTGTACTTGCGATGTTTTGTAAATTTTCCATAGTGTATTCATTTTGATGTGATTTCCAAACAGCACCGAAACCATCTTTTTCACCGTAGCGTGGAATTAAATGAAGGTGGAAGTGGAACACAGTTTGTCCAGCTTTTTCACCGTTATTGTTAAGTAGGTTAAAGCCAACTGGATTAAACTCTGCTTTAATCGCATTTGCGATTTTTGGAACGACAGAAAAAATGTGTGATGCGATTTCTGGCGTTAACGCAAAAATGTCTTGTTTGTGAACTTTTGGAATAACAAGAGTATGTCCTTTTGTTACTTGACTAATATCTAAAAATGCAAGCACATGTTCATCTTCGTATACTTTTGAGCAAGGGATTTGCCCGTCAATGATTTTACAAAAAATACAATTGTCTGCTGTATGATTCATTGATCTCATCCTTTCAAATATCCTTAGCCGTATTTTACCATAATTACATAAGAGAACAAACACGAAAAACAGGAAGCTGACTCAGCTTCCTGTTTTCTGAAGAGGGATTGAAAAAGCATTATCGTAATTTACGTTTCGCAGACACCTCATTTATTTAAGAAATGCACGGTAAATCGGCTAAAGTTTCTGCCGTAGACACCCCATTTTCAAGTGAAATGAATTGCAATCTTTTTTAAAATGAAATTGTTTATTTTTTAAAACAGTATATGCTCTTTCAGAGACACCCCGTTTCGAAAATGAAACAAATGATCTGGTTATGTGTAAATTTCATTGTCCAACTTGGACACCCCATTTCATGATGACTTCACTATGTTGTTGTACTCATCAATTGGTGGTTGCTTTTTCAATGTGTTCCTTCTTCAATAATTATGATGTCCGCTTTCGGAAAAATATATGCTAATAAATTTAAAAATTTTTTTTGAGTACATGGATACTATGTAGTACAGCATAATTTTTGGTAAGATGAATATAGAATGAATACTAATGAAGAAAGTGGTGTCGTATGAGCGAGTTATTGCGTGTAGAAAATGTTACAGGAGGATATACGAAACGACCTGTATTAAAAGACGTTTCGTTCTCTGTTAATAAAGGCGAACTTGTCGGCTTAATCGGTTTAAATGGAGCTGGTAAAAGTACGACGATTAAACATATTATCGGTTTAATGGAACCGAAAAAAGGAACTGTCACAATTAATGGGAAAACAATTCGTGATGATATGACAGCGTACCGTTCTAGCTTTTCATTCATTCCGGAAACGCCAGTATTATATGATGAATTAACGTTAGAAGAGCATTTGAAATTAACAGCTATGGCGTATGGCGTTGATGAAAAACAATATGAAGAACGTGTAGGACAACTACTACAAGAGTTTCGTATGAAAAATCGTTTAAAATGGTTTCCATCTCATTTCTCAAAAGGAATGAAACAAAAAGTAATGATTATGAGCGCATTTTTAGTGGAGCCATCTCTTTACATAGTAGATGAACCTTTCGTTGGATTAGATCCGTTAGCGATTCAATCCCTTCTTCAAATGATGGACCAAATGAAAAAGAGTGGTGCCGGTATTTTAATGAGCACACATATTTTAGCGACGGCAGAGCGTTATTGTGATTCGTTCATTATTTTGCATCAAGGTGAAGTAAGAGCGAAGGGAACGCTATCTGAACTGCAATCACAGTTTAATATGCCAGGTGCAACGTTAGATGATATTTACATCGCGCTAACAAAGGAAGAAGATTATGAATAGCACAGCGTTATGGAAAGAACGATTTCGTCACTTTCTAAAAGAAGTTCGTACATATAGTAAATACGTATTTAATGATCATTTGAAATTTATTTTCGTGTTCATCATCGGTGCGGGAGCGTACTATTACCAGCAATGGTTACAAACGTTAACACCTTCGTTTCCGGCGGCGCTCGTAATGGCAGTATTAATTGGACTCGTGTTAACGGCTGGATCCATTCAAACATTATTAAAAGAAGCAGATCTCGTTTACTTACTGCCAGTTGAAGAAAAGTTAAAACCTTACTTCACAAAGGCATTTCTTTTTACATTTATGATCCAGTTATACATAATCGCAATCGTAGCAGCTGCGCTTGCTCCGTTATACTTCCAGCAAATGAAGCAAACAGGAGCTGGCTACATATGGATCGTACTTGCATTTGTCATTGTAAAAGCGTGGAATTTATTTGTAGCGTGGGAAAAGTCATTTTTAACAGATCAAAATATACAAAGAGCGGATTGGTTCATTCGCTTTATCCTAAACGGTTTATTTGTATATTTCCTTGTAGAACGTACTTCAGTTCTTTTCATTGGTGGAATCGTCCTTCTCATGGTGTTATACCTTGCTATCATGCATCAAATGGCAAAGGGAAAGCCACTAAACTGGGAGTATTTAATTTCTGAAGAAGGTAAGAAGATGATGCTGCTGTACCGCATCGCGAACATGTTCGTTGATGTACCAGCATTAAAAGAAAGAGTAGCACGCAGAAAATGGCTCGATTTCATTCTTTCGATAATCGGTGAAAAGCGTACATATTTATACTTATATACGAGAACATTTTTACGATCTGGTAACTATTTTGGATTATATGTGCGTTTGCTCGCTCTTGGAGGAGTTATTCTTTACTTCATTCCATTTTTATACGGGCGATTTATCGTAAGTTTTATCTTCCTATATTTAATCGGCTATCAGCTCTTAACTTTATGGAAACATCACCGCATGAAAATTTGGCTTGATTTGTATCCAGTACGGGGAGAAGAGAAGAAGAAAGATTTTCTTACTTTATTAAACGCGGTTCTAATCATCGGGAGCGTAATCTTTACAGTTATATTTGCACTAGCAACGAAAGATTTCATGATGACAGGAATTTTACTTATCGTAAGCATATTATTTAGTATCGGTTTTGTTTACCAATACGGGGCGAAGCGCATTGAGCGTTTAAATTGAAAGGAATGAACCTATGATTACATACGAAGAGAAGGTTATAAAAGAATTGGAGCAGTGGAAAGCTACATTCATGAAAGATTCTTCTATGATGACACGGTTCTCCAAAAAAGTGCAGACGAAAGTGCAACAGCTCATTCCGGCGAAAGTACAAAAAGTGCTAACAGAGACGATCCGGATGATGGTGCAAACGATCAGCGCCGGGTCAAACTTTATAAAGCCGAAGCTAAAAGAGACGACATGGTCACTGCAAAGACGTGACGATGAAGTACGTAAAAAAATGGATGAGTACAAAAAAATAGCAGCGGCAGAAGGGGCAGGGACGGGGGCTGGCGGTATTCTCCTCGGTCTTGCTGACTTTCCGCTTTTACTCGGCATTAAAATTAAATTTTTATTCGATGCAGCAACGTTGTACGGATTTGATACGAGTAAACAAGAAGAGCGTCTTTTTATCCTTCACGTTTTCCAACTCGCCTTTTCAAGTGACAATCACAGAAAAGAAATATGGAAAGCAATTGAAACGTGGGATACAGAAAAAGAAAATCATATGGACTGGGAAAAGTTCCAAACAGAATACCGAGACTATATCGATTTAGCAAAAATGCTTCAGCTCATCCCGGTAATCGGTGCCCCAGTTGGCGCATATGCGAACTATCAATTGCTGCAAAGACTTGGAGAAGTGACGATGAATTGTTATCGTATGCGATTGCTGAATAGGGATTAAAACAAGGCGTCCTACATGTGTAATGTAGGACGCCTTTTCTTAGAAGCCAAGTCCGATATAGCTAACTCCAACTATAATCAATACGATAAAAAGTAAAATGATTAATGAAAATCCGCTCTTACCAGCTTGTCCTGCTTCACCGCCGCCATTACCACCACTACCGCCATTACCACCAAGTCCCATATGATATCCTCCTTATTGTTATATGTTGCTTTTACTGTATAACTTTCTGTAATTTCCAATAAACACCTTCTAGAACGCTAACTAAATTGAAAATCATTTCGTTTTATTTTATAATTTACTTACCGACCGGTAAGTAAAAACAAGTGAGGTACAGTATGACGAAGAATTTACAAACATCGCAAAACATTGTAGAGGCATCATTTAAACTTATGGCAGAACACGGCATTGAGAAGATGAGTCTTTCCATGATTGCGAAAGAGGTAGGTATTTCAAAACCGGCTATTTATTATCATTTTTCTTCTAAAGAAGCGTTAATCGATTTTTTATTTGAAGAAATTTTCTCTGGATATCATTTCGTGAGTTATTTCGATAAAGAGCAATATACGAAAGAAAACTTTGCAGAAAAGTTAATTGCTGATGGTTTACATATGCTCTCTGAATATGAAGGGCAAGAAGGGATATTACGCGTTATCAACGAATTTATCGTAACTGCATCGCGAAATGAAAAGTATCAGAAACGCTTATTTGAAATACAAGAAGATTTCTTAAATGGTTTCCACGATTTATTGAAGAAAGGCGTAGAACTTGACGTAGTGTCACAACATGAAACGGAAGAAAATGCTCATACGCTAGCACTCGTGATCGATAATATGAGCAACTATATGCTCATGGGATTCCAGTTAAAGTATAAAGAAATTTGGATTCGAAATGTGAAAAACGTCATGAAGGAGGAGTAAAAATGAAAATGCAAAAAAACTGGTGGCTCGGTTTTCTTGGATTTATTGGGGTTTATAAAATACCAGGTATGATTGAAGCTTTTCAAGCGGATGGAAATTGGATGAAGTTAATCGGTTTCATTTGGCTACTTTGGTTCGGATATTTTATTCCTGAGAAGAAAGAAGATTAAATTTCAATTTTCTGTAAAGTTACGTAAAATATAGATTGAGAGAATTCATATATTAGATTACTAGATTTGGAGTGGTTACATGGATCCATTGAAAAATGAAATTCACCCTGACATGGTCAAGGTGTGGAAAGTTCGTGCTGTAATTGAAGAAGGAATCGGTATACTCGTTATTTTAGCTTACCTTTTCCTCATGATAAAGTTTGATTGGTGGGCGTGGATTTTGTATGTGATGATTGGGCTAACAGTTGTGTTCGCACCATTTGCGTACTTCTTATTCCCGAAACTACGTCAACGTTATTACAGCTACCAACTAAATGAAGAAGAACTTGAAATTCAGCATGGTCTTTTTGTCATAAAGCGCGTATTAGTACCGATGATTCGTGTGCAGCACGTAACGATTGAACAAGGACCAATTATGAGAAAATATGGCTTAGCAGAATTACACATTTCAACGGCAGCAACTTCTCACAGCATCCCAGGCTTAACGATGTATGAAGCAGAAATGTTGAAAACGAAAATCGCAGAATTAGCGAAAGTGAGTGATGAGGATGTATAAGAGGCAGCATCCAATCACGATGTTATTAGAATTAAAAATAACAGATTTTATACCACTCATTATTTTCATGTTTAGCTTAAACGGAAAATTCCCGTTTTGGTATTTAATTCCTGCAGCATTTGGTTTACTCACCGTTTTTTCAGCATTTGAAAAATGGTATTACACAACATATTGGGTTGAAAATAACGTATTACATGTGAAAAAAGGTCTCTTCGTGAAAAAGGAAAGCTACTTAAATAAAGAACGTGTTCAAACGATTAATACAAGTTCTAACGTACTATATCAAATGCTCGGTTTGAAAAAAATTCAGATTGAAACAGCTGGTGGGGGCGATGAAGCAGAAGTTAGCTTAGCTGGTATTACGGCAGAAGAAGCGGCGGAGCTTATTGCTTTGCTAAATGAGCCAACTCCAGAAGTGAAAGCAGAAGGAACGTTAGACGAAGCAACAGAAAATGTAGTAGAAAAAGCAATTGTTACAGAGGAAAAACAAACGACAGAATATAAATTAACTTGGAAAGAGATTTTATTAGCATCTGTTACATCTGGTCAATTTGGACTATTATTCTCTTTAATCTTTTTCGTTTATCACCAAGTAGATAAGTACATTCCGAAATGGATAGAGAATGGCGTAAAGTCGTATGTAATGGAACATGATATATATGGCTGGATTTTCATGGTAGCCATTTTACTCGTTCTTTCTTGGATTATATCTACAATCGGTTACGCGTTAAAACATGGCGATTTCACAGTGAATCGAAGAAATGACGAAGTTCGCATTTCACAAGGATTACTTGAGAAAAAAGAGCTCGTACTAAAATTGCATCGTATTCAAGGTATTACGATAAAAGAAAGTATTTTACGCCAACCATTCGGTTATTGTGCTGTGCAAGTAGAAGTCATTCAAAGTAAAGGAATGGGTGACGAAAAAGAAAAGGTTACACTGCACCCAATCATTCGAAAAGATCGAGTACAACAGTTACTCGCCCATTTACAATTACCATACGAACTGAATGCAAACATTATTGCATTACCAAAAGCAGCATTGCGCCGCTATCTCATTGATAGTTTTATCTTCTTCGCAATGCTAGCAATCCCGCTTCTTGGAATAAGTATATACTCTGAAAAGCACTTCATCATGTGGGCATTAATTCCGCTCGCAATCCTTATCTTTACACTTGGATACGCAACATTTAAAACAAATGGCTACAGTGTTAACGGAGAACAAATTACACTTGTCTATCGTAGCGTCGGAAAATATACAGGACTTATTAGAAGAAGACACGTCCAATCAATGGAGAAGACACAATCATATTTTCAGCGCCGTGCGGATTTATGTACGTATAAGTTTTCGAGTGCATCATCTAGTTACAAAATAGAGCATACGAGAGTAGAAGATGCGGGGAGAATGCAGGATTGGTATAAGAAGAAGTTAAGTGAGAATTAACCAGAGAAAGCTTGCCTATTATGAAAGGCAGGCTTTTTTGTTATAGGGAAAAGATTGGTTTAATCCATATATTAGTACAACTACAGTATATGAAAAAAGGTAATTAGCTTCTATATTAAGGGAAATCTATGGGGTTTTTGATATAAATGGTATACTAAAATATAAATAGTATTAGGAGGTTATATATGATAAGTCAGTTGAAAAGAGAAGCACTTGATGCATTAAAAGGAAGATGGGGATTAGCGGTAGGGGCAACCTTATTAATTGGAATCCTTATTGGAGCTGTTGAAATGCTAACAACAGGTATTTTCTCGATATTTTGGGGTTGGGAAGAAGCAAGTGATTCACTTACAGTAAGTATTATAGTAATGCTTGTTATTGGTCCATTAACAATAGGTGCCTATTATCTTGTTTTAAATGCAATTCGTGGGACTGATGCTCGCATTGGTCATATATTTAGATGGTTTAGCGATGGAAGTAAGTTGATGAAGTCGTTTTTAACATATTTACTAATGTATGTATACTTGACTCTATGGACATTACTTCTTATTATTCCAGGTATTATTAAATCATTTTCTTATTCTATGACATATTTTATTTTGAATGATCATCCAGAATATACAGCGAATCAAGCGATTACTGAGAGTCGTCATATGATGAATGGACATAAAATGGATTACTTTTTACTATGCTTAAGTTTCTTAGGTTGGTTCATTTTAAGTATTCTTACTATAGGAATCGGTTTCTTATGGTTAGCACCTTATTTCTACGCGACATCAGCCGCATTTTATGAAGAGATTTCAAAAGAATATTATAAAAAAGAAGGCACTACTTTCTAATAAAACATATAAACTATCTACCCTAAAGAATGTAGGGAGCAGATAGCAGATGGTTTAGGTGTTTTGATATTTGTCCTATTTTCGGGATTCACTTCAGGATAAGGTATAGATTTTTATATAGAAATGCTACCCTCTATGTTTTATCATAGAGGGTTATTTTTTTATGTAAAAATGATAGGAAATAATGAATAATATATGTAAAGAAAAAAGCGAGGTGAATGAGAGTGAGCAAATTTTTAATACCGTATTCATTTTCTATATTAAGTTTCTTTATTTCAGCAACAGCACTTGATTTATATGATAGGATGGGAAACGATAGTGAGCTGGTTTCGCCGAACATAATTGGAAAGATAATTCAATCTACTGCGCAAATGGGAGTCCTTACATTGTATTTCGGAGTACCTATTATTTTAGGTGGCTGTCTACTTGGTGAGCTATTGTTTAGAGGTATCATTTTACGATTTAAACTAAGCTATATTATATCTTTATTATTATATCTATTTTTAGCTTTTAGTATTGTTTTCGTAACGGTAGGCATTCCAACTACATATGAAGATTCTAATACATTTTTCATGGGGATAACTATGATTTGTGCTGTTACATTCTTTGTGAGTCGGAATATATGGGAAAACAAGTTAATAATGGAGTGACAAAATGAAATACACCTGTCCATGTTACGGATATAAAGTTTCACTTTATTGGATCAGTTAGAAAACCGACTAGTGAAGATGTGAAGGATGCTAGTTGGCAGCGAATTTGTTAAGTAGAATGTTATTACTCAATTCAATGGGAGTAATAACATTTTTTATTTAGTACTGAAAGAATTACTGCTGTTTTAAAGTAATAAGAAGGAATAAATCGGTAAATTTTATTAATGGATATATTTTCAATAAATACAAAAGTATAGATGTATAGTCAGCTTTGTGTATTTAATGTTATCATATTGAATGATATGGAAATTTTTAATAGAATAAGTAACTAAAAATTCAAAGGTAATGAAGCTTTTGTTGTATAAAGAAAATACTTAGTAGTAATCAACAATATTAAAAATAAGATTCGTATTTATATAAATTTAGTAGAAATGGGGTTTTAAAAAGGAATGAGTATAAGCATAACGCGGCAAAAGATTTTGGCGGCCGCTTCTCAAATTGTACAATGTAAAGGGGTTGCTAAATTAACCTTGGAAGCAGTGGCAAAAGAGGCGGGTTTAAGCAAAGGTGGATTATTGTATCACTTTTCAAATAAAGAAGCTTTAATAGAAGGTATGATAGTCCGAGGGGTAGAGGATTATGAAGGGGCCATTTACAATAAAGTAGCGGAAGACTCAGAGAGGAAAGGGAGATGGGTTCGCTCTTTTGTAGAGGAAAGATTAAGTAATGAGAGAAGAACAGAAGAGTTGTCTAGCAGTATGATGGCAGTACTCATGTTAAAACCTGAATTACTTGAGCCATTACAACAATCATTTCAGCAACTGCAAAAGAATATAGAGAATGATGAGATAGATTCAGTTTGTGCAACAATTATTAGATTAGCAGCAGATGGATTATGGTATTCGGAATATTTAGGGGTTGGAAGACTAAGCCCCGAGTTAAGAGAAAAAGTAATTCAAGCTCTTATTAGTAATTCATATAAATAGAATATGCGAACTATATAATTTTAAAATAATTCACCATTGCTTCTTTAATGTAGTGGTGAATTATTTTTTTTTATTAGAAAAATAGAACAATTTTATAGAGTATTGAATTATAACCGTCCAGACGGTATAGTAATATTTGGTTTAAGAGGAAAATGAAACAAAAAAAGAATAAAAGATATTTTTAGCACACTATTCGAAAGGATAGGCCGCAAAGCTTAGAGTCTACGGTAATACATATTGGTTACTAAGATCGTCTGGTTGCACATTTTTGATGCAACCGGACGATCTTTTTTTGTTATATAAATATAAAAATTTAGGAGGGAACTATGCAAATGAAAAGTACTAAAAGACATATTTCAATGGTTTCATTAGTTTTTCTAGTATTATTTTCAGTGCTGAATGTGTGGGCTCCAGTTATTCAAGCTGCTGTGATGAAAAGTCCAGTGGACGAAATTAATATTTCCCGTACTGATGGCACGACATCTGAACCATATCAAGCCTCAGATGGTATGAAAGTAGAAGTGAAGTGGTCAGCTAAAGAAAAAATAAAAAGTGGAGATCAATTCACAATTGATATGCCAAAAGAGTTTCGAAAAGACCTTATGAATATGAGTTTTCCTTTAAAAGATGCTGAAGGAAAAACAGTTGGTACATGTGAGATGAAAAAGGGTCTATTAACGTGTACTATGGGTGATTACGTAGAAGGAAAGAACAACATTAAAGGTTCTTTATTCGTAGAATTCTACTTTGGTCTAGAAGCATATGATGGTGTTAAAGAAATTCCATTAGAATTTAACGTTGATGGTCAAATCGTAAATAAAGAAGTAAATGTAAGTAATACGACAGAGAGACCGAAGCCACAACCCAATACGGAAAATCTATTGAAATGGGGTTCTTATAATCAAGAAGATCCGTCTATTGCTGATTGGCTTGTATATGTAAATGCAACTGGAACAGAAATGCAAGATCTTAAATTAACAGATACATTAGGACCTGGGCATGAGTTAATTACAGACAGCGTATTATTAGAAGAGGCTGTATTTGAAGATGGTTATGCACCAACAAATATTAAGCCAGCAAATTTATCTAACATTAAAATAAATGCAACAAAGACTGGATTTACAATTGAATTTCCAGACAGTTCAAAAGGCTATATTTTAAGATATAAAACAAAGGTTACAAATCCTGCTGCAAAACCTCATAAAAATACTGTGAAATTAGAAGGTAAAAATATTAAAACTGAAGAAAAAGTAGGACAAGTATTTGTGAGTGGTGGGGGAGGATCCGGTTCAGGTGACGATAATCCACCTAGCATTGAAAAAAATATAGTTGATGAGAATGGCAAGCTTGTAGAGAATGAGCAGCTAACACAAATGAATCAAGTTATTCAATATCAAGTTGGTACACATATACCAAACGATCCTCCTAAATACACATCAATGGTAATTAGTGATGATTTAGAAGATGTTTTAGAAGTATTAGAGGCAAAAGTGTATGATCAAAATGGCCAAGATATTACTTCTAAAGGAACGTTAAATATAGATAAACAAAGAAGTGAAGTAACATTTACGTTTGGTGAGAATTTTGATTATAAGTCGTATGAAGACCAGATAATTAATCTTAGTATCAAGGCGAAAATTAAAAATAATGCAGACTTATCTTCTTACGTAGATAAGAAGATTCCTAATAAAGCAGAATTACATTTTGATGATAAAACATTAACATCAAAAGAAGTAACTATTACACCGCCTGAAGCTCCAAAAGATGGTACAGTATCGCTTCATAAAATAGATTCTGAGAATCCGAACAAAGGGTTAAAAGGTGCCGAATTTGAAGTTCGAAATAGTGCAAATGAAGTTGTTGCAAAACTGACAACGGACGAAAAAGGTTTTTCAGTACCTCAAACTTTAGCTCCGGGGACGTATAAAGTTTATGAAACAGTAGCACCAGAAGGATATCAAAAATTAACAAGCCCAGTAGAGGTTACACTTCAAGCTGGAGAAACAAAAACAATTGAAATTAAAAATACTGTGCAAAAGGGTCAAATTGAAATAAAGAAAATTGATTCGGAAAATGGTGAAAAACCATTAGCAAATGCAGAGTTTGATATAGTAAAAGACGGTGTAGTAGTCGAACATATTGTTACAGATAAAGATGGTAAGGCAACCTCTAAACCGTTAGCACTAGGAAAATATATTTTAAAAGAAACGAAAGCACCTGAAGGATACCAATTAAAAGAAACAGAGTTCGAAGTAAATGTAACAGGGGACGGCATATTCCCAATACAAGTGGAAAATGCAATGGTTGACAAAGGTAATATAGAAATCACAAAAGTGGACAAAGAAAACGGGGCAGTATTAGCAGGTGTCGAATTTGAAGTCCAAGATGAGAAAGATGGAGTAGTAAGAAAAGTAGTAACAGATAAAGATGGAAAAGCAAACGTTTCAGATCTATCAGTAGGAAAGTACAAATTAGTAGAGACGAAAAGCTTACCAGATTATAAAAAGCTAACAGAACCAGTGCCATTTGAAATTACAAAAGGTATGACAAAAGCTTTAGCAATAAAAGTAGAAAATGAGCAGTTAGACAAAGGCTCAGTAGAAATTACAAAAATAGATAAAGATAGCCAAAAAGTATTAGAAGGCGTAGTCTTCGAAGTGCAAGATGAGCAAGGCAAAGTAGTAACAGAAGTAAAAACAGATAAAGATGGTAAAGCAAAAATCTCTGATTTATCAGTAGGGAAGTACAAATTAGTAGAGACGAAAAGTTTACCTGGCTACAAAAAGCTAACAGAACCAGTATCATTCGAAATTACAAAAGGTATGACAACAGTCCTATCATTGAAAGTAGAAAATGAACAGTTAGATAAAGGTTCAGTAGAAATTACAAAAGTAGATAAAGACAACAAAAAAGCATTAAAAGGCGTAGTCTTTGAAGTGCAAGATGAAGCTGGAACAGTAGTAAAGGAAGTAAAAACAGATAAAGATGGTAAAGCAAAAATCTCAGATCTATCAGTAGGAAAGTACAAATTAGTAGAGAAAGAAAGTTTACCAGGCTATAAGAAACTAACAGATCCAGTATCATTTGAAATCAAAAAAGGCATGACCGAAGTTCTATCATTAAAAATAGAAAATGAAATGGTAGATACGGGAAATATAGAGATAACAAAGATAGATAAAGATAATAAAGCACCGTTAGCGGGAGTAACATTCATCGTCCAAGATGAAAAGGGTAATGAAGTTACAAAAGTAACGACAGATAAAGATGGAAAAGCAAATGTTTCAGATTTACTTGTAGGAAAGTATGAATTAGTAGAGGTAGAAAGTTTACCTGGTTATAAAAAATTAGAAAAACCAATATCATTTGAAATCAAAAAAGGCATGACCGAAGTCCTATCATTAAAAGTAGAAAATGAAATGGTGGATACAGGGAATGTCGAGATAACAAAAATAGATAAAGATAGTAAAGCACCATTAGAAAATGTTGTATTTGAAGTACGTGATTTAAAAGGAAAAGTAGTTGCGAAAGTAACAACGGATAAAGAAGGAAAAGCAAACGTTTCAGATTTATCTATCGGGAAGTATGAGTTGGTAGAAGTAGAAACACCGGCAGGATACAAACCACTAGAAAAGCCAATTTCATTTGAAATTGAAAAGGGTAGAGTAACAGCGCTAAAGCTAACAGTAGAAAATGAATTAGTGGATACAGGAAATGTAGAAATTACAAAAGTAGATAAAGAAAATAAAGATGCTTTAGCTGATGCAGTCTTTGAAATTCAAGATGAAGCAGGGCAAGTAGTCGCTAAAATAACGACAGATAAAAAAGGACAAGTACAAGTTACTAATTTATCAGTCGGCACATACAAGTTAGTAGAAGTAAAAGCACCAAAAGGATATAAACAATTAGTAGATCCGATTACTTTCCAAATTGAAAAAGGCATGACAAAATCTCTTGCTTTAACAGTAGAAAACGAAATGTTAGACAAGGGAAATGTAGAAATCACAAAAGTAGATAAAGAGAGTCAAAAAGTATTAGAAGGCGTAGTCTTCGAAGTACAAGACGAACAAGGAAAAGTAGTAACAGAAGTAACGACAGATAAAGAAGGAAAAGCAAAAATCTCAGACTTATCTGTAGGAAAGTACAAATTAGTAGAGAAAGAAAGCTTACCAGGTTACAAACAATTAACAGAGCCAGTATCATTCGAAATCAAAAAAGGTATGACAAAAGTTTTATCATTGAAAGTAGAGAACGAACTGTTAGATAAAGGTTCAGTAGAGATTACAAAAGTAGACAAAGAAAGTGGCGCAGTATTAGCGGGCGTAACATTCGAAGTGCAAGATGAAAAAGATAAAGTAGTAACAAAAGTAACGACAGATAAAGAAGGAAAAGCAAAGATTGCTGATTTATCAGTAGGAAAATATAAGCTAGTAGAAGTAGAGAGCTTACCGGGATATAAAAAACTAGCGAAACCAGTATCGTTTGAAATTACAAAAGGTATGACAGAAGTTTTATCAATAAAAGTGGAGAATGAACTAGTAGATAAAGGTTCAGTAGAAATTACGAAAGTAGACAAAGAAAGTGGCGCAGTATTAGCGGGCGTAACATTCGAAGTGCAAGATGAAAAAGATAAAGTAGTAACAAAAGTAACGACAGATAAAAATGGTAAAGCAAAAATCTCAGACTTATCTGTAGGAAAGTACAAATTAGTAGAGAAAGAAAGCTTACCAGGTTACAAAAAACTAACAGAGCCAGTATCATTCGAAATCAAAAAAGGTATGACAGAAGTCTTATCATTAAAAGTAGAGAATGAACAGTTAGACAAAGGCTCAGTAGAGATTACAAAAGTAGATAAAGATAGTCAAAAAGCATTAGAAGGCGTAGTCTTCGAAGTACAAGACGAACAAGGAAAAGTAGTAACGGAAGTAAAGACAGATAAAAATGGTAAAGCAAAAATCTCAGACTTATCTGTAGGAAAGTACAAATTAGTAGAGAAAGAAAGCTTACCAGGCTACAAACAATTAACAGAACCAGTATCATTCGAAATCAAAAAAGGTATGACAGAAGTTCTATCATTAAAAATAGAAAATGAAATGGTAGATACGGGAAATGTAGAAATTACAAAAATAGATAAAGATAATAAGGCACCGTTAGCAGGTGTAGTCTTTGAAGTTCAAGACGACAAAGGCAAGGTAGTAACGAAAGTAACGACAGATAAAGGTGGAAAAGCAACAGTTGCAGATTTATCAGTAGGAAAGTACAAGTTAGTAGAAGTAGAGAGTTTACCAGGCTACAAAAAATTAGAAAAGCCTGTACCATTTGAAATTACAAAAGGTATGACAAAATCTTTAGCGTTCACTGTAGAAAATGAAATGGTAGATACGGGGAATGTAGAAATCACAAAAATAGATAAAGACAGTAAAGCACCATTAGAAAATGTTGTATTTGAAGTACGTGACTCAAAAGGCAAAGTAGTTGCGAAAGTAACAACGGATAAAGAAGGAAAAGCAGACGTTTCAGATTTATCTATTGGAAAGTATGAGTTAGTAGAAGTAGAAACACCAGCAGGCTACAAACCACTAGAAAAGCCAGTTTCATTCGAAATTACAAAAGGTATGACGAAAGTCTTATCATTGCAAGTAGAGAATGAACAGTTAGACAAAGGTTCAGTGGAGATTACAAAAATGGCCGCTGAAAGCAAGGAAGTCTTATCAGGAGCTGTGTTTGAGGTTCATGATGAAAAGGGAAAAGTAGTAGTGAAAGTAACAACAGATAAAGATGGAAAGGCAAAAATCACAGATCTATCTGTAGGTAACTACACACTAGTAGAAGTAGAAGCACCAAAAGGATATGAAAAATTAACTAATCCAATTCCATTTGAAATTACAAATGGAATGATAAATGCAGTTCAATTAGAAGTATTAAACAAATTGAATCATTTAGCGCCACCAGGCCCAGAAACACCAGATCCAGAAAAACCTGGAACACCAGATCCAGAAAAGCCTGGAACACCGAATCCGGAGAAACCTGGAACACCAGATCCAGAAAAACCTGGAACACCAGATCCAGAAAAGCCTGGAACACCGAATCCGGAGAAACCTGGAACACCGAATCCAGAAAAGCCTGGAACACCAAATCCAGAAAAGCCTGGAACACCGAATCCAGAAAAAACTGGGACACCAGATCCAGAAAAGCCTGGGACACCGAATCCAGAGAAACCTGAAAAAGAATTACCGAAGACAGGGCAGAAAATGCCTGTGGAACCATATATGGGAGCACTTCTTGTAATGATGAGTTTTGGATTACTCATATTAGGTAGAAAACAGCAGAGATAATAAAGGTGAAAAGGTATCCTCAAAGTATTTGAGGATACCTTTTTTAGCATAAAAAAAAGCATCTAGCAAAAGTACTAGATGCAAATAAAAACACAAGGGAAGACAAAGTTCTTCCCTTTTCCCGTATGTAATTATATCAAAAAATTTATAAAAAACTAGCTATATTTAAAATATAATTTTTAAAAAAGTTATATACATAAATAATTGCAATACGCGCAGTTTTATCTTTCTGAAAAATCTATTTCCTTATTTTTGAATATTAAGACTAATGTTGATAAATCTTCAGATAATTAGAAAAAATAACCAAAAGGATATATAATATTGCTTAATAAATAATTTTAATGAATTACGTATATTTCATTTGGTGTATTAATTGAATATCATAATTTTTAATTTTATTAAGCAAGAATCTCGGTTACTTATTGCATTTCTAACATAGGGTGAGATAGAAAAATACAATAGTGTGGAGGTTTTTATAATGACGTTTGTTCTTAGTAAAATGAGTGGCTTTAGCATAGAAGAAAAGGTACATGAATTTGAATCTAAAGGATTCCTTGAAATCTCAAATGAAATCTTTTTACAAGAGGAAGAGAATCATCGTTTATTAACACAAGCACAGTTAGATTATTATAATTTGGAAGATGATGCATACGGTGAATGCCGTGCTAGATCTTATTCAAGGTATATAAAGTATGTTGATTCACCAGATTATATTTTAGATAATAGTAATGATTACTTCCAATCTAAAGAATATAACTATGACGATGGCGGGAAAGTTAGACAGTTCAATAGCATAAATGATAGCTTTTTATGTAATCCTTTAATTCAAAATATCGTGCGCTTCGATACTGAATTTGCATTTAAAACAAATATAATAGATACAAGTAAAGACTTAATTATAGGTTTACATCAAGTAAGATATAAAGCTACTAAAGAAAGACCATCTTTTAGTTCACCTATTTGGTTACATAAAGATGATGAACCAGTAGTGTTTTTACACCTTATGAATTTAAGTAATACAGCTATTGGTGGAGATAATTTAATAGCTAATTCTCCTCGGGAAATTAATCAGTTTATAAGTTTGAAGGAGCCTTTAGAAACTTTAGTATTTGGACAAAAGGTCTTCCATGCCGTAACGCCACTTGGAACAGAATGTAGTACGGAGGCTTTTCGTGATATTTTATTAGTAACATTTTCTTATAAGGAGACAAAATGAGAGAGAATAAAATAATTATGATTTCTGGAGCCAATAGCGGTATAGGTCATGCTTGTATAAAATACTTTTTAGAAAAATCATTTCATGTAATAGCGCTTGATATTAATAATAATAATTTAATAGATTATATGAAAACAGATATGCCTTTGAAAGTAGTGCAAATTGATTTAAGTAATAGTGAAGCGATTCATAATCTTTTTACTCAATTAGATTTAGAAAAGCTTTCTCCTGATATATTAATAAATGCAGCTGGTATTCGAGAGATAACACCTGTTTTACATTTATCCGATGATATGTTTAAAAAAGTAATTGATGTAAATTTAGTAGCCCCATTTATCCTTTCTAGGGAAGTAGCTAAGCGATGGTGTGAATCGAAAATAAAAGGTTGTATTGTGAATATAGCATCGGTTTCTGGATTAATGGCTGAACCAGAGCGAGCTGCTTATGTTGCATCAAAGCATGCTTTAATCGGATTGACTAAACAGATGGCTATGGAATTTGGGAAGCAAAATATAAGGGTGAATAGCATTTCTCCCGGTGTTATTAGAACTGAACTTACAGAAGAATACTTTAGTAATACAGCCTTGATGTCTATGATAAAAAGTAATCAATCTTTAGATACTTGGGGGGTGCCGCAGGATATTGTTTCATGTATTGAGTACTTGATTTCTGATCAGGCCCGCTTTATTACTGGTTCTAATTTTGTAATTGATGGTGGTTGGACTGCTGGGAAAAATTTATAATTGAGTGTTTTTGAGGAAAAGCACCTGTCCTTTTTTAGGCTGGTGTTTTTCTCACTATAAACCGAGTTTTTATTGGAGGGGGATTAATTTGCTTCAAAAAAGTTTTAAGCAAGAGAAAACGGTACCGGCTTTAAAGATGATAGCATCAATGGTTATCTTTGGATCAGTTGGATTTTTTTCAGTTCAAACAAACTTACCTTCGTTTGAATTAGTGTTTGTAAGGTGTATTTTTGCGACAATATTTTTAAGTGTATGCTGGTTGCTTACAGGGCAATATAAACAAGATAAATGGGAACGAAAAGAAGTTATTCAAGTTTTAATATGTGGCTTTTTCTTAGTATTTAATTGGGTTTTCTTATTTAAAGCCTTTGAAAATATGTCAGTTACAATTGCTATCTCGGTTTATCATCTTGCACCAGTAATTGTACTGTTAATTGGAAGTATCGTCTTTAAAGAAAAATTAACATTCATATCTATCATTTCAATAGTTGTGTGTTTTGCAGGAGCTTTATTAATTGCTGGTATCGATGGAAGTTTCTCTGTCGGTTCATTAATGTCTTCAGGTATGATATGGGGATTTCTTGCAGCTCTCTTTTATGCATTTACAACTTTATTTGGTAAAGGGATTAA
The DNA here is from genome assembly GCF_003458115.1 of Bacillus sp. ISO11. NCBI lineage: Bacteria > Bacillati > Bacillota > Bacilli > Caryophanales > Bacillaceae > Bacillus > Bacillus sp. ISO11. The sequence goes on along the minus strand of NZ_QXCO01000001.1, from coordinate 312,126 downwards.
CAAAATGAGTGCGTATGCAATGACATTTTTACAAACATTCTTGGGGATATTTCTTTTAATACCATTTATAGATTTAGATGCTTTTAGTGGCCTCACTCAAAGTAATTGGACATATATTATAGCTACTGGTTTTATTCACACAGGGATAGTATATTATCTGTTTTTTGATAGTTTACGCTATTTATCTACAAAAACAATCTCAATATTAGTTTTTTTGGATCCGGCAGTGGCAATATTATTAGATACTGTACTTACTGGATTCCGTCCAACTTTAATGCAAATAACAGGAATTCTTTTTATTTTTATTGGTATGACTTTAACATTAAAAAAATCTAAAGATAAAAAACTAAGCCAAAAAGAAAAACGAATTGAAAGCGATACTAGTATATCTCAACAATAATGAAATATATTGTGTATAAAACGATAAACCTTGCATGAATCATGTAAGGTTTATTTTAGTTCAATATAATTCATATTTATAATATATAATTTTCAAAACTGAGGTATGTTTTTCTTTAATATGCTTTTGATTCAAATGTTATTATTTGACTATAAATTTACAAAAATGTATATGAAATCTTATTTTTTGATAATATATAAGTAATAAATTCATAGAATTGGAGTGATGAGGTGCAGCCGTTAGAAAGAGAGATTCATTTTAATATGCTGAAAGTGTGGCGAATTCACGCTTTAATTGGGGCGGCAGTTATACTAACAGTCGTAATTGCGTACTTCTTTTTTATGATTAACTTTAACTGGTGGGGCTGGTTGTTTGGACTATTAGTAACAGGAGCTATTACATTTATTCCACTTGATTATTTTGTGTTTCCAAATTTGCGTCAGCGCTATTATAGTTACAGATTAAATGAAGAAGAGATTGAGATTCAAAAGGGAATGTTCGTTGTAAAACGCGTACTTATTCCGATGATCCGTGTGCAGCACGTAACGATTGAGCAAGGGCCGATCATGAGAAAGTATAATTTAGCAGAATTACACATTTCAACAGCCGCAACTTCTCATAGTATTCCAGGTTTAACGAAAGAAGAAGCAGAACAGCTAAAAAGACAAATTGGAGAACTTGCGAAAGTGAGTGATAAGGATGTATAAGAGGCAACATCCGATTACGATATTGTTAGGTATTAGAGTTGCGAGTTTGTTGCCACTTATTATTCTTGTTTTATTTAAACCTGATGAACAAGTGGAACCTTGGTATTTATTTTATCTTTTCCTTCTGGTTGTTTTATTCATCATGGCTATTTTTTCAGCAATTAAATGGTATTTTAAAGTGTACTGGATTGAGAATAATATTTTACATATAAAGCACGGTGTTTTTGTAAAGAAGGAAAGTTATTTAAATAAAGAACGTGTGCAAAATGTTAGTACGTCTTCTAATGTCATTTATCAGATGCTTGGGCTTATGAAGTTAAATATAGAAGTAGCGGGTGGTGGTAGTGAACCAGAAGTGATGTTGGCTGGTATTAAAGAAGACGAGGCAAAACATTTAATCTCTTTATTACATAAGAAAGAAACTACTGTAAAAGAAGAAATAGAAGAGGAAGAAAGCAAGACGGTTTATCAGTTAACAGCGAAAGAGGTTTTAGCAGCAGCGATTACATCTGGTCGGTTCGGACTAGTGTTTTCTGGACTGGTACTTCTTTACACAAAGTTTGATTTTGTTCTTCCTGAAGGATTCACAAGTAAAGTAGAAGCGTATGTGATGGGAAACGGTGTTTATAAACTAATTGTAATAGCATTAATTTTAATGGCAATTTCATGGATTATTTCCACGGCTGGATATGTGTTGAAATATGCAAACTTTAAAATTGAGCGAAAAGGGGAAGAAATTCGTATCGTTCAAGGGTTATTTGAAAAGAAAGAGTTTGTCTTAAAATTGCACCGAATTCAAGCGATTACTGTAAAAGAATGTATGCTTCGCCAGCCATTTGGTTATTGCGCTGTTGAAGTGGAAGCAATTCACAGTATTGGAGCAGCAAGTAATGAAGTGATGCTGCATCCTTTTATGAAGAAAAAAGATGTACAGCACCTGCTCACATATTTAGAGTTACCTTATGAAATTGAAGCGGAGATCGCTCACTTACCAAAAACAGCGTTGCGTCGTTATTTCATTATGGGCTGGTTAATAAGTATCATACTCACAGTTCTAATTGCTAGCGTAAGTATATATTTAAAACAATATATTGCATTGTTTGTTATTTTACCGTTATTTATCGTGTTTTCGTTACTTGCGTATGCTAGATATAAAAGTGGCGGTTATGAATTAAGAGAAAATCAACTAACGGTTGTATATCGTAATTTTTCGAAATATACAGGAATAATGCGAAGAAGACATGTTCAAGCAGTAGGTTATAATCAATCGTATTTTCAAAGAAAGGATGAATTATGTACAACTCTTGTAGCGGTAGCTGGGCGGGGTTATGAAGTAAAGCATATGAGAAAAAAAGATTCACTTCGTATATATAATTGGTACAAAGAAAAAGGAAACACCGGTGTGTAATGGTGTTTCCTTTTTGTGTCATGATTTGTCGATAAGTCGATATATTCGAAGAATCGCTGATATAATTCGAGTTGCGCCGATATATTCAGAAAAACGCTGATATAATTCGAGTTGCGCCGATATATTCGAAAAATCGCCGATATAATTTCACATACCGCGGTTTCCGAACTCCAAACTCAAAAAAATTAAACTAACACATCAAAAGTAGTCACAAAAGAAGGGCGAGAGAAAATACTCTTTTGCTGTTCCGCATGTGGATGCGCTTGAGCCTGAGGTTTTCCTTCTACTTGCGTGGGACGTTTTTTATGAGCGTTTTCGAATGAACGTGATTCTGTCCAGTCTTTAAAGTTTTGCTCTGTTTCCCACATCGTTAAGATGACATATGTATCGTTACTTAATGGGCGTAGAACGCGGATCGCTTGGAATCCTGGTTCGTTTTCGATAAGGCCTGCGCGGTTTTTAAAGCGGTTTTCAAATACAGGGCGACCTTCGTCTGTTACAGAAATGTTGTTACAAACGATATAGCCAGGTTGTCCTTTAAATTCACCGACAGCATCTAGTACGTCATACTGAAGTGAACCTTCTACTGATTCTTCTGTATTTTCTTTATAAAACATATCTTTTTCATTATTTTTTGCAGTGAAATGTGCTTGTTCTAGAGGTGTTTCGTATGAAATAATAGCCTTCATTTTAATGCCCCCTTACTAGTTTGTTTCTATTATATCAACTCTCTTAAAAAACTTCGAAGATTATATACATAAAGATACTTCTTTTTCAAATAATAAATGTACCATCATTTGGAAAGAAGGACGATGTATGAAGAAAGTAAAGTGGACTTTATTAGGCGGCGTCGCAACGTTCGTAGTAGCGATTGTACTCTATAAACTTATCGTGTTAGCTGGTGGCTATATGATGGATGAAAAGCAGCTCGTTTTCCACTCTTCATCACGTATCGTTGACCAGAAAGGGAAAGAAATTACGAAATTATACGTAGAAAATAGAGACCTTGTACCGATCGAGCAAATTCCGAAGTATGTGCAGCAGGCGTTTGTTGCGGTGGAAGATTCTCGTTTTTATGAGCATCAAGGGATTGATTATCCGTCTATATTCCGTGCTCTTTATAAAGATACGTTAGCTAGAGAGAAGGTAGAGGGCGGTAGTACCATTACGCAGCAACTCGCTAAAAACGTCTTTTTAACTCGTGAAAAAACATTTACGCGCAAATTGAAGGAAGTCGCAATTTCTCTTCAATTAGAGCAAAAATATACGAAGCAACAAATTCTTGAAATGTATATGAATCATATTTATTTTGGTCATGGGGCTTACGGTATTCAAGCGGCAGCAAAGTTGTATTTTAATAAAAATGTTGAGGATTTAACAGTAGAGGAAGGGGCAATGCTTGCAGGCCTTCCGAAGTCACCAAACGGATATTCACCGTACTATTCTGCAGAGAAGAGTAAGGAACGCCGCGATCTAGTATTGTCACTTATGCATAAACAAGGCTATTTGACTGCAGAAGAAAGCGTTCGTTATCAAGGGAAGACGATTGCTCTATATAAAAATTTAGATGAGAATGAGCTTGCATATATGCCGTATATTGATATGGTCATAGATGAAGCCGCTCGTTTATACGGGTTGTCTCATCAAGAAGTACTTCGCGGAGGATATACGTTTGTCGTACCTATGGATGAAAAGATTCAAAAGGTAGCATATAACCAGTTTCAAGATGCAAGGAATTTTCCTGGGAAAGAAGAAGGGGCGCAAGGTGCTTTCTTATTAATGGATAATCGTACGGGAGGGATTAAAGCGGCGATTGGGGGAAGAAAGTACGTCCCGAGAGGATTTAATCGTGTTTTTGCCAAAAGGCAGCCCGGATCTGTTTTAAAACCACTTATCGTTTATGCACCAGCACTAGAAACGAAAAAATATAATCCGTATTCTTTATTAACGAATGAAAGAAATTCTTTTGAAGGGTATGAACCTCGAAATTATAATCATGAGTATTCAAAAGAAATGACGATGTATGATGCGATTTTAGAGTCGGCAAACGTACCGGCAGTTTCTTTATTAAATGAGTTAGGGGTAGAAGAAGGAAAGCAATATTTAGAAAAAGGAAATGTCCATATTGCAGATGCTGGTTTAAGTACAGCGCTTGGGGGACTAAAAAATGGCGTTTCAACATTTGATCTTGTAAAAATGTATCGTTCATTTTTAGCAAATGGAAATATTATTGAGCCGCACGTTATTGATAAAGTATTAAATAGACACGGTGCAGTCATTGGGGAATCTCCAAAAGTAGAGACGAAAATCTTCTCGAAGCAGACAGCATGGTATATGACGAAAATGTTAGAAGGAGTTGTGAAGGAAGGAACAGCGAGAGCTGGTGTATATAACGGTGCGTTAGCTGGAAAAACGGGTACAACTTCATTGCCAAATGACGATAAGGGAGCAAGAGATATGTGGTTCGTCGGCTATACACCTAACTTAGTAGGCGCTGTTTGGATTGGTTATGACCGTACGGATAAGGAGCATCAGTTGCAAGGAGAAAGTGCATCTGCGACAAAATTGTTTAAGAAAATTTTAACGAAGGCTAATGTAGAACATAAAGAGAAGTTTATGAAGCCTGAAGGTGTGGAAACAATCGGCGCTCCGATTCGACTGCGCAAAATTGAAGATGTAAAAATGAAACTATCATTTAGCCCTTTCGGTTTATTTAAAGCAAAATTAAGTTGGACGCCACTTCCAGATAACAGAATTATGTACCGAATCTATAGAGTGGAGAACGGAATTCATACACATGTTAGCACTGTAAATGGTGCTGGGGAATATGAGGAAAAGTTCGTTAACATATTTTCAAAACCGAGCTTTTACGTTGTACCATATAATACACAAACGAATCGTGAAGGAGAAAAGTCAAAAGTAGCTAAACCATAGTTTTTCTCTGTGTTATAATAAGAATGTTGTGAAAATAGTAAGCGTTTTTAAGAATGTTTGTGTCAATTTAATGAACAACGTACATAATATTATGCATTTTGTTTTTACAAGCTGTATAGTAAAAAAAGATAAATATCGAACGTATTCGAAGCATTGGTAAGGAAGGGAGCAAGGGTCTTGGTAAGAACTATAAATGAGACATTTTTAAAAGCATGTAGGGGGGAACGTACCGATTATGTACCAGCATGGTATATGCGTCAAGCAGGTCGTTCACAGCCGGAATATAGAAAGATTAAAGAAAAGTATTCTTTATTTGAAATTACACATAATCCAGAGTTATGTGCTTACGTTACAAAATTGCCGGTTGATCAATATAACGTAGACGCAGCAATTCTTTATAAAGATATTATGTCACCACTACCTGCAATTGGTGTGGATGTAGAAATTAAATCAGGTATTGGCCCAGTTATTGATAATCCAATCCGTTCTTTACAAGACGTAGAAAAACTAGGGGAAATCAATCCAGAAGATGACGTACCGTACATACTAGATACAATTCGTTTATTAACGACAGAAATGTTAGACGTACCGTTAATCGGTTTTTCAGGAGCTCCATTTACATTAGCGAGCTATATGATTGAAGGCGGTCCATCTCGTAACTACCATAATACGAAAGCGTTCATGTATGCAGAGCCAAAAGCTTGGTTCGCTTTAATGGATAAACTAGCAGATATGGTTATTACATATTTAAAAGCGCAAATAAACGCAGGAGCAAAAGCAGTTCAAATTTTCGATTCTTGGGTTGGAACAGTAAATGTAGCAGATTATCGCGTATTTATTAAACCAGCAATGGAGCGTATTTTTGCAGAAGTTCGTAAGATGGGTGTACCGATGATTATGCACGGCGTAGGAGCTGCACACTTAGTGAATGAGTGGCACGACTTACCGCTTGATGTAGTCGGCTTAGACTGGCGCTTACCGATTGAAGAAGCACGTGCACGTGGCGTTCATAAGGCGGTACAAGGTAATATGGACCCTTCATTCTTACTTGCACCATGGTCTGTTATTGAAGAACATGTAAAAGGTATTTTAGATCAAGGGATGAAACAGCCGGGTTATATCTTTAACTTAGGTCACGGTGTATTCCCAGAAGTAAATCCGGATACATTAAAACGTTTAACTACATTTATTCATGAATACTCTAAAGGGCAGTTAGCGAAGTAAAGGAGAATTGCTGTATGAAAAAGAAAATTGGTTTGCTTGTAATGGCATACGGAACGCCATATAAAGAAGAAGATATTGAACGTTACTATACACATATTCGTAGAGGAAGAAAGCCAAGTCCTGAAATGCTGGAAGATTTAACAGAGCGTTACCGTGCAATTGGTGGTATTTCTCCTTTAGCTACTATTACATTAGAGCAAGCTAAGAAGTTAGAACAGCGTTTAAATGAAGTACAAGATGAAGTAGAGTACCATATGTATCTTGGTTTAAAACATATTGAACCGTTTATTGAAGATGCGGTGAAAGATATGCATAACGACGGAATACAAGATGCAATCGCACTTGTTCTTGCACCTCACTATTCTACGTTTAGCGTGAAATCATACGTTGGACGAGCACAAGAAGAAGCTGAGAAACTTGGAAACTTAACAATTCACGGCATTGATAGCTGGTATAAAGAGCCGAAATTCATCCAGTACTGGGTTGATGCAGTGAAAGGTATATATAACGGTATGTCAGATGCAGAGCGTGAAAAAGCAGTATTAATCGTATCTGCACATAGCTTACCAGAGAAAATTATTGCAATGGGCGATCCATATCCAGATCAATTAAATGAAACAGCGGATTATATCGCGCGCGGAGCTGAAGTAGCAAACTATGCAGTAGGCTGGCAAAGTGCAGGAAACACACCAGATCCTTGGATTGGTCCAGATGTACAAGATTTAACGAGAGAACTAAATGAAAAGCACGGTTATACTTCATTCGTATATGCACCAGTTGGATTTGTTGCGGAACATTTAGAAGTTTTATATGACAACGACTTTGAGTGTAAAGTTGTAACGGATGAAATTGGTGCGAAATATTATCGTCCAGAAATGCCAAATGCATCGGACGCATTTATTGATTGTTTAACAGATGTTGTATTAAAGAAAAAAGAATCTGTACTGTAAGAAGAAAGGGGGAGCCTGCTTGAGGAAAAAAGTTGTGATCGTCGGCGGAGGTATTACTGGATTAACAGCAATGTATAACTTACAAAAAAATATTCATGAAAAAAACTTGCCGATTGATACATTACTTATAGAAGCATCGGGTAAACTTGGCGGAAAAATTCAAACCGTTCGAAAAGATGGGTTTACAATTGAGCGCGGACCGGATTCTTTCTTAGCACGAAAAGAAAGTGCAGCTAGATTAGTGAAAGAATTGGGTCTCGGCGATGAACTTGTAAATAATCAAGCTGGTCAATCATTTATCCTCGTAAACAATCGGTTACATAAAATGCCGACTGGATCAATGATGGGAATTCCAACGCAAATTACGCCGTTTCTATTTTCCAGGCTGTTCTCCCCAATTGGTAAACTAAGAGCTGGTTTTGATCTATTAATGCCGAGGTCAAAGCCAGTATCTGACCAATCACTCGGACAATTTTTCAGACATCGTCTTGGAAACGAAGTGGTTGAAAACTTAATAGAACCGTTACTATCGGGTATTTATGCAGGGGATATTGATCAAATGAGCTTAATGTCAACATTCCCGCAAATGTATCAGATTGAGCAGGAACATCGCAGTATTTCACTCGGTATGCGTACGCTCGCTCCGAAAGAAGAGAAAGCTGAACCGAAAAAGGGAATGTTCCAAACAGTGAAAACAGGTTTAGAATCTATCGTAAAATCTCTCGAAGTAAAGATGCATGAAGGTACGATAATAAAGGGAACTCGCATTGAAAAAGTTGCAAAACAGGGTGATGGTTATACAATTACTCTTAGTAACGGAAAAGAAATAGAAGCGGACGCCATCGTAGTGGCAACTTCGCATAAAGTATTGCCGTCCATGTTTGCTCAGTACAAGCAGTTTCGTTTCTTCCGTAATATTCCAGCCACATCCGTTGCGAATGTGGCACTTGCTTTCCAAAAGTCTGCAATCCAGCGTGATATTAATGGTACAGGATTTGTCGTATCACGAAATAGCGATTACACCATTACAGCATGTACGTGGACGCATAAAAAATGGCCGCATACAACGCCAGAAGGAAAAACACTCCTTCGTTGCTACGTCGGGCGTGCTGGTGATGAAGCGGTTGTAGAACAAACTGAAGAAGAACTCGTTCAGCTCGTACTAGAAGATTTACGAAAGACGATGGACATTACAGAGGATCCAGAGTTTACAATCGTAAGTCGCTGGAAAGAAGCGATGCCTCAATATACAGTAGGCCATAACGAGCGAATGAAACAGCTCACAACATTTATGGAGAAAGAGTTGCCAGGTATATACTTGGCAGGTAGCTCCTATGCTGGCGCTGGACTTCCAGACTGTATTAATCAAGGTGAGGAAGCTGCAAAGCGTGTATTATCTCATTTGGAGAAAGTAATAGATGCTGAATTAATCGCACAATAAATTATAATAAACGAAACGCCTTCAATCATATTGAAGGCGTTTCGTTTATTATATAAAATACTTATTCGCCAATAAACATATATAAGTTATTTGGCTTTATAACAGCATCTCCTGCATAAATAACCCACTCTGTTAAGTTATCAAAATCTAAATGATAACTATTTCCTTCACTCATATCTTCTATGAAATATGGTTCATTAATGAGTATTCCTTGAATGAAATCTTCCGTAATGTTTTGCATTTCAAACCACATATGTTCACTTTTTCCTTCTTCGTAGGAGACACCAAACTTAGCAAGGAAACGAAAATCTTCATTTGATTGTTCAATGTGAAAAATGTTGCTGAAATACCCAAAAGTATTTTTCGCATTGTAAGCCATACGATCGGTTTCACTATTTGTTTTATAGAACATGAGCCCTGTAGCTTCCTCGTGTTCTTTGAAAAAACTTTCAATATATTCTTCTGAAGTATTAAATTTGAATAAGAGAACAGATGGAGATTGATGGTATTCATCTCGGGCATCCATTCCGCCTAAGAATGTATTTTGTGCATCTATTGGTTGTAGTTTCACTTCCTCATCTTCGATTGAAGATAATTGGTCCATACTCGTTTTATGCCCTATATAAGATAATCCTTTTTCCCACGGAACAGCGACTGTATGTATAGAACCTTGCTGACTATGCGCGATAACGATAGGCTCATTCATAGGGACTTGTCCATTCTCAACGGCATTATTAGCAAATGTTTGAAAGAGATCGCTAATGCCGTAGTAGGAAGAAATGCGATTTGGAATAATTAACTCTATTTCAGTTACGCCTGCTCTTAAAAGACCATGTGTATGAAACCAATATTGCGTAGGCTCACCGTCTTTATCGTCTTCATAAACGGAATGAATAACGTATAAGTCAGGAATGTCAGGTAATAATTCATTTTCAACGTGATATTCAATATAGCTTCTAGATATCACTTTCATTGCTGCACTTGAATCGATTACAAATAACAAATCTGGGGCGAGATTCCATAAGAACTGTAACTGCTGGAAAAAGCAGTCAAGTACATCGCCTACAAATAGCGTACGAGTGAAAATTTCAGTGCCGAAAGCTGCATCTTCAAAATTACGATCTACGATTGTAGCATCTTGTCTATTGTACATTTTATATCCTTCTGGATCGTTCGGTTCATCAATATGCAGTTCATACGGTATGACTGTTTCACCCATATGTAATTCAACAATAAGGCTTGTCTCATCACTATAAACAATTTTTAAATCATCAACTTTAGTAGCGATCGTTTCTAGTCGCTGTTTTAACTGCTCAATTGTAATTCTAGTTGGTATAACGGCAATCATATCTGAAAAATGACGTTCTAATGTTCCATTCATAGCTGCGCGGTATGTTTCTGTTTGCACTTCCATCCAATCACTCCTATTCAAATGAATCCATTTTACATGCCAATTAAATGTCGATATTTTCTGTTTTCTCTCTCTAACATTATAGAGTGTATTTGTAGAAGGTGTAAAATTATTATTTTGTATTATAGTTTGAAAGCTTGTAAATTAAATAAATCTTTTGTAAAATTTGTCGAAATATAGTTCTATATAACGAATCATTTGTTATGATAGAAATGCTGAGAAAATATGAAATAGAGAGAGGAAAATGGCTGTGAAGAAATTGTTAAGTGTCTTTTTATCATTCTTGCTATTGCTTTCATTTACTGGAACTTTAGCGCAAGCAGAAGAAACTGCTTCTATGTCAGTAGAAAAAGCAATTCAAGTATTTAAGCAGCAAGGGAAAACGAAGGGGATAGTAGAAGGATATATTGTTGGATATACGCAAAGTTCTTCTAAATATACGAAGGATCCAGCTAAGTTTGATGATACAAACGTAGCAATTGCAGATTCGCCAAACGAAACGAATCCAGACAAAATCATGCCCGTTCAGTTACCGAAAGGTGATGTGAGAACGGCAGTGAATGTAAAAGATCACCCTGAAAATATCGGGAAGAAAGTTAGTTTGACTGGGACCCTTGAATTATATTTTAGTAACCCAGGTCTAAAATCAGTAACAGCTTATAAGTTTCAAGGTGAAGGACAAAACCGTGTTAGCGATGTAGTAGCTTCACCGAACGGTGGAGAAGTTGCTAAAGGAACAGCGGTAACATTAACGACGAATACAGAAGGCGCAACAATCTACTATACGTTAGATGGCTCTAATCCTACTAATAAAAGTGTTCGTTATAATGGACAAATTATAGTGAATGAAAATAGTGTAGTGAAAGCAATCGCAGAAAAAGAAGGACTTACTCCTTCAGCAATTTCGACATTTTCATTTATTATCGTAAATAATGAACAGGTTCGTATTCATGACATTCAAGGGAAATCACATATGTCTCCTTACAACGGGAAGAAAGTAAACAATGTGGAAGGCGTTGTCACAGCGCTTGATAAAAACGGCTTTTATATAGAAGATAATCAGCCAGATAATGATCCAGCTACTTCAGAAGGTATGTACGTATATAAAAAAGATGTGAATGTAGCAGTAGGAGATCTTATTCAAGTTGATGGAGTAGTAGAAGAATATGTTGGACCAGGATATGCAGAACGATTTGAAACAGACTTAACGACGACTGAAATTAAAGCGAGCCGCGTTGCTGTAATCGCAAAAGATCAATCTTTGCCAGCACCGATTGTACTTGGGGAAAATGGTGTGAAAATCCCGGACCAGATTATTGATAATGATGCATTTGGTTTATTTGATCCAAATGAAGATGCAATCGACTTCTATGAAAGTATAGAAGGTATGCGTGTTACGATGCCAACACCAAAAATTATTACACCTCAGAAAAACGGAAATTTATATGTAACAGTAAAAAATGGTGGAGATAAAATAGTAACACAATATGGCACACCTCTATTAGATGAAAATCAATTAAACCCAGAGCGCCTTTCTGTAAAAGTACCTCGCGATTATGTAGCAAAAGTAGGAGATACTTTTACTGGAGATATAACAGGGGTAGTAGGATATGATTACGGTTCTTTCCGTATTTCTCCAATAACAGAACTGCCAGCTGTAGTGGATGGTGGATTTAAGCAAGTAGGGGCAAATATTCAGCCACGTCTTGATAAGTTAACGGTTGCTACATATAACATTGAAAACTTCTCAGCGAATAAAAAAGAAACAACAGATGAAAAAGTAAAAGCGTTAGCGTATTCTATTAAATACAACTTAAAAATGCCAGATATTATCGGTGTAGAGGAAATGCAAGATAATAACGGATCAATTAATGACGGTACAACAGATGCGTCATTAAGCGCAAAACGTATCATTGATGCAGTTCTAGAAATTCGTGGACCGAAGTATGAGTATGTAGAAATCGCTCCAAACAATAATCAAGATGGAGGAGCACCAGGAGCGAATATTCGCGTCGGCTTCTTCTATAATCCATCACGCGTGAAATTAGCGACGGTACCGAAGTTACTTGATAAAAATGTTGTTCGTATTGGAGACGAAAATCCATTGTTTGAAAGTACACGTAAACCGCTAGCGGCAGAATTTACGTTCCAAGGACAAAACATTGTTGTCGTTGCAAATCACTTAAACTCAAAACTAGGAGATGCAACGCCATTTGGAAAAGTGCAGCCGCTCGTATTAAAGAGTGAAGACAAACGAATTCAGTTAGCGCAAGAAGTAAATCATTTCGTGCAAGGAATTCAGAAAAAGAATACGAATGCACCAGTTGTTGTGTTAGGTGATATGAACGATTTCGAATTCTCTAAACCACTCAAAACACTAGAGGGAACAATCTTAAAAGATATGTTAAACACAGTGCCGAAAGAGAACCGCTACACGTACATTCATGAAGGAAATGCACAAGTGTTAGATCATATTTTAGTAACAAACAACATCGCACCGCACACAATTGTAGACCCAGTACACTTAAACTCAAACATTATGAAAGAACACGGACGTGTAAGTGACCACGACCCAGTACTTGCTCAAATTGATTTGAAGAAGGCTTCTTAAAGTGGGGAACGCTTAGGTGACTAAGCGTTCTTTTTTTTGCATCGTTATAGAATAGTATAAAGAGATGATTCCTTTTTTTGTAATCTAACGATAAAATTGATTGAATATTTAGTTTTTAAAAAGGAGGAAAACAATGCAGTTACAAATAAATGGAAAGGTAATGAATCAGTTTGCAATTTTTTTTAGTACGATCATCATGCTTCAGTTTGTAGCTGATATAACAGGACTTACAAGCAATCTAGATATTACGTATAACTTAATACATACAGCAGCTTCTTATATAACATTTAGTTTGGCGGTTATTTTCACTTTAATAGGTGCAAGGAGAGAATTAAGTAAATATGCAATTGTTTCATTATGTTTAGTAGTGGCGATTAAAGCAATTTATTTTGTAGCGATTGTTATTTTATGGGGATTGGCTGGTACGCCATAAGTGAATAGTAAATAAACCCTAATTTCCAATATAGTAAGGAAATTGGGGTTTTATTATACTTGAAACGCTTTTCTACACCGCTCTCTTTTTTGCAGTCTTCTTTTATATTTTTTTCTATCCCGCTTTACTCCTTGTATATACATAAGTAAGCTAACGAAAAGGAAGAAAGCACATTGCGTCATTAAAATATATGGTGACATGCCTTGCAATGGTTGTTTCGGATCATATAAATGAAAAGGTGCTCCGCCTATTGAAGGAAGTATTGTATTTAGCAGGACGTAAGGAATGGAGGCGGCTGCAAATGGAAAGAGAATTGCCATATAGTCTTTTTGTGACCATACAGATGCAGCAAGTCCTAAAAGGGCCATTAAACCTGCAAATAAAAAATTAATTCCGATATATACAGCAATGTAAGTGAGAGGCGCATCAAAATATAGGTTTGCGAACATTCCATCAGCATTTATGATGCCTGAACCAACCGTAGGTGTTCCGTCTGGAATGGTTAATTTGCAAAATAATAACGATAAGATGAATGGAAGTGTATAAAGAAATCCTCCGCAAAAAAACGTAACGATATATTTCGCTACTGAATAAGGAAATATAGAAATCCCCTTACTCACAAACGGTTTAAAACCATCGGACTTATCCGAATTGTAACTTGTACTAAAGGGGAAACTCGCAATAACTGGCATTAATAATAAATAAACATCCATTTCATTGTCGCGAAATCCAATCCATTTTAAATCTGTTGATATAGGACCATTTGCTGCGTTTCCTAAATAACGAATTACATAATAATAGTGATAAATGCAAATAAGAACGAATCCACTAAGCATCATAATTAAAGAAATACGACTACAAAAAGCTTGCTTTATATTTAAACGAAGTGCACGCATCATGACTGAAAAAGCCTCCACTGTTTTGATAAACTTGTCTATTTTCTATATTACTATTAATTGTAAAGATTTTCTTGTTTTTTTATTTGATTATTTGAAAAAGAGGAATTTTGTTGTTGTGAAGTAAGGTTTAGCTGAAATTAATTTTTCTAAAATATGGTTGACAATTAAGTATTACATTTGTAATCTTAATTATAGATTACAAATGTAATACTTAGGAGTGAAACAGACGATGACAAATCAATTACCTAAAATATCTGAAGCGGAATTAGAAATTATGAAAGTACTTTGGTCGAGTTCTCCGCAAACAGCGAATGAAATTATAGAAGAACTGGAAGATGCAATGGACTGGAAACCGAAAACAATCCGCACATTAATTAATCGATTAGTGCAAAAGGAAGCCGTTTCTTACCATCAAGATAAAGGGCGTATGTACGCTTATTACCCGTTAGTATCACAAGATAATTATTTGCAAGTGGAAACGAAATCTTTACTAAAACGTTTTTGCGGTGCAGCGTTTAAGCCATTACTTGTTAATTTCTTAAAAGAGGAGAAATTATCTTCAGAAGATATTAATGAATTAAAACGCATTTTAGATGAGAAGACAGAGGAGAATAAGAGGAAGGATCGATAAAAATGATAAACACGCTTATAAATGTATACCTTCCTCATTTTTTTGATTGGCTTATAGAAACGTCACTTATGGCTAGCATATTAGTCGGATTTATTTTATGTATAAAAGTTCTATTTAGAAATAAATTAACCCCCCGGTGGCAATATATGCTGTGGATCGTATTAATGATAAGACTCCTTTTACCGTGGTCGCCAGATAGCTCTTATAGCATTTACTCATTACTTTCTTATAGTTCTAGCGTATCGGAAGTTATTCCAAAAAATATGCCGGCTACTGAGAATATAGTGAACATAGAAAGCGACCGAAAAGTGGAATTGGAATCAAATTCTAAAATGGTGACAAAAACTAGCGAACCGGAAGTAAAAGTCAGTTCGGAAAAACAGACTACATTTTCTTTATACAAACTTGCTTTGTATGTGTGGCTAGCTGGGGTAATCATATTAGCAGCCATCACGTTTCTTACAAATAGACGTTTATATTCTTACATAAAGAAACAACCGGATATTACGGACGAACAGGTCACTACAGTGTTTAATCGCTGTAAGCAGTCTATGAAAATGAAGAAGGCAGTTTCATTACGTCTTGCAGGAAAGATTGCAAGTCCAACGGTTTTTAGTTTCTTTCGCCCGAAAGTATTACTATCAAAAAAACATATGAAAGTATTAAATGAACAACAATTACAATATGTCTTTTACCATGAGTTAGCTCATATTAAGAGAAACGATGTAGCTGTAAATTGGATTATGTACAGTTTAATCCTATTAAATTGGTTCAATCCAATTCTTTGGTACGCCTATTTTTGTATGCGAGAAGATCAAGAATTAGCCTGTGATGCATATGCACTTACTTTTATAGATAAAGAGGAGCAAATTGCATACGGTCATACAATTATTACCCTTTTAGAACACTATTCCTATCAAGTACCAAGCCTAGCAAATTTAAGTAGAAATAAACGAACACTAAAAAGGAGAATCATTATGATTAAAAAATTCCAAAAGAAATCGTATCGTCTTTCTTTACTTGGAGTTATTGCGATAGCAGCTATAGCAGGCGGATTTTTATTAAATGCAAGGATAACTGAGGGAGATGAAAGACAGAAGGAAAAGGTTGTAGAAAACAAGCAATATAAACCTGCATTTGAAAAAGCGATAGAAACAGTATATGGTACACCAGAGAATGCAAGTAGAGAATGGGGTATGTCGATAAAATCATATAAAAGAGATACAGATTTTTTGTATTTGGCAGAAAAGAATTTTACAAAAGAAGAATTTGAACAATATGTCCAATTATTTAAAGAGGCTAGCGAAATTCAGAAAAAAGCAATGGTTAAGAAAAATGTGCCTGAGAATTATGATGGAGATACAAAGGAATATAAACCTGAACGCTTGAAGAAAGCTGATCAAGAAAGACTAGCTACTATTCAGAAGAAATTAAAACCTTTTGATGATAAATTGCAGAAGTCTTTAACATATACTATGGAAGAAGCAAAAGAACATGTACCGTATCAAATTAAGCAGCCGACTTATATACCTGAAGGTTATGAGTTAAAGAGAGAGTGGGCTGACTCATATTTTGGAAGAGATGTAGAATTAGTTATTAAATCAGAATATACAAAAGGAAAATATGGTTTTACGATTTATCAGTCAAGGATGTATATGGATGGTAATGGTAATGGCACTAAGGATCCGCTACACTATATGATGCCTGGAGTAGAGAATCTAGAAAGTTATAGTTTAGACGGGAAAGAAATGGTATATAATAAATCTTCTCATGGAGAGGGGAAGTTAAGAGGCCTTAAAATGTTTGTACCAGCACAAGGTAAGAATAGTGATTATCAAATTGTTATAGTGAATGATATTTTTACAAGAGATACAAAGATATACGAAGAGATAATCGATGATGAGCTAACTAAGAAAGAAATGGAGAAAATATTACTTTCTATGTCAAAATAATAGACAGTGTTCTTAAACCTTTGGTTTTAAGAACACTGTCTATTATATTAAATTTCTAGTGGGATCTAGTCAGCAATTATTTATGAATATATTCTAGCTTTCCATACAAGTATACTTTTTGATAAACTATGGACAGTATGATATAACTTGACTGGAATTTTTTATACTGGAAATAATAAAAAGAGAACTTGTATAGAATGTAAGCGTGTGGTAATATCAAAGATGTACTGATTGACTATATTATCCAATTGGTCATTTTTGGAGGTGACAATGTGGCGATAGATCGAAAACGTTCTATTATTGAAGCTGCAACAAAGTCTTTTTCAGCGTTCGGTTATAAAGCAACAACGATGGATCAAGTAGCGAAGTTAGCGAATGTAGGAAAAGGAACGATTTATACTTTTTTCAAAAATAAAGAAGAGCTATTTGGTGAAATTATTTCTAATTTAATTACAGAAATGAAGCAAGTTGCAGAAAATGCAATTCGTTCAGATGTTTCATTTTTTGAAAATGTACATAGAGCATTATATAGCATCTTGGAATTTAGAAAAGAACATCAGCTCATGATTAAATTAATTCAAGAAGAGCGCGATATGGGAACGAAAGAAGTACAAGAAGTGATGCAACAAGTTGATGTGGAAATCGTTTCTGTTATTCAATCGTATTTAAAAATTGCGATTGAAAAAGGTGAAATTAGCAAATGTGATCCAGAAATTACAGCATTTATTATGCTTCGTCTATATGTATCGCTTATTTTTGATTGGGAAAAAAATCACGAACCGCTAGAAAAAGAAAAAATTGCAGAGTTATTTGAACTTTATTTACTAAAAGGATTGTCAAACTAAGATAATCCTTTTAATTTTATAAAAAATGACCAAATGAACAATGCGGTCATATATTTAAGTTAAGGGGGGATATAGAAAAATTATAATCATAATAAGAAAAAGTTGCATAGTAATAAATTCGGGGATAAGGCATATGTATGAACAAGTATAGCCTTTTTGTTTGGGTAAAAATGACTATATGAACATTTTGGTCATTTTATAAAAGGGGGAGAAATTATGAAAGGGAATCAGTTACTTCGGAAAGAGTTCACGGAAATTATAAAAAGTAAAAAAATATTAATTCCAATTATTGCGGTCTTATTCGTACCGATTTTATATGCAGGGATGTTTTTGTGGGCCTTTTGGGATCCGTATAAACAGTTAGATGACTTACCAGTTGCAGTAGTCAATTTAGATAAAGGCGCAGTATTTGATGGGAAACCAATTGAGGTCGGAAAAGGGCTCGTTGATAATTTAAAAGATAATAAAAGTTTTAAATGGGAGTTCGTAAGTGAAAAAGAAGCGAAGAAAGGAATGGAAGGTAGAAAGTATTACATGTTAGTGCGCATTCCAGATGACTTCTCAAGTAACGCTACAACGTTACTAAAAGACGATCCGAAGCCATTAAACTTAGAATATATTCCAAACGAAAGTTTGAACTTCTTATCTTCACAAATTGGCGGAACAGCCATTGAAAAAATTAAAGGTGAAGTAGCAAGCACGTTAACGAAAACATATGCAGAGAAAATGTTTGATTCCATTCAAGACGTCTCAAAAGGATTAGCAGATGGGGCGGAAGGAGCAAATAAACTACACGACGGATCAAGTGAGCTGCATGATGGTTCAAGTAAAGTGACGGATGGCCTTCATACACTTCAAGGGAAATCTGGGGAGATGAAGGATGGAGTTCAGAAATTAGCAGATGGATCTAATAAATTAGTAGATGGATCAGGCAAAGTAACAAATGGTTTAAATACGTTAAATAGCAAAACAGGTGAAATGCAAATAGGTATTGGGAAATTAGTAGATGGGTCAGGAAAAGTAACGAACGGTTTAAATACGTTAAATAGTAAAACAAGTGAGATGCAAGCAGGTATCGGAAAATTAGTAGATGGATCAGGAAAAGTAACAGACGGTTTAAATACGTTAAATAGCAAAACGGGTGAAATGCAAAAAGGAATTGGTGAATTGCATGATGGATCTGAGAAACTGACTGGTGGCTTGAACAAACTAGTAAGTAAATCCGGCGAATTACAAACAGGAACAACTGATCTATCAAATGGTATGGAACAACTGGTTGGGGGACAAAACCAATTAGAGGTAGCTTCTCAAAAAATTGAAAAGGGTTTGCAAGATTTAAATAGTAAAGTGAAAAGTTCTGCTGCAGGTTTAGAGGAAATACAGTCGAAAGGCCCTTCTATATTGAATACAGTAAATGAGAAAATAGATGGAGCTGGGGCGAATGTAAATCAGTTAAATGAACTTACACAATCAACGGCAGGAGATGCCAAAAATGCAGAACAAGAGGTAGTGAATTTACAAAAGCAAATTGAAAGTTTACCGAAAGAATATCAAGAACAGTTACAACCATTCATAACAAGTGCTGTAAAAAGTACAGCGACAGTTCAGCAAAAAGCTGCAGGAGTAGCAGGTGGAACAAATAAATTAAATGAAGAAGTAAAACAATTAAAAGGTGAAATAAATCAAAAAACAAGTGATGCACAAAACAAACTACCGAATACAGCGAAATTGGACTCTTTAACAGAGGGTATTGAGAAATTAGCCAGTGCACAAAAAGGATTTGTTGAAAATTTCCAAGGGTTTGGTAAGAATTTAAATGTAGCAAAAGAAGGCGCAAATAAATTTAAAAATGAATCCGGTCAATTAATTGATGCGATAAATCAATTAGCAGATGGCTCGGGTAAAGTAACAGGCGGTTTAGGTGCATTATCTGCAGGAGCAAATCAAATGGCAGGTGGTGTACATCAATTAGCAGATGGCTCAAGTCAAGTAACAGGCGGCCTAGGTCAATTATCTGCAGGAGCAAACCAAATGGCAGGTGGCGTAAATCAATTAGCAGATGGCTCGAGTAAAGTAACAGGCGGTTTAGGTACATTATCTGTAGGAGCAAACCAAATGGCAGGTGGCGTAAATCAATTAGCAGATGGATCTGGTCAAGTAACAACGGGCTTAGGTACTCTAAATGGTGGCCTAAATCAAATGTCAAATGGCTCAACCCAGCTAATCGACGGCGTAAATAAACTAGCAGATGGCTCAGGAAAAGTAACAGATGGTCTCGTAAAAGTAAACGACGGTTCAGGTGAACTTGCAGAGAAACTTGGCGAAGGGGCAGAGAAAACTGGGGAAGTAAAAGGAACGGATAAAACGTATGATATGTTTGCAAGTCCTGTAAAAGTGAAGACAGAGAAAATGGCGGAAGTTCCAAACTACGGAACTGGATTTACGCCGTACTTCTTATCACTTGGTTTATTCGTTGGGGCATTACTATTATCAATTGTATATCCATTACGTGATACAGTCGGTGTTCCAAAATCAGGGTTTAGCTGGTTTATTAGTAAGTTCGGTGTTTTACTATCGGTCGGTATTATTCAAGCGATAGTAGCAGATGTTATATTACTGTTCGGATTAGGTGTAGAAGTACAAAGTATTCCGTACTTCATACTCTTTAGCATCGTTACAAGCTTAGCATTTATCGCATTAATTCAATGTTTAGTAACAGCATTCGGTGATGCAGGCCGTTTTATCGCCATCATCACATTAATTATGCAGCTTACAACAAGTGCCGGAACATTCCCACTAGAATTGATTCCGAAGTTTTTACAACCATTCAATGCTTGGTTACCGATGACATACTCTGTATCAGGATTGAAAGCAGTCGTATCGAGTGGAGACTTTGACTTCATGTGGCAAAACATAGGAATGCTCATGATCTTTATCGTTGTATTATCACTTGGAACAATCGCTTCCTTAACTTTGATGCACAAACGACAATTTAAAAATGTTGCTGAAAATCAATCGGTTGAAGCGTAGATAAAAGCACCTTTTTGGTGCTTTTTTATTTTAATAGAGGGCATCTTTTCCTTAGTTCATCTATAAATCTTTCTAAAAGCTATAGAAACGAAAGAAAAGGAATTACAACAATTTACAGAGAAACATAGGGTAGAAGAGTTGATATGATGAAAGGCAATCTTACTTATTATTTTATCGTAAATCCGCTAATAATCTTTCTTGTTTATGCCCTTTCACCTATATTGTTTGATAAAGAAGTATATACAAGTATGAAAGATGCATTTGGAATACTTACGTTCTATTATGTGTTAATGGGTGGATATTACTTTATTGATATTTTAAGTGAAAAGATAAAGAAAAAAAGTGATGGAGGATAAAAAATGACTGAAAGTGAAATGAAATTCCGTGATACGACCATTCGTAACTTTTTCGATAAAGAGGAGCGCTTAAAATCGATTCCAGGTCAAAAGAAGAAGAAACTAGTATTGTTAGAGCTTTTAATTAGCAAGTTAGATGCTGGAAATCAATATACAGAAAAAGAAATTAATACATTTATAAAACAATATCATGATGATTTTTGTACAATTAGACGTGAATTTATTGTACATAGATTTATGGATAGAGAGGATAATATGTACCGTATAAACGGGAGAGAAGTTTGGACGAAGTGGGAGGAGTTAAAATAATGAATCAGCGAGGGGATCCCCGCTGATTATAAGCCTGTGCTAGTCTTGCTGTTTCTTTGTAGTAAGTCTATGAACGCTTCAACATTCGAACTTGTAATGTACCCAAGCGTTATATATTCATCTTCATAGTAAAATATTATTTTTTTGTCAAAGATTCTTCTCTTCGTTTCTATGGATAGAATTTTTTCATAATCAAATTCGGCAATGAATGTGTTTTTATATTGGCTAAAAAAGAGAAGTCTTTGATTAGTAGCAAGTAACATGCCAGGATACGGGACTTTATGCGTAATCATATAGCCAGTAAGTGAACATTTTAAAGTAGATAAAATTTTTTCTTCTTTATGTAATAGTTGTTTTGCAGCTATTAAGATTGGATTCATTGCATACATTCCTTTTATTTTGATGTATGAATATTGTATCAAGAGTAAAAAGATTCTCAATATGCAATATTGCATATTGGACGTTTTATAGTTTTAATATTATTTTTTAAAAGAAAAAGTACGAGGTGATTCAATGATACGATTAGCAAAAGAGGCTGATGCAGAAGCAATAATGAACATTAGAAAAGAAATTATATTATCGGAAAATACTACAAAGTTTTTCATAGTATCCCCGAAGAAGTTACCGAATGATATGAATGCAGAAAGAGAAAAGATACGGAAAAGCAATGAGAAAGGAAATCTTTATATCGTGTATGAAGTAGATGGGAAGGTAGTTGGCTTTTTAATTTTCAACCGATATGAACTAGAACGGCTACAACACGCAGGCACAATGGGAATGGGGATTAAAGAGGCGTATTGTAATCAAGGCATCGGCACGAAATTAATTGAATTTCTTATTAGTTGGGCTAAAAGGCAGAAAGGTTTAGAGAAAATTTGCTTAGGTGTAGTTTCTGTTAATGATCGGGCAATTAAAGTGTACAAACGTATGGGTTTTGTAGAAGAAGGAAGACAACGAAAGCAAATTAAATATGAAGATGGATCATATGGAGATGATGTATTGATGGGCTTTTATATTGAATAAAGAATATATGGTATTAAGAAAAGGAATGTACATAACGTAAATTTCTAAAAGCAGTATATTGTCCATGCATTAACAGACTTTTACCTATGTATAATATTAATATAGTAAAATCATAACAACCGATATTGCAGTTTCCAATAATATACTATATAATCAATTTAAGAAAACGTTTTCATGCAAAGGGGGAGAATTTCGTGTCGACTATAGAGGACGTGGCGAAATTAGCAGGGTTATCAAGGACAACGGTTTCTAGGGTGATTAATAATCATCCATATGTTTCAGATGAGAAGAAAAAAAGGGTTCAATTAGCAATGAAGCATTTAGGCTTCGTTCCTAATTCTGCGGCGAGAAGGCTTCGTAAACAAAAAACGGAAACAATTGCGGTGCTAGTTCCAAGGATTACAAATCCTTTCTTCAGTAGATTTATTGAAGCAATCGAGATTGCTGCTTCTGAACATAAATATAAACTGATTATTTGTCAAACAAGATATTTACCGGAAAAAGAGATGGAGTATTTACAATTATTATCTACGAAACAAGTAGATGGGATTATTCTATGTTCACTAGAAAATCCGTGGGAAGATGTAGAGCCATACTTACAGCACGGTCCAATCGTGTTGTGTAATGAATATATTGAGGAAGCAAATATTCCAACAGTGAAGTTTGATCATGCGCAAGGAGCATACATAGCTGCGAAGCATGTGTTAGATCAAGGATATCGTAATCTTATTTTTTGCCGTGGTAACGAAACCAAAGTCGTTAGCCAGCAGCGAAAAATGGGCTTTTTACGTGCAATAACTGAGAAGAGCCGCCAAGTAGAAGCGATTGACTTTCTTGAAAACGCTTTCTCTTGGGAAGATGGAAAACGAATATTCCATGAAGTATTAAAGGACAAAAAAAATCCTACCGCGATTTTGGCAGGAGGCGATGAGGTAGCAGCTGGAATTATCTCAGAGGCGAAACGCCATAACTGGAGCATTCCAGATGATCTCGCTGTTATCGGTTTTGATAATCAAATATTATCGCAGATTACAGAACCAGGTATTACGACAATTGAACAGCCAATTGATGAAATGGCCCGAAAAGTTGTCGACCTAATGATGGATAAAATCCATACGAAAAATTATCGAAAAAAAGAATTGTATGAGTTTGAACTGGAGCTCTTGGTGAAAGGTTCAACGATGAAGGATAAGATGTTATTAGCCTAGTAGACTATGTCTGCTAGGTTTTTTTATGTTCAAAAACTACTATTCTTCGTGAACGCAATCGTCACATTTGTTATGGTATGCTTCGTGTTGCTCATCAATTTCTTTCCCGCAGTGCGCACAAGTTTTCGTCGGTAAATTTCTGAAAAACTCCATTGGTTGATCGATCATGTCAATCCCTCCATTTCCATTTCTTACTATCATTGTATTAGTACAAAAAATAAAAGTCAACAACTGTTTTATAACAAAATTGAAAATTAATGAAAAAGTTTAGGAAATGGATTATAGTTAACAATGTAGGATGTAAGTAAAAAACTTTCTCAAGTACGGAGAAAAACTGCATTCCTACTCGGTTTTAGAAAGGATGGATACATATGAAAATGACTGTTGTCGGCTTTTGGGGCGGCTTTCCAGAAGCGGGAGAAGCAACGTCGGGGTATTTGTTTGAACACGATGGTTTTCGTTTACTTGTAGACTGTGGTAGTGGTGTACTAGCACAGCTTCAAAAATATATAACACCATCTCATATAGATGCAGTTGTACTGTCACACTATCATCACGATCATGTTGCGGACATTGGGGTATTGCAATATGCGAGATTAATTACGAGTGCGACAACAAGGCAACTACCGGAATTACCAATATACGGTCATACGTTTGACGAGAATGGATTCCATTCTTTAACACATGAACCACATACGAAAGGAATCGCGTACAATCCAGAAGAAACACTTCAAGTTGGACCGTTCTCGATTTCGTTCTTAAAAACTGTTCATCCTGTTACATGCTTTGCGATGCGTATTACAGCTGGAGATGATGCTGTAGTATACAGCGCTGATTCAAGTTATATTCCTGAATTCATTCCATTCACGAAAGATGCTGATCTTTTCATTTGTGAGTGTAATATGTATGCACATCAAGAGGCTGCAAAAGCAGGGCATATGAATAGTACAGAAGTAGCAAGTATTGCAAAAGATGCAAATGTAAAAGAACTTTTATTAACGCACTTACCGCATACAGGCAACCCATCTGATTTAGTAACAGAAGCAAAACAAATTTTCAGTGGCCACATTACGCTAGCGCATAGTGGCTACGTATGGAACTCATGAGGTGATACGATGTTATTTATTGATAATAAAGGGATTACAGATCCTAGAATAAACTTAGCGATTGAAGAATATTGTGTGAAAAATTTAGATATTAACGAAACATATTTACTGTTTTACATTAATGAGCCTTCGATTATCATTGGTAAAAACCAAAACACAGTAGAAGAAATTAATGCAGATTACGTAAAAGAAAAAGGTATTCATGTCGTTCGTCGTCTATCAGGCGGAGGCGCAGTATATCATGATTTAGGAAACTTAAACTTCAGTTTTATTACGAAAGATGATGGAGACAGTTTCAGCAACTTCAAAAAATTCACAGAGCCTGTAACGAAAGCGCTTAGTAAATTAGGCGTAAATGCAGAACTAAGTGGTCGTAACGACATTTTAGCTGAAGGTAGAAAAATTTCGGGTAATGCGCAGTTCTCAACGAAAGGTCGTATGTTCAGTCACGGTACGTTACTATTTGACTCTGAAATCGATCACGTCGTATCAGCGTTAAAAGTAAAAATGGATAAAATCCAATCAAAAGGTATTAAATCAATCCGTAGCCGCGTTGCGAACATTACAGAGTTCCTAAACGAAGAAATGACGACAGAAGAGTTTAGACAACTTCTTCTAGAAACAATTTTCGAAGGAGAAACAGAAATCCCAACGTATGAATTAACAGAAGAGGATTGGAAAGAGATCCATAAACTTTCTGAAGAACGTTACCAAAATTGGGATTGGAACTACGGAAAATCACCGAAGTTCAACTTACAACATTCACACCGCTTCCCAGTTGGACAAGTTGACGTTCGTCTTGAAGTGAAAAAAGGAACAGTAACAGAATGCAAAATTTACGGCGACTTCTTCGGTTCACTAGATGTTCATGATATTGAAGAGCGTCTAACAGGCGTTCAATTCGATAAAGATGCATTCACTGTAGCTTTAGAAGGCGTAGATATCGCACGTTACTTCGGTAACATTACAACAGAAGATTTCTTACATTTATTCTTCTAAAAATAAGGGAGGTTGCGATAATGGGCAGCCTCTTTCTTTTTGCGTAGATTGTCAGGTTTTGTCGGTAAGTCGATATAACTGGAAAATCGCTGATATAAATGGAGTTGCGCTGATATATTTGAAAAATCGCCGATATAAATCGAGCTGCGCTGATATAACTGAAAAATCGCTCATATAATTTCATTTACCACAAAACATAAAATCACAGGACATTCGCCCCTCGTAAAGGAATATATATATACAAAAGGAGGCGAATCGAAATGAAAAGGGTAATGTACGTTGTATTATTACTCAACTTCGTCGTCGGAATGACAGCGTGTAGCAGTGGATCGCCCTCAAGTCGTATAATTTTGTCTATCGGAAAACCAGCGGAGGATAATGTTATATATTTTACGCATACAGATAACAAACGAAAGATACATGATATACAAGACATGTTTCAAAATAAGAAGTGGAAAAGAAATGAAACATTCAGCACTGTTAATAAAACACCAGATGTCGTCTTATCAATAGATGAAGACAATATAGGGTTACCGGCATTATATGTGACGGTGTATTTTCATGAAGATGGGGCGGACGCGATTAACTTGTTTGGAGAGCATACGACGTTAAATAAAGAGGAACTTACTAAACTTAGAGAAAAGATGAACGCATATTATCCTAAAATGATTTTTGGTCTAGTGTTATAAATTACTTGTAAATAAAATCCCCTTATTTTTCCAAAGTAAACTAAGAGAAGGTGATCTGTCTATATGCAGTTAATAGAATATCACTTGCCACTTTAATTTTCTTTTAATATAATTAATTTAGAATTTTTAAATATTCTAAAATTTATAAAGGTGGGGTTTTTGTGAATCTCGTTCAATCTTTGGCTGAAACGGCAAAAAAGAAGGGGGAAAAACCGGCTTATATATTTATGGATCAGTCGGTCTCATATGACCAATTAAACAAAATGGTCACAAGGTTTTCTAGCAATTTAGCAGAAATGGACATTGGAAAAGGGGACAATGTCGCATTAGTTGTTGGGAACTCACCACATTTTTTGGTCGGTTTATACGGAACAATGAAAGCCGGAGCAACTGTTATTCCAGTTAATCCAATTTATACAGCAGACGAAATGCATTATATTTTACAAAATGGAGATGTAAAAACAATCATCGTACTCGACGTCCTTCTACCTGTTATACAATCTCTTACAACAAGACTTCCTTCATTAGAAAACATCATCATATGTGAAACCTCATCAGATTTTAACCATACAGAAACCGAAAAAATGAAAACGTTTACTAGTTTTGTGGGGACTGGAGATACAACTTACGAAGGTCCTGAACTAGATGAAGAAGATGTAGCGGTTATTCTATACACTTCGGGCACAACTGGAAAACCGAAAGGCGCTATGTTAACACATAAAAATTTATATAGTAATGCGAACGATGTGGCGTCGTATTTACAATATACGGCTGATGACCGCGTTGTTGCGGCACTGCCTATGTTCCATGTATTCTGTTTAACAGTTGCGGTAAATGCACCGATTGTG
The DNA here is from genome assembly GCF_003458115.1 of Bacillus sp. ISO11. NCBI lineage: Bacteria > Bacillati > Bacillota > Bacilli > Caryophanales > Bacillaceae > Bacillus > Bacillus sp. ISO11. The sequence goes on along the minus strand of NZ_QXCO01000001.1, from coordinate 284,712 downwards.
AACGGGGCAACGATTTTAATGTTACCGAAATTTAGTCCGAAAGAAGTATTCCGTATTTGTCGCACGTACGAACCAACGATCTTTGCTGGCGTACCGACAATGTACAATTATTTATATTTATTTGAAGAAGCAAGCGCAGAAGATGTGAAGACGCTTCGTCTTTGTATTTCCGGTGGTGCATCAATGCCTGTTGCTCTTCTGCAAAACTTTGAAAAACGTTTTAACGTTATTGTTTCAGAAGGATACGGTTTATCAGAAGCATCACCAGTTACTTGTTTCAATCCGCTAGATCGTCCTCGTAAACCAGGATCAATTGGCACAAATATTTGGCATGTAGAAAATAAAATTGTAAATGAACTTGGGGAAGAAGTACCTGTCGGCGCAGTCGGTGAATTAATTGTTCGCGGACCTAACGTTATGAAAGGATACTATAATGCACCAGAAGATACAGCTGCGACATTGAAAGACGGCTGGCTATATACAGGTGACTTGGCGAAAATGGATGAAGAAGGTTACTTCTATATCGTGGATCGTAAAAAAGATATCGTCTTAGTTGGCGGTTATAACGTATACCCTCGTGAAGTAGAAGAAGTATTATATACGCACGAATCAGTAGCGGAAGTTGTCGTAATCGGTGTTCCTGATGAAAACTTAGGAGAAGCTGTGCGAGCGTACGTCGTTTTGAAGCAAGCAAACGTAACAGAAGAAGAACTAATGCATTACTGTACGTTACATTTAGCGAAATATAAAGTGCCGAAAAGCATTGAGTTTTTAATAGAATTACCGAAGAATACGACTGGTAAGTTGTTAAGAAGAGCATTGAGAGAGAAAGCGATGCAAGTGTAAAAATGAGGCAACCATCTTTGAAGGTGGTTGCCTCATTTTTTTGTGCATTGATTAAGCTGTGGTGTCATATATTTAAAGCTTCATATGACCAACAAGGAGGAGATATACATAGAACAGAAGGGATTAACGCTTACGGCGAGTGCAATATCTTATTTGTGAAATTATGAATGAACTCTGAAAATGATAAGAACGGTAATTTTAATCAAAATGGAGTAATGGACCGTGAATCAATGGCTACGGTGTTAGTAAATGCATATAAATTAGAATGGAATGAAAATAGTAAGTTACCAAAAGAATTTGCTGATTTGAAAAATCATTGGGCTCGAAGTATGCCAATATTTTAGTTTAATAAGAAAATTCAAATTCCAAGTTGACACATATGAATTACAGAATTAAAATGAAAAGAAATCGAATACAATACATTAGAAGCTAATCAGATAAACTGAAGGCGCACAATGTTCACGTTTGTGAATATATTGTGTGCCTTTTTCTATTGTATAAACTAAGGGGGCTTAACGATGAAAAAGTGGGGTAAGACAGCGTTTATGAAAAGTACAGGTGTTTTATTATCAGCAGTTGTACTTTTATCAGGGTGTGGTTCGGCAACATCCACTAGTAATTCTGAAGGAAGTGGAGATAAAAAAACAGTTGAGCTTTTAAATGTTTCTTATGATCCAACGAGGGAGTTATATCAAGATTTCAATAAAGATTTTGCGAAGTATTGGAAAGAGAAGCACGGGCAAACAGTAAATGTAAAACAATCACACGGGGGATCTGGAAGTCAAGCGCGCTCTGTTATTGATGGCTTAGAAGCAGACGTTGTTACACTAGCACTTGCTTATGATATTGATGCGATTAGTAAGAAAAAACAATTAGCAGAAGATTGGCAGAAGCGACTTGCGAATAATTCCACTCCATACACGTCAACAATTGTATTTCTTGTTCGAAAAGGAAACCCGAAAGGTATTAAAGACTGGGATGATTTAACGAAAAAAGGTGTGTCTGTCATTACACCAAACCCAAAAACATCAGGCGGGGCACGTTGGAACTATTTAGCGGCGTGGGGATACGCACTGAAAAAATATAATAATAGTGAAGATAAGGCGAAAGAGTTTGTTAGCCAAATTTATAAAAACGTAGAAGTATTAGATTCAGGAGCGCGCGGAGCAACGACAACATTTGTTGAAAAAGGAATTGGTGACGTATTAATCGCATGGGAAAATGAAGCGTTATTATCCCAAAAAGAGCTTGGAAAAGATAAATTTGAAATTGTAACCCCTTCTATTAGTGTACTTGCAGAACCACCAGTAGCGGTTGTAGATAAAGTCGTTGATAAAAAAGGAACGAAAAAAGTAGCAGAAGGGTATCTTGAATATTTGTACTCAGAAAAAGGACAGGAAATTGCGGCAAAAAACTTTTATCGTCCACGTAATGAAAAAGTAGCAGAAAAATATACATCTCAATTTCCGAAAGTTCAATTATTTACAGTAGATGAACTATTTGGTGGCTGGAAAAAAGCGCAGGAGAAACATTTTAATGACGGCGGCGTATTCGATAAAATTTATCAAAAATAATGCGTACTGCTAAAGGGGGATGAGGTGAAAGAGGATGAGGAAGAAACGTGTTTTACCAGGGTTTGGATTATCGCTTGGATTTACAATGTTGTACATGAGTTTATTCGTACTTATACCACTTTCTATCGTATTTATTCAAACTTCACAGTTAGGTTGGAAGAAGTTCGCTGGGGTTATAACGAACGAGCGTGTGTTGCATTCCTATCAAGTTAGTTTTACAACTTCATTTGCAGCTGCTATTGTAAATGCCATTTTCGGTTTATTAATAGCATGGGTGCTCGTACGCTACAAATTTCCAGGAAAAAGACTATTAGATGGACTCATTGATTTACCGTTTGCACTTCCGACAGCTGTAGCTGGTATTACACTTACAACGCTTTATGCGGAAAATGGATGGATTGGGAAAATATTTAGTCTGTTTCATATAAAAGTAGCTTTTACACCACTCGGAATTATCGTTGCGCTTACTTTTATCGGTTTACCATTTGTCGTTCGAATGGTGCAACCAGTGCTGCAAAATATTGATAAAGAAGTAGAAGAGGCAGCTTCGAGTTTAGGTGCATCCCGCTTACAAATATTTGTGAAAATCATTTTACCAGAAATCTTTCCCGCTCTTCTTGCCGGTTTTTCACTCGCATTTGCAAGAGCATTAGGAGAATACGGATCTGTCGTTTTCATCGCAGGTAATATGCCGATGAAAACAGAAATTGCACCACTGATGATTATGACGAAACTAGAACAATATGATTACGCGGGGGCAACAGCTGTAGCGACCGTGATGCTTATTATTTCCCTCCTTTTCCTTCTTCTTATTAATATGATTCAAAGCTGGAGTAGAAGGCATGAACTAAAAAGTGAATAGGAGGAGAGAAAATGGAACCAACATTATTAGAAAAGAAAATAGTAAAAAGCGTATCAGCTAAAAAAGAATCTAAGCTTGTACCAGGCGTATTAATTACGATTACAGTTTTATTTTTATCTCTCTTTCTATTACTGCCACTCATAACTATTTTTCTAAAAGCCTTTGAAAGAGGGATGGATGTATACATTGCCGCTATTACCGATCAAGAAGCATTTTCAGCAATTAGATTAACGCTTCTCGTTGCGTTAATCGTTGTGCCGCTTAATACGATATTTGGGGTAGCGGCCGCGTGGCTTATTACAAAGTTTCAGTTTAAAGGAAAACAAGTATTACTCTCTCTTATTGAACTGCCGTTTGCTGTGTCACCAGTTATCGCAGGATTAGTATTCGTCTTACTTTTCACACCGAGGGGTGCTCTTGGCGAATGGTTACTTGAACATGGAGTGAAACTCATTTTCTCTGTACCAGGCATTATTATCGCAACAATCTTTGTAACCTTCCCGTTCGTTGCACGTGAATTAATTCCGGTTATGCAGGCGCAAGGGAAAAGTGAAGAAGAGGCAGCTTTATCACTTGGCGCAAGTGGCTGGAAAATGTTTTGGCGCGTTACGCTTCCAAATATAAAATGGGGTCTTTTATACGGCATGATTCTATGTAATGCCCGTGCTATCGGTGAGTTTGGAGCCGTTTCTGTCGTATCAGGTCACGTGCGTGGCATTACGAACACGATGCCGCTCCATATTGAAATTTTGTACAATGAATATCAATTTTCAGCAGCATTTGCAGTAGCGACGTTAATGTCATTAATTGCAGTGTTTACACTCATTATAAAAAACTGGATTGAATGGCGAATGGAAAAACGCCAATAAGAGGGGGATTACGGTGAGTATTCAAATTCAAGGTGTATCAAAGCAATATGGTACATTTCAAGCACTAACAGACATTCATTTGGATATTCCAAAAGGTGAACTTGTTGCCTTATTAGGCCCGTCAGGTTCTGGGAAAACGACGTTATTACGCATTATTGCAGGATTAGAAGAAGCGGATGGAGGTTCTATTTCATTTGATGGAGAAGATTTAACAGACATTCACGTGAAAAACAGGCAAGTCGGTTTCGTCTTTCAGCACTATGCGCTCTTTAAACATATGAATGTATTTGAGAATGTCGCTTTCGGTTTAAAAGTAAGAAAGAAAAGCTTAAGACCGTCAGCAGAAGCGATAGAAGAAAAGGTAACAGAATTATTAAAGCTCGTAAAAATGGATGGCTTTGCTAAACGTTATCCAGCGCAATTATCTGGTGGACAACGTCAACGTATTGCACTAGCCCGGGCACTTGCAGTCGAACCGAAAATTTTATTACTTGATGAACCGTTCGGTGCACTCGATGCAAAGGTGAGAAAAGAATTACGAAGATGGCTCCGAAAATTACATGACGAATTTCAAATTACGAGCGTATTCGTAACGCATGACCAAGAAGAAGCGTTAGACGTTGCAGACCGTATTGTTGTAATGAATGAAGGCTGCATTGAACAAATGGGAACACCGGAAGAAGTATATGAAAACCCAGCAAGTCCGTTTGTATATGACTTTTTAGGAAATGTAAATTTATTTCACGGCCGCGTTCATAAAGGAAAGCTAAATGTAGGATCGGTCGAACTAGAAGCACCAGAGCATAAGCACGTTTCCAACGTAGACGGAATAGCCTACGTAAGGCCGCATGACTTATCAATCTCTCGTACGAAACAAAGCGTAGATGCAATCCCGGCAAAAGTATCTTATTCTCACGCAGTCGGACCTGTCGTATATGTAGAATTAAAACGAGACGAAACAGATGAATATTTAGAAGCAGAAATTACGAAAGAACAGTTCAAACAGCTGAACATTCAAGCGGGTGATTTCGTATACGTACAGCCGAAAGAAGTGAAAGTGTTTATTCCGGAGGATTTTGTAATTTAAATAAAAACCGAACCATCATCTAAATGGAGGTTCGGTTTTCTTTATTTTTTCTCTACTAATTTCTTATTCTTCCAATCTAGTGTGAACAATTTATTAAATGTTTTTTGATCAACGTCTTTTACGTTGTTTCCAACCCAGTTTGCAGTTCCGAATGTGTAGCCTGGACGAAGTTGGTAGTCGTCGGCGTGTTTTGTATAAGCGACTTGTAAGTTAGATTGATCTGTATTTTTTTCAGAGATAACAACAGCAATCATACCAGGAGAGAAACCACTATTTGTTAATGCTGGAAGTTGATCCATCGGTATTAAATTACCTTTTGCATCAGATTCATATAGGTATGTGCGAGAGTACATAAACAGTTGGTTTCCGTATAAAGAATGGTAGGAATCACGTGTGTAAATACCCCAGTTTTGATTGTTATATCCGTTAAAGAATACGTTCCATTTTACGTTTTTGTTTGTTTGGTCAATTAAATTTGTTTTATAACTAGTTTGTTTATAGCTTACAGAGTCCGACCAAGTTACTTGACCAGTTGCACCAGCTTCACCGCTAGGGCCATTAGGCGTTACAGAAGCTTTAACAGAGCCACCAAGTTGATAAGATACGCTAGATGTTACAGTCGTTTCTTCTACAGCATTTGTAGGTGCTACGTTAAAGAAACGAGCGCTGTTATCTTGAAGGTTAAATGCAACATCATATTGTGAAGGATAACGTAATGTTGCACTAGCGCCAGGGATTGGGTAGTTATCAATAGGTGCATCACTTATAGTAGGATTTGCTTTTAGAAAACTACCAGTTGTATTAATAACGGCAATCTGTTTATCAGCGCTTGGGTCATCGATAAAAGTTACCTTTAAAGACATTGTCATATTATCAGCTTGATCATTATTAAATGTATTATAGCTCGTATGTGTTTTTGCATTTTGCCCGATATCTGTTACAACTTGCGATGTTGTTTGAGCATAAGCAGCAGGTGTTGAAAGAGTTACAGCGCTACTAGCAAAAACAGCGGATAATGCTAAACATTTTAAGTATGTTTTAGAACGTTTCATACAATCACTTCCTTTTATTTTTGTCGATATATGTCGTATTACATTTATATCGTAACATGAAAATAAAACGGAATGGATGGTTATGCATAATTGCATAGATGAGTTTTGAAGGATAAAGATAATAGAATTTCATCCAACACTTAAGACTCAAAAATGTCCATTACAGCCGTTCTTAAAAATTTTAAGACAATATGTTTATCAATGTTCTTATTCTGAAGATTGAAGTGCTTAATATTTACGTTATAAGTGCATAACAAGTTATAATAGAAGAAATCAATAAGGAGGCTGGCTGTGAAGAATCTTCGTTATCTCAATATATTTACCATATTAATTATATACACACTACTTATGTTTTACATCGGCTGGAACGGATGGGTTTGGCTTCATGCGGTATTTGGCTGGGAATCTTGGGGATATTATGCTTTCATAGTTGCATTTATTTCATATGCGTACATTCTCGTGCAAGTGTTTAAGTTTTTGCCATTTCTGCGAACAATAGGTTCGATTTGGTTTGCAGTTATACAATATGCGCTTATGCTGTTGCCATTAGCTAATATTATGGTCTTTCTTTTACAGTTTTCAGTAGAGAAAGAAGCGGCAATTATTTGGACAGGGGCGGCTGTGATAGCTGCATTTATCTTTATCTTTGCGTATGGAGTATTTAATGCGTATAGTCCGGTAGTAAGAAAGTACGAGGTGCACATACCGAAAAAGGTAGAGGGGCGTAAAAGTTTACGCATGGCGATGGCTTCTGATATGCATTTCGGTAAACTGTCTGGCGTTTCGCATTTAAAAAGACTTGTTCGTCATGTAAATGAGATGGAGCCCGATATTATTTTGCTACCAGGTGATATTATCGATGATCATCCAGGTGTGTTCATTCAAAAGAATATGGGACCAATCATGAAACAAATGAAAGCACCATTAGGCGTATATGGCGTATTAGGAAACCATGAATACTACGGTAGAGCGGTTCCGGAGTTTTTACAAGAGATGGATAAGATTGATATTCGTATTCTTTTAGATGAAGTAATTACAATTGAAGATGACTTTTATCTCGTTGGAAGAAGAGATAAAACAGAGCGAGATCGTCAAAGCTTTGAACAATTAATGAGTACGGTAGATAAATCGATGCCTGTTATCGCAATGGATCACCAGCCATTTGAGTTGAAACAAGCAGCAGCGGCAGGTGTAGATTTATTATTATCCGGTCATACACACCGCGGACAAATGGCGCCCAATCATATTGTAACGAGAAGAATGTACGAGCTAGACTGGGGATACGCACAAAAAGGCGCGTTCCACGCAATTGTTTCTTCTGGATTTGGATTCTGGGGACCACCGCTTAGACTTGGTAGTAGGTCGGAAATTGTGCAGGTAGAAGTTACATTTGAATAGGGGTTATGAAATAGAGAGCTGATGGCTCTCTATTTTTTTAAATAAAAACAAATAACAATAAATATTTATGTTGGTGCTAATTTCATAAAAGAGATAAGATTATAAGACTCGATTAAAATAAAGGGGGATTGTAAGTGATCATATCAGATGTACTATACGGAGAATTTGAAGTGGATCAAGTAGTAGAAGAATTAATTTCAAGTAAGTCTATGCAAAGACTAAAGGGAATTCATCAAGCAGGCGCAAGTTACTTAATGAACGAGAAATGGAATGTAACGCGCTTTGATCATTCAGTTGGTGTTATGTTATTAGTGAAAAAACTAGGTGGTTCAGTAGAAGAACAGATCGCTAGTTTACTACATGACGTATCACATACTGCTTTTTCTCATGTGATTGATTACGTTTTTGATAATGAAGATGAAAGTTATCATGAAGAGATATTTAGTTCTGTTGTGAAAAACTCAGAAATTCCAGCGATTCTTGCGAAGTATGGTTATAACTATGAAGATATTTTGTTAGATGATTCGAAATGGACGTTACTCGAAAGGTCAGCACCAGAATTATGCGCAGACAGAGTGGATTATACATTACGAGATATGTATACATATGGGTATGTTTCTTTAGAAGAAGTTTACAGTTTTTTAGAAGATGTCATCGCTGTAGATGGGAAAATGGTTGTTCAAAGTGTCGAAATGGCAGAATGGTTTACAGAAACGTATTACAAGGAAGTAATCGATTTCTTTATGGAACCAATGAATATTTACGGAAATGATATGTTAGCGAAAACGTTAAAGGTAGCTCTTCATAAAAGGATTATTCATGCAGATGATTTTCTTCTTGAAGATGAGGAGCTTATTTCGAAATTGCAACAATGTAATGACCCCGAAGTAGAAGCTTTATTAAGCAAAGTTCATCGAAATGTAAAAGTAAAAGAAGATAGAAACGATTTTGATTTACATCAGAAAAATAAAGTGCGTCTTATTGATCCGCCGTTACTTCGTGAAGGGAAAATCGTTCAGTCGTCTGTTGTGTCAGAAAACATAAGACAGATGAGTGATATTGCTTATGAAAAAGCGGTGAGAGGGATGTATGTGAAATTGATTTCGGAATAAAAAAGAAGTAGCGCATCTTTTTTAGAGCGCTACTTCTTTTTTATTAATGATCAAACCAATTCCAAATCTCAATATCTCCAAGAGTCGCATAACGTACGTGCGGGGAGTTTTGTAATTTTAATAACTCTTTCGATGGGCCAGTAATAACAATTCCGTATACTTTTACACCGTTATCCTTTACATATTGATAACGTTTATCTAAGTTTAGTTCTTTCTCAGAAAGCGCTGCTATTTTGCTTACCGTTTTTTTATGGATAGAAAGGACGCGCATCATTTCGGTTACTTTGTCTTCTTGCGTTTTCTGCCCGTCAGTTTCATTATCGAGGAATCTTACATGTTCTGGAAACCCTATAGCTTCTCCGCCATGTAGGATATAGTCATCTACATTTTTTCTTTCTTGTCCTGTATCTAAAGCGTACCATACAGGAGTTGGAGGGAGTTCTTGTGCCTTGAATATGCTATATAAAAGCGGTTCTAATTCTTTTAAAGTGTAAGCTTTATCAAAAGAAATTGCTACTTCTGCAACGGTTCCATCATGTACTTTTGCAAGTGTATCCCATACTTTTTTTGATGAATCCTTTAAATAATCACCCTGCTCTGTTTTTGGATGAACAAAGAAGAGTTTTGGTTGATAGAACGGATTCATCCAAGTTTGCTTCGTGATATCTACAGATGATAAGAAGCTTTTTGTTTCTATTGTACCGAGGGGCATTTCTTTTTTACCGACGGTTCTTACTAAATCAAATTGGCTATTCGTACGGAAAAAAGCTTCTACACTTGTTCCGCCTCCCATAACGCGGCTATTTGGGATAGTTGCTTCAAGTGCAAGAGAAGGAACCTCTCTAATTTCTTTTAGCCTTTTATCATTATTAGCTTGAAAATAAAAGGCTGATAATACCCCGCCGATTATATAGATAACGATGCAAATTGATAATATAAAACCAAACGTTTGTAAACGATGTTTCCACTTAATTCTCCAAAAAGGAATTTTAAGATCTTTTGGAGGTAACTTTTTCTTAATTGGTTCTGTCTTTGTTAACAGCTCATCTAAGTAAGCTTCACACTCTTCACAAGACTCAATATGACTTTCTAACAGTTCTTGTTCATCATGCGTGAGCGTTCCGGTTTCATACTTCTTCCATAGTTTTTTAAATTCTGTACAGCCCATCTGTATCACTCCTTTATGCTTTTTATTTCTTTTCGTCCCCTGTGTAATTCAATTTTCACTTTTGCTAATGAGAGACCAGTCATTTCTGCTATTTCCTTATAGGAGAATCCATAGTAATCTCGTAGTAGCAGGGCATTTCGTCGTTCGAGCGGAAGAATGGATAAACTTTCTAACCAACTAGCAATCTCATGTTTTACGAAATATTCATGTTCTGTACTTGGCACGTTTGGTAAATGGAATTCTTCCACTGTAGTTGTGTTATACTTTTTTTCTTTTCGATACCAATCGATAAAGGCATTGTAGGCAATTGTAAATAACCATGGCCTAATTTCTTCTCCTTTATAATAATCAATATGGACGAGCATTCGGTAAAAGGTTTCTTGCATGAGATCTTCCGCATAGTGGGAATCTCCGGTTAGGGAGAGAAGATAGCGAAATAAATCTTGCATATGCTCGGAGTAAATGTCTTCTAATGATTGTTTGCGTTTCACTACATTTCCCTCCCTTCATACATAACAACGAAATACATATAAAAAAGTTACAATTTTTTATGGAATTATAGTAAAAAACGTCAAGAATTGGATAGGATTCTCTTTTATCATAATACATATAAGGCGGGTGAACAGAGATGGAAAGCTATGAAACACAAATTCAAAGGTCAATTGATTATATTGAGGAAGATGTAATGGAAAAACAAACGCTGCGTAATTTAGCACGTATTGCAGGTTTTTCTGAGTCGCATTTTCATCGTGTATTTCAGGCGTTAGTAGGTGATACAGTAATGGAGTATGTTCGAAAGAGGAGGTTAGCCCGGGCAGCTTATCAACTTTCTCATACGGATGAAAAAGTTATTGATATCGCATTTGAGCATGGCTTTCAATCTCACGAAACGTTCACGAGAGCCTTTAAGAAATTATTTCAAATGACACCGAGTGAATATCGAAAACAAGAAATCGAAACACCGATGTATTACAGAGTGAATGTAAAGCAAAGAAAATTAAATCCGTATTTAGGAGGCATACAAATGGAATATCGTATTGTAAATAAACCAGAATTTTTAATGGCAGGTTATGAACTGAAGACGACAAGTAAAGAGGGGAAGAACCATCAAGACATCCCAGCATTTTGGCAAGAATATTTACAAAAAGATCTTGGAACAACGATTCCGAATCGTAAAGATACGAGCCAATGGGTAGAGCTTGGATTATGTACTGATTTTAATTTAGAAACAGGGGACTTCACTTATATTATTGGAATGGAAGTTACAGACTTTGAAAATGTACCAAATGAAATTGCAAAGCGTACTTTCCCTGCAGCAACATATGCAGTATTTACAACGCCGAAAGTTCCTCATAAAGAAATGGTATCGTCTATTCACCAAACTTGGAATGCAGTATTCTCAGAATGGTTCCCGCATTCAGGGTATGAACATTGCGGAGTTACAGAGTTTGAACTGTACGATGAGCGTTGCCACGAAGATAAGAGTGAGTTTGCACAAGTAGAGCTTTGGATACCGGTGAAGAAAAAATAATAAGGTAAGAGCGAATCATTGGGAGATGGTTCGCTTTTTTTATAAGTGGATTGTTAAATTTGTATTGTTTTATCTGTAATACATATGAAAATGGTAAAATAAAATAGCAATTAAATATTGCGGGTGGAAGGTTATGCCCTTTCTTCATTTGGTGAAGAAAGGAGGTGTAATCGTATGGAATTTCTTTTGCAAATTTTGTTGGAAATCACAAAAACTATAGCTAGAGAAGGTATAGTTTTGGGATTTAAGAAATTAACGGCAAAAAAAGCGCAAAAAGAAGACCACCCGTCTGCCTGCGAAGCGTGGGAAGTCTTCTAAGCGCAAATAAGCTTTAGTTGCAACCTTCCATCTTACGGTAATTAGTTGCAGTGACGGGGTGTTGGAAGCACCTCGTCTACTTCATTTTATGCAAAACTTAGTTAGTTTATACTTCTATTTATAGTATAACAGTTTAGAAATGTATTTGTTAATAGTTTTATTTTTACTTTGTATAGTAGGGAAGTAGGTTAGTATTGTCGGTTTTTGTCGGTAAGTCGATATATCTAGAAAATCGCTGATATAATTCGAGTTGCGCTGATATATTCAAAAAATCGCTGATATAATTTCATATACCGCTAAAACATCCCAAAAAAACGATCTGCATAATTTCAATTACCGCAAAACTCTCCCAGAAAAGAAAAAAAGACGCCACATAGCGTCTTTCCTACGAACGAAACGGAAACACAAGAATAATCGTCGTTCCTTTTCCGAGTGCACTATCAACGGAAATTGTCCCGTTATGAGCATGAACGAGCTGTTTTGTAATGGCTAGGCCAAGTCCAGTTCCGATGTTGCTTTCTTCTGTGTTTGTTCCGCGGTAATATCGTTCGAATAGAAGTTCTTTCGTTTTTTCATCCATTCCTTTTCCATCATCTGAAATGGAGAGTGTAAAGGAATTAGCGTTTTGTGATAATTTTACGATGACAGTAGTTGTTTCGTTATTATGTTTTACAGCATTTACTAGTAAGTTTTCGATAATACGCTGGAACCATTTTTCTTCAATGAAATATTGAATTTTATTTGAGCTCGGTACGAATTCAATATTTTGATTTTGAAGTGTTGGATTGTTAATAAATTGCAATAATACTTTTTGGACGAACTGATTGATTTCAACGTTTACGTGTTGGGCAGGAAGGCTGTTATTTTTTAATTGATACGTTAAGCTTAAATCATCAATTAATGTCGTCATATATTGAGATTTCTCTTTCATAACACTACCAAATTGCTGAATATCACGATCAGTCCAGTTATATTGATGCGATTCGAGTAATAGTGCGTAGCCATATATAGAGCTAAGTGGTGTTTTTAAGTCGTGTGTTAGACCGGTAATCCATTCTTCTCGTGTTTGCTGGAGGACTTGCCTCATCGCATCATTTTTTTTGAGTGTAATAGAAAGGTGTTCTAGTGAACTTGTTACATCTCTAAACAAACGGAATGACCATTTTTCTTTACCAGATCGCCGGAACCTGACGGGTTTTCCTTTTTTACTAATAGGTTCTTCATACTTTCCACCAGCGATATTTTTAAGCCAGCGCATCGCATGTAATAACGGTTTCCCGAATTTATTACCGTACCAAATAGAAAGAATGACTAAATAAACAAATACGATAAGAAGGATTAATCCGCATCCGATGAGAAACTTCTTAGTAAATACATCTTCAATTTCGTCATCTGGATAGTAGTGCTCATTTTTTGCAGTTACAACGAGAAGGTTGCCACTATTTGCATCGTAAAAGCTAGACGTGTTTTCTTTATGATTCCACGGTTCTTTTTCATTAAGGGCAATTTGTATTGCTGAAAATGTTTTTTTCTTTCCAGTTGGATAGGAAAAAACCTCTTCGCCATTTTGATTAAATATTTGAAGTGTTGCTTTTTCTTTAGACAGTAACTGTTTTTCTTGATCTGTTAATGCGAACGAATCCATCGTTAAAGAGGAATGCTCCTTTTGAATTGCTGTCAGTAACGCATTGCTTTTTAACATACCACCATAAATAACAAGTGCTTTCTTTTCTTCTAATTCAATTTCCCAATATGTAAATTTATAATTGCTTTCGATATGATGCTGTATATATGCGACTAAAGATGTCTTCGTATAAGCATCCGGAACATCATTTGGTGTATTAAAGTGGTAGAGGATTTTTCCGTTTTCATCTACAACTTGGAGCCAATCATTTTTCTCCTTTATTAAATCTTGCACTTCAGATTGTAACGAAATATGCCCATCTTCTGAAGAGATGTATCTTGAAATTGTAAAACTATCAGAATCCGGAATGTTAGGTTCGTATAAAGTACTAGTAAGAAGAAAAATTAAATAAGTAAAAGCAGCAACTACAGCGATAAGTAATGTAACTAAAACAAAAACGTGTTGCATGATAAATTGAATAATAAGTCGTTTATTAAAATTCATATCGTCACCCTACTTTGTAACGAACTTATAACCAAGCCCGCGAACGGTTTTTATATATTCTGGTTTACTTGGATCGTGTTCAATTTTTTCACGTAGTTTTCGAATGTGGACCATAACAGTGTTGTCATCGCCATTATAGGCAGGTGCTCCCCAAACTTTTTCATATATTTCCTCTTTCGAAAATACGTAGTTCGGATTCTCGCAAAAGAAGAGTAGTAGTTGAAAGAGTTGAGCAGAACATTCGACAATGTGCCCATCTACTGTTAGTTCTGCAGAGTGCTGATCAATTTCAAATCTTCCAAATGAAATTGAGTGTGGTTTTTGTTCGTGTGGTACGGTTTGTTTCATATGTCTCCGAAGCTGTGCTTTCATACGTGCTACTACTTCTAATGGATTAAATGGTTTCGTAATATAATCATCTGCACCGTATGAAAATCCGGATATTTTATCTAAATCAGATGCTTTTGCTGATAGGAAGAAAATTGGACAATCTGTTTGTTGGCGAATGATTGGACAAATATCAAAACCAGATTGTCCAGGAAGCATTACATCTAAAATAATTAAATCGTAATTGTTTTGCTTAGTTAGAGATAAAGCCATTTCAGCTGATGTTGCAGTTGTAATATGAGAAAAGCCTTCTTTTTCAAGAATGGTAGTTAGTAATTGTAAAATTGCTGTTTCATCATCAACGAGTAAAATATTTGCTTGGTACATAAACATCCCTCCTAATTTTCTCGAATATCATATCATCATTTTGTAACTTATGGAATTTTTAAGGAAATTTTAAGGTTTTCTTTCGCAAAAAATTAAGAATCAAATGATATGATAAAAGTAACATAGGGGAGGAGATGAGTGTGAACCCGTTTCAAGTGATGCGAGCTAGATATTTTTTAATTGTATTTGCACTATTAATTTTAATAGCGAGAAGTAGTGGCGATTTGCTAACAAGTATATTTCATATACAAAATTCTTCTTTTATAAATATCCTTATATTCTATATCCTTCCGATGGTATGGATTTCTTATGAGTATAGAAAGCACCACATTTCATTTTCATTATTTGTTAATAAAAATGAAACATTTAACTTGGTACAAGTTTTATACATTACGGTTATGTTATGCATGTTTAGTTACGGGTATCTTATTTTGTATATGTATAGTTTTGCATGGATTACACCGGACTTTATTATGAACGCCCTGCATGAACCAATTGTAGATAGTACTGGGGGATATGTATCTCAAGTCATTAGGGTCGTATTCATCGCACCAATTATCGGGGAATTTGTTTTTCGCGGATTTTTACTTCAACGTTTTGCAACAAAATGGGGAACGAGCATAGCGACCATCGTTGTAGCAATATTGTTTGCGTTGTTACATGTTGATTTCCTCGGTGCAGCCATATTCAGCATCGTATTGTCAATCGTATATATTCGTACGAAAAGTTTACTCATGCCAATTGCAATACATATGTTAAACAATGCATTTGTAATAGGTGCGTCTTTTCTAATAAGTAGAGAAAAAATTATGAGTTTTGCCGATTTCTCAAATTATACGACATTCTTTCCTGGACTTATTATTTTTATAACAGGATTAAACTTAGTACTTATCTTTTTATTTGTTAATCGCAAATATTGGAGTAAAGAAGTGCCGGTTATATATGCAGAGCAGGAAAAGAGCTTTTCAGATGTAGTCGGGAGTAAATAAGATGAAGAAGACGGTTGAAAAAATATTAAAAGACATTATAGATTCTACGTCTATTACAGATATGTGTGATAAAAGCGTTTGTCATTGGCTTCAACCTGTAGTAGATACGATTGTGTTTCCAGAGTATTACTTATTTTCTAGTACTCATTTAAAAGAAAATATTATTTCTCTTCTTATTGTGTTCGGGGTTTTACTAATATTTGGTCTAATTGTAGAAGAAATGATGAAGCGCATCTTCAAAAAGAATGAAGAGAAGTATATGTGGATTCATAAAGTATTCGAGAAAGTAATGGTGGCTTTCCTTTTGTTTTATGGTATAAAAACAATCATTTACTTTATAGCTTTGAAACATCATTAATTCGAAATTTGAAAGGGATGTATAAAATTATATGAATGAAACGATATCATCAAATAAGTTTTTTTATTTGATTTTACTTAGTCTAGTGTTAATAACGACAGTGAATGTTATTTTGCGCTGGGAGGAAGCTTATTTTTTCATGTATTTAGCGCTCCATTTGCTAGGGATTTTATGTATAAGTGGTGGAGTCGTTACTGAAAAAAAGAATGAAGAAAGCGTTAACTATATGTGTGTGATCGGTCTTGTTTTACTTTTAGCCGTACAGGGTATTATGAAATATAGTTCTTTCTCTTTACAAGATTTTAGTTTATTAATAGATGTACTTCCTTAAAGAGGCTTTTTATTTTATCTAAAAAGGAAGTAGGGTACGTGTTGGTTTGTAAGTGTACGGATTGTGAACCGAAGAAAGTGTTTAAAGATAGGTAAAACTCTTCTTATGTAGAAGAGTTTTTTTATGTAAATAAAAAGATCCAGAGCAATTCACATAATAAGCTTGTTCTAATTTAGCGTGTACGAACTTACAATAATAATAGACAGGCAGCATAGAGGAGGGAATAGCGTGAAGAAGGTTATCGGTTGGTCGCTTTTTTTGTACGTTGGATTTGCGTTACTTATATATTGGTATTTATTTGGATGGAATCATGAACTTATTCCGGACATGTATAAGGGAACGAGTGCAGATCCAGAAACGTTTATGAGTACGAGAGAGCTTACGCTAAGCCAAGATTATTCGCGCGTGAAAAATTTACTATACTTTTTAGCGACGCCTCTTGAATGGATTATTTTATTATTTGTACTTGTGCTAGGTATTTCAAGAAAGTTTGAGAAATGGTCGAAGGAAACGACTAAAATAAGTGTTTTGCAAGTTGCGATTTATTTCTTTTATTTATCATTACTGACAACAGTGCTTGCCTTACCGATGCAATGGATTGGCCGGAAAGTGTCCGTTGATTACGGCATTTCAACACAAAGTACACAAAGCTGGATAAAAGATCATGTTATCGGTTTTTGGGAAAGTTATGCGACTATGTTAATCGTAGTTACCGTTCTATTATGGCTTATCCGTAAATTTCCGAAGAGATGGTGGCTCGCAGGATGGGCGCTCTCTGTTCCATTTACAATCTTTTTAACATTCATACAGCCTGTCGTTATTGATCCACTGTATAACGACTTCTCGACGCTGAAAAATAAAGAATTAGAAACGAAAATTTTAGCGATAGCAGACAAAGCGGACATTCCTGCTAAACACGTATATGAAGTAAATATGTCAGAAAAAACGAATGCATTAAATGCTTACGTAACAGGAATTGGCCCTAACGCCCGTATTGTAATGTGGGATACAACACTTAAGCAGTTAAAAGATAAAGAGATTTTATTTATAATGGCCCATGAAATGGGGCATTATGTTATGAAACATATATATTTTGGCGTTGCAAGTTATGTATTGCTATCGTTTATAGGTATGTTTTTAATTAGTCGTATTATAAATATGTGTATTCGCAAATGGGGAGATACATTGCAAATTTCAAAAGTAGCATGTTTCTCCATGTTACCTTTATTTTTCTTAATTTCTTCTGTCCTCTCTTTTGCAGCACAACCAGCAACAAACTACGTTTCACGTATAGAAGAAAGAGCGGCAGATCAATATGCTTTAAATATGACGAAGGATGGGAAATCTGGTGTGAAAACTTTTCAATATTTATCAAAAACAAGTTTAAGCCAAGTAAATCCGCCTGCGTTAGTAAAATTTTTCTTATACACGCACCCACCAATTTTTGAAAGAATTCATACGTTTGAACAATATGAGAAACAAAGCAAAAAGGAGTAGCATGATAGCTACTTCTTTTTTTATAGAGATATAAGTTTCATATTGGGAATATTTATCATTGCTTTTTATTACGATTTTGTAAATAATAAGCTATAAAATTCTAAAAATCTATATATAAAGGAATAAAGGTGGAAAAATGTATTTTTTACAAAATTTAAAAGTGAAATATAAATTATTAGCGCTTATTTCATTAGCAGTTTTAGGTATGGTAATTATGAGCAGTGTAGCAATTAATTCTATTAATAAGATTAAGCACGATACAGAGGTTGTAGTAGATGATTATCAATATTCTGCAATTTTATTAGAAGGAATGCTTCGTACACAAAATTCATTAGAATATAACTTACTAGAATTAATTACGGCATCACAAAATGAAGTGGCAAATAAAGAGGGGATAATTGATAATATTGACAAGGATCTTAAAAAATATGATTCTTTATTAAAAGAATATGATGATGGTTTTAATTTAAGTAAGCAAGAGGATGAACTATTTCAGAAGATGAAGAAATCTTTGCCAAGTTATAAAGATACATATAAAAAATTATTTGAAAAGGCGAAGGCAACAAATGAGCCACAAATGGTAAATGAATTTCAGAAGGAATTAAAACCGAAGGGAATAGAGTTAGCTGGTTATGCAGTGGATCTAGAATCGTATGTTTCAAATTTAGCTGACCAAGTATTTAAAGATTCTCAAAAAATGATTGATCGTTCCGTTATTACCTTTATCATTCTTGTAGTAGTTACTACAATCGTTATATGTATAGTAAGTTATATTATTAGCAAGCTCATAGTTGCTCCTTTACAAACGGTTAGTCGTATGATGGAAAGAGCGAAAGAAGGAGATTTAACCGTACATGGTGATTATACTGCTAAGGATGAATTAGGTGTATTAGTAAGTAATTTTAACGAGATGATTGCAGGGCTAAGAACAAATATGCAAGAAGTAGAGAATAATATTCAGCTTTTATTCCAACATGCAGACGGAGTAGTATCTGCATCAGAAGTATCTAGTAGTGCAGCGAAGAAAATCACTATGGATATTGAAGAAGTTGCAAATGGTGCAGAGAGTCAAATGCAAGCAATGGAACAAACTGCGGGTGCGATGGAAGAGTTGACGCAAGGAATGCAGAGTATAGTCAATACATCATCCTCTGTAAATGAATTATCTGCTCAATCAGCATTAGATGCAGAGAGTGGTAACAAATTAATGAAACAAATGATTCAACAGATGGATACAATCCAAAATTCGGTACATAGCGGTGTGAAACAAGTAGAGACTATGAAAGAACAATCAGAAGAAATTGTTAAAATCATTGATGTTATGCAAGGTATTACCTCCCAGATTAACTTATTAGCATTAAACGCCGCAATTGAGGCTGCACGTGCTGGTGAAAGTGGTAGAGGATTTGCAATTGTGGCAGATGAAGTGCGGAAATTAGCAGAACAATCTAGTGATTCTGCAAAACAAATTGAGAATCTTATTACTCAAGTTATGGGAACAACGAACCATACGGTACATATGATGGGGAAAGTAGATAATGAGGTACAGGCAGGTACACAAGTAGTAATGCATACAGAAAAAGTATTTGGAACAATTACAGAAAAAGTACAGCAAGTATCTGAGCAAATTCAAACGGTATCTATGTCTACAGATGAAATTGCAGCGAGTAGTGAGGAAATCTCGGCTTCTGCAGAAGACATGGCTCAAATTTCCCAAAGATCATCTGACCGAACTGATAGGGTAAAAGAGTCTATTCAACAGCAAGAAAAATCTGTTCAAGAGATTTCGGTTTCAATTGAACATATGCATAACGCAGCAGGAAAATTAAAACAAATAGTTGCCCAATTTACTCTTCAAAAGTAGTAGCATATTTGAGTGTTAATAAATATAAAAAAATCATCCTCTTTTAAGAAAAAAGGATGATTTTTTTATCCCGTTATTTGCTGGGCAGTAAGACCCCCACCTCAAAATTCAGCGAAAGCGAGTTATCAGTGAAGGGGGATGCTACCTCTGAAATATAAACCATGAATATAGTAATCTCCATTAGGCATCTCCTTTAGGTGCCAATAAAGGGAAGTTATAAAGTGAAAAGGAGTTTTTAAAGAGATTGTAGAATGTTTTAGTATATAACACCTTAGATGTGACAACTTCCTTTTTGAAAAAGAAAGAAGGGGGTATAAAGCAGAAAGGTAGTGGGAATATTTCTTCTAGAAGATTTGCATTTTATCTTACATTCACAAAAAAAATAGTACTCCTGAAACAATGAAGTTCATTTTATTTGAATGAAATAGGGAGAGAGGATAATGAAGAAAAAAATATTGGGTGTAATGATGATTGCGACAATGGCAGGAGGTATATTTGCAGGGGCGAATGTGACACCTGTAAAAGCGGAAGAGTATCCACAAATGATTGTGTTTGAAGATGTTCCATACGGATTTTGGGCATATGATGCTATTATGGATTTAGCGTATCATAAAATTATATTAGGGTATGGAAACGGGAAGTATGGTGTTGGCGATCTTATAACACGTGAACAAGTAGCTGGGACTATTTACAGAACACTTGAGATAAAAGAAGAAGGGCCAGTAGCGAATCCATATAAAGATGTTTCTGATAGTACAACCACTTTTAAAAAGGAAATTTTAGCGTTAACAAAACGTGGTGTTTTTACAGGGGATGGCCAAGGGAATTTTAGGCCGAAAGCACCAATCTCTAGAGCGGAAATGGCTGTCATTTTAAAACGAGCATTTAATTTTGAAACGAAACAAAAACATACATTTAAAGATATTCCAAAAGGTCACTGGGCAGAAGATGCAATTAGTGCGTTACAATCTAATAATGTTGTGAGAGGAACTGGGAATGGCATGTATGAATTAAATCGCCCTGTACCTAGAGAACAATATGCTCAGTTTATTAATAATGCGATTATTAATTATCATTTGAAAGAGGATTGGAAGTAGAGTGAAATATGAAAGCACAAATAGAAAAATTTGTGCTTTTTTGTTTGTTTAAAAAAGAATTATTATTCGTATTTATGTATTTTTATGGTTATAAACAAGCTTTATAATCGACCCGATGAAAAAGACATGATGTGTAATATGATTCACAAAACCGTCACGAAATGTGTCGGAAAATATATTGTCACTATACCATTTATTCTGTATATTTTTAAAAAAACATATACATATTGGGGAGATAATTTGATGAGCAAAAAATTATTAAAAACAGCTACAGCATTAACAATTATGGGTGGGGTGTTATTCTCAGCAGAGAGTAATAGTGTAAAAGCGGAAAGTGCACCGTTGCAAAAAGCAAATACAATTGTATTTAAAGATGTACCAAAAGGACATTGGGCATATGAGGCAATTCATGAATTAGCGGAACAAGAAATTATTTTGGGATATGGCGATGGAATATTCGGTTTTGGGGATAATGTAACACGTGAGCAAGTTGCAGCTTTAATTTACCGTGTGTTTGATATGGAAGAACAAGATGAATATGAAAACCCATATGGAGATATCGATGAAAATTCAACAAGCTTTATCGAGGAGATATTGGCTCTAACGGAAATCGGAATTTTCCAGGGAGACGAGAATGGAAACTTTAGACCGAAGGCGACGTTAACGCGTGCGGAAATGGCACAAGTTCTTACGAATGCTTTTGACCTACAGGCAAAGGGATCTCATAACTTTAATGATGTTTTAGCAAATTCATGGGCAACGAATGCAATTAGTGCAGTACAAACAAATGGTATTACAATGGGAATCGGAGAAGGTAAATTCGGTCCGTCTATGAAGGTAACGAGAGAACAATACGCACAGTTTTTACATAGAGCAATATTGCATGATATGGAACAAGGGCAGTAATAAAGTTTAACTAGTCAAAGTGAAATTCAAAAATAATACAAAAAGGTCGTTGTTGTATAACAGCGGCCTTTTTTGTATGAAATAAAGTGCGAAAGAATGGCGTTTTGAAAAAAAACGAAATGAATTTTCAAAAAAAACTTCCTTTTCTGAAGATTTGTTATATAATATAAAACATGAAATCAAATCTGTTATAAAACAGTTTAAGAAGGGGATGCTAATATGTCGACGCAAACTTCACGGGTTACACTCGTTGGAGAAATGTTACCAGCGTACAGCGAAATATTGACACCTGAGGTGCTTAGTTTTTTGAAGGAACTACATGAGAATTTTAATGAGCGCCGCATAGAACTTTTACAAAAACGTGTAGAAAAACAAAAGAGAATTGATGCAGGGGAGTTTCCGAAGTTTCTAGAAGAAACAAAACACATACGTGAAGCGGATTGGACAATTGCCAAGCTGCCAAAAGACTTAGAGGATCGCCGTGTAGAGATTACTGGACCGGTAGATAGAAAGATGGTCATTAACGCTTTAAATTCAGGAGCGCATCTTTTTATGGCGGATTTTGAAGATTCGAATTCACCAACTTGGGAAAATGCAGTGGAAGGCCAAATCAATTTACGAGATGCAGTAAAGGGAACGATTTCACATGAAAATGATAAAGGGAAAGAATATAGATTAAATGAGAAAACAGCTGTACTCATTGTACGTCCAAGAGGATGGCATTTAGAGGAAAAGCATATGCAAGTTGATGGGAAAAATATGTCGGGTAGCTTAGTAGACTTCGGCTTGTACTTTTTCCATAATGCGAAAGCTCTTTTAGCAAAAGGGAGCGGCCCATACTTTTACTTACCGAAAATGGAAAGTTATTTAGAAGCGAGATTATGGAATGATGTATTCGTATTTGCTCAAAAATATATCGGCATTCCAAATGGAACGATTAAAGCAACTGTGTTACTGGAAACGATTCACGCTTCGTTTGAAATGGATGAAATTTTGTATGAGCTAAAAGATCATTCTGCTGGCTTAAACTGCGGAAGATGGGATTATATTTTTAGCTTTTTAAAGAGTTTCCGTAATCATAATAAATTCTTACTACCAGATAGAGCACAAGTCACGATGACGGCGCCATTTATGCGTTCGTATTCTTTGAAAGTAATTCAAACATGTCACCGCCGTAATGCACCAGCAATTGGAGGAATGGCGGCACAAATTCCGATTAAAAATAATCCAGAAGCAAATGAAGCAGCTTTTGAAAAAGTGCGTGCTGATAAGGAACGCGAAGCTTTAGACGGTCATGACGGGACTTGGGTTGCCCACCCTGGACTTGTACCGGTTGCAATGGAAGTGTTTAATCACATTATGAAAACACCAAATCAAATTTTTAGAAAACGTGAAGAAATATGTGTAACACAAAACGATTTACTAGAGGTACCAGTGGGAACGATTACAGAAGAGGGCCTTCGCATGAATATTAGCGTAGGTATTCAATATATTGCATCTTGGTTAAGCGGACGGGGAGCAGCACCCATTTATAACTTAATGGAAGATGCGGCAACAGCTGAAATTTCAAGAGCACAAGTATGGCAATGGATTCGTCATGAAGGTGGAAAACTAAATGATGGTCGCAATATTACGCTTGAATTAATGGAAGAATTAAAAGAAGAAGAATTAGCAAAAATAGAAAGAGAGATTGGTAAGGAAGCCTTTAAGAAAGGGAGATTCCAAGAGGCGACAACGTTGTTTACAAATCTCGTTCGAAATGATGAATTCGTACCATTTTTAACATTACCGGGTTATGAAATTTTATAAAAAATGAAAAGGGGATGGAACAAATGAAAAACGAAAGAATCGAGAAGTTACAAGAAAGCTGGGAATTAGATGAGCGTTGGAAAGGGATCACACGTCCATATTCGGCAGAAGATGTAATTCGCCTGCGCGGATCAATTGATATTGAACATACGTTAGCGCGTCGTGGTGCTGAGAAGCTTTGGACATCGCTTCATACAGAAGACTATATTAACGCACTTGGCGCATTAACAGGAAACCAAGCGATGCAACAAGTAAAAGCTGGGTTAAAAGCGATTTACTTAAGTGGTTGGCAAGTAGCAGCTGATGCAAATCTTTCTGGGCATATGTATCCAGACCAAAGTTTATATCCAGCGAACAGCGTACCTGCTGTAGTAAAACGAATTAATCAAACGCTTCAACGTGCGGATCAAATTCAGCATATGGAAGGAAGCGATGATACAGACTATTTCGTACCGATTGTAGCAGATGCAGAAGCTGGATTTGGTGGGCAATTAAATGTATTCGAACTGATGAAAGGTATGATTGAAGCAGGTGCATCAGGTGTGCATTTTGAAGATCAATTATCTTCAGAGAAAAAATGTGGCCATTTAGGCGGAAAAGTACTACTACCAACGCAAACAGCAGTACGCAATTTAATTTCTGCACGCCTTGCAGCAGATGTAATGGGAGTGCCGACAATTATCGTTGCAAGAACAGATGCGGATGCAGCTGATTTAATTACGAGCGATATTGATCCTGTTGATAAAGCATTTATTACAGGAGAAAGAACACCAGAAGGGTTTTACCGTACGAATGCAGGTCTTGATCAAGCAATTGCGCGCGGTTTAGCGTATGCACCGTACGCAGACCTCGTTTGGTGTGAAACGTCAGAACCAAATTTAGAAGATGCAAAACGATTTGCGGACGCAATTCATAAGGAGCATCCAGGGAAGCTACTTGCATATAACTGCTCACCTTCATTCAACTGGAAACAAAAACTAGATGAAAAAACAATTGCAAGCTTCCAAAAGGAAATCGCATCTTACGGTTACAAGTTCCAATTCGTAACACTTGCTGGATTCCATTCATTAAATTACGGTATGTTTGAACTAGCACGTGGCTATAAAGAGCGCGGCATGGCAGCATACTCTGAACTACAACAAGCAGAATTCGCAGCTGAAAAACATGGCTACTCTGCAACACGTCATCAACGTGAAGTAGGAACAGGCTACTTTGATGAAGTGGCACAAGTGATTACAGGCGGAACTTCATCAACGACAGCGTTAAAAGGATCTACGGAAGAAGCACAGTTTACGAAATAAAAGGAAGGGGCACCTTTTTGAAAGGTGCCCCTTGTTATTTTCTAAACGATTCGAAAAGAGAGGTTGAGTTGTCGGCAAAAAACGATACTAACTTTTCTTTATTACTAAATCAACTCCACTCAGCCCTATGATCACGAATAAACTTCATATCTTTCTCATAATGCTCTAGATGTCCTTCATCGATCATTCTTTGGAAATTCAAGTCGCCTTCTTGAGCTTTTCGTTTCATATATGTACATAACACTTCTAATCGAAGCAACACCATTCCTAAGTAATCTTCATCCATATTTTTATCATAGGACTGAACGAACAAATTCACTCTCTCTTTAATACGATCTGCATGTTGCGATGAGTCATAATGAACGGCTTCACCGGATTCAGTATAATACACTCTACTTAAAGGCACACAAGTATAGAGTGTATAAGCGATATCCCATAGTCTTGGACCAGGAGCAGCAACATCGAAATCAATAATCCCTACTGGCTTCTCATTATTAAAAATAATGTTATATATGGCAAAATCATTGTGACATAAAACCTCAATGTTATTTGGAGTATGATCCATCGGTTTCCAATCAGCTAATAACGGAAAATCACTTACAGCATCATGGTAAAGGCGGAGCATCTTTGCTATTTCTTTTAATACATCATTAGATCGCATATATTCTTTTAAAGGATAATTGCCAGCTTCTCCTTCAATAAAGGATAAAATCTCTCTATCCTTTTCATCTACACCTAAAAACTTTGGAGCATAATGAAATCCTTTGTTTTCTAAATGTTGCAATAGCTTATGAATCTTTTCACTGTCTGGCTTTAACTCTCGCCGAACAGTATTTTCAGAACGATATACGCTTGAGACGTTTCCCCCTGTTAGCCTTTCTTCTTTAGCGTAGTTTGACATGTGAAAATTCCCCCTGTGATTAAAAAATCCAATTCCAAATAGTGAATAGACCAACAACGGCAGAAAAGAGAAGGGAAGCAAGCAATGCTAGACAGCCAAAAGGAACTAGCTTATCTTTCCATGTTTCTTTATACTCATAAATTAACTCCTCTGCTACTTTCTTCTGCACTGAAGATAAAGGTTGATCTTTATACAAACCTTTTATATGGTTAGAATCGCCTTTAAACTTTAAAGCACGTGCAATATGATGAGGACTATTTCCCATTGATTTTTCAAATAATAAACATGATTCATGCATAATACCTGTTTTATGCTCTTCTAGATACCAGTAACGTCCAGCCATTTCTGGATATTGTAATTTATAATAAATATCTCCGAGTTGTTTTCGAAGATGTAATTCATTTGGGTATGTAAAGATGAGGCCATGCAATCTATCTCTTGCTTTTCCAAGATTATTATTTTCAATATCCTCTTCAATTCTTTTTAATGTTTTTTTAGGAATTTTATTGGTCATAAACTCCTCCTTATTTAGAATAGAGATAATTATATTTTATAAGAAATACTAAAAATTAGAAATTCTATTTTCGAAAAAGATTGTACATTTTATTTTAATGTGCTATGATGATGTCAGTTGAATAGTTAAATTAAGCAATCCATATGTTATCAAGTGCTGAAAACGAACGAGAAAAAGTATGTGAGAACTAGTTTATGTTTCGTATTTGATAATGTGTGGATTCTTTTTTTAGACAGGAAGACTAAAAAATTTAAAATTTGTATTTTCTTAGGAGGAAATAATTATGGCAGTAACAGGACAAGTAAAATGGTTTAACAACGAAAAAGGTTTCGGTTTCATCGAAGTTCCAGGCGAAAACGACGTATTCGTACACTTCTCAGCAATCGAAACTGACGGTTTCAAATCTTTAGAAGAAGGTCAAAAAGTTAGCTTCGAAATCGAAGACGGTAACCGTGGACCTCAAGCTAAAAACGTAATCAAACTATAATTTTATAGTTGATGATGGAAAAAAGGATGGCTAATGCCATCCTTTTTTGTTGTGGAGAAAGTTTTTTTAGAGCCTGTTTTTATATCTAAATCTCTTTTTCGATGTTACAACTGGTAAAAAATTATCTGGAATGCGTATTAGTTTCTGTAGAAGAATTAGTTCAGCAAGAGCATTTGCTGCGTATGATAGTAAATAACTATAAATTTGTATTCTCTGTTGAAATGGGGAAATCTTTTCCAGATAGACCTTGAGTAACATCTTTTTTGTTAGCGTTGTTGTTGGAATTTTGTACGTTTTGAGATGATGTTTCTAACAGTTGTTCTTGTTCCTTACTAGGGGTATTCAGAGCATCTGAGGGAATGCTATTAACCTGCTGATTTAATGGATTTTCTTTATCCATAGTATACAACTCCTTTGTAGAATTCGATAAAAAGCAATGTAATTATAAATAGCTACTTATATATATTGTGTTTTTGAATGACATTATATACAAAACTTATATTGCAAAGTTAACTAATTAACGAATTGTTAGTGATGGATAAAGATGTATAAATTTGAATTTTTTAATAAAAATTAAAAGCGGGTAACAAGTACAAATACTCTTTCTCATGTTTTATATAAGGATCATATTACAAATCAAAAAAGATGTAGAGAACCTTGGAAGAAAATATAGTCGTTTTTTAGGGGGAAGAAGAATAAATAAAATGATACTACAAATGTAAAAAGGCATTCCATAAAGGAAGGCCTTTTAATGTTCTTGCCCTGATTTTTTCTTCTCACGTTTTTTACATTCTGGACATTTTGATTTACGAAACGGTTTGGCAAAGAATAGCAGAATGAAAAATAAACCGAATATAATACTAGCTGAGTTTTTCACGATAATGACGCTACTATTTTTCATTTGAATCGATGGTTGGATCTCTTTTTCTTCCATAGTGGCCCTCCAGATATTGGATTTACATTTTAATTATAGCAAAGTTAGTTGTTGTAATGATGTGAAATGAGGAATGGATAATAAATATTTATAGGTAGTATAAATGCTGTTTTTATAACTTTAAAATTAATTAATTTCTATATTGTGATTTTATTGTTTGACAAATGTTTGATAAATGATAAAAAATTGTAAAAAAGCGGAACTTGTAAGCTATTTCCTTTTCATAGATGCTAAAATTATATATGCAGCTGCTAATATAAATGGAAAAAAGGAGATAATGGAGTATGGAAAGTAAAGTGGAACGCTATGTCGAAAATTATGTTGTAACGAAAAATACGATGGCCTTACTTCCTGTTATTCTAAGTGAAAAGAAAATTGTTACGCGAGTCGTTGAAATGAATGATTCTTTTTTCGTATTTCAAAAACCTCTAGATATTATAGAAAGAAGTTGCCGCAAGCATGGCTCTAGTTTCTTAGGCAGAAAAGAAGGAACGAAAGAGTTAACTCATATTACACATAAAGCACCGATTGCGATTAGTCCAGCAGATCAACTTTATTTTTTCCCTACCTATTCTTACTCTAGAAAAGAGTGCGCGTGGTTGTCTCATTTTTATATTGAAAGTAATAAAGAATTAAAAGATGGAAATCTTATTATTAGATTTATAAATGGCTTTGCTGTGAAATTAGAAATATCAAAAACTAGTTTTGAAAATCAACAAAATCGTACAGCGAAATTACGTACTGAATATGAAGATCGTAGGAAAAAACAAGGGAATCCTTGTTTTAAAGAGGTCGATAAAAAAGAGGAATCAACATTAAGACCCGCTTATGAGAAGGTGTATTTTGTGAAGGAAGGCGAAGTGTGAAAGGATGGGGGAATCCCCATTCTTTTTTTGTTTGTCAGTCAATCTTTGTAGATAAGGCGATATATTAGAAAAAACGAGTTGTAATTGATATATTTAGAAAATCACCAGTATAATTTCATTTACCGATAAAAACCGAAAAACAATCTAAATAACAAAATGAACGACACGTCCTGTCGAATATTGATAGATTATCATAGCTAAATAATGAAGGAATTCTTATGAAAGATATGGAAACTTTAATAAATACATCTCCGTATGTCGTATCTACCATTTCCTCTTTCATATAAGCAATGATACAGTAGGGATAGTATTTAGAGTAAAGGGGTAAAGTGTAGAATGGATTTTCAGACAATCAAAGAGTATTTTTCACCAGAAAATATGGATCATATTGTTGAGAGTTATAAAGCGTTCGGACCACTTCTTGGTATTGGTTTACCGATGATAGAGGCGTTGATTCCAGCATTACCGCTTATTGTATTTGTACTGGCGAATGCTGTTGCATTTGGCTTTTGGCTCGGTTTTCTTTATTCATGGCTTGGATCAGTAATGGGTGCATTACTTGTCTTTTTCATCATCCGCCATTTTGGTCGCAGTCGTTTCTTTTCGTTTGTAAATAAGCATGAGAGAGTACGAAAAGCAATGGGGTGGATTGAAAGGAAAGGATTCGCACCGATTTTTGTTATATTTTGTTTTCCGTTTACACCGTCAGCGCTAATAAATGTTGTCGCTGGTTTATCCCGAATTAGTGTAAAACAGTTTGGTCTAGCGTTAGCATTCGGAAAACTTGTGATGATTTTTATTTTAACGTATATCGGTCATGATTTAATGTCATTTATTCATAATCCAGTGAAATCAGTTATTGTAGCGATTGGTATTTTTATTTTATGGTATGTCGGTAAGAAAATCGAAGTAAAGTTAGAACTACATTAAGAATAGTCTTCTTTGTAAAGGAAAGCTTCAGTATTAAAGGATAAGGGGAGAAGCAGATGAAGAAAACTTTGAAAAAAGAAGGCATAGAGTGGATACGAACAATTTTAATTGGTGTATTATTAGCTGTATTTTTTCGAACGTTTTTCTTTTCAACGTATGTTGTAGAGGGGAAGTCAATGATGCCGACATTGCAGGATGGCAATATGCTAGTTGTAAATAAGGTGAGTTATCAAGTTGGGGACTTGAACAGATTTGACGTTGTGGTATTTCATGCGAATAAAAAAGAGGACTATGTAAAGCGGGTTATCGGTTTACCTGGAGATCATATTGAATATAAGCAGGATAAATTATATATAAACGGTCAATTTATTGATGAGCCGTATTTAGAGAAGTATAAGAAAGAGATAAATGGAAGGCAACTAACAGGCGACTTTACATTAGAAGAGTTAACGAAAGAAAAGCTGGTGCCACCCGGGTTTATTTTTGTAGTAGGTGATAACCGGCTCGGGAGCTGGGATAGTAGACACTTTGGCTTTGTAAAAGCTGATACAGTTGTCGGTAAAGTTGATTTGCGATATTGGCCAATTCAAGAGGTGCAAACGAATTTTTCAAAAGGTTGATATAATGAAGTAGAAGTATAGAAAAGACAAACAACTCAGTTTGTCTTTTTTCGTGTACTATAATACAATTATAGTAGCAAACTAACGTTCGTTATGTAAGTGAAAGGTGGGGTTACATGTCACTTCGATTTGTGATTGGTAGAGCGGGAAGTGGAAAAAGTACACTTTGTTTACGCGAAGTGCAAGAAGAGTTAAAACAACGCCAGAGAGGGAAAACAATATTATATCTTGTGCCAGAACAGATGACATTCCAGACGCAGCAGGCGTTAATTGGAAGTGAGGATGTAAGAGGTTCTATTCGGGCACAAGTTTTTAGTTTTTCACGATTAGCGTGGAAGGTACTACAAGAAGTTGGCGGAGCGAGTCGTCTTCATATTGATGAAGCGGGTGTACATATGTTACTCCGTAAAATTGTAGAGTCTCGTAAAGATGGATTATCGGTGTTCCAAAAAGCAGCGGAGCAAAACGGTTTCTTTGAACATCTTGGCAGTATGATTGCAGAGTTTAAACGTTACAATGTAACGCCATCTAACGTATATGAAATGTGGCAACAATTGGATGCGCATAGTAGCAGTGCCGAACAAAAGTTACTAGCGAATAAAGTGTATGATTTACAGTTACTATACGATGATTTTGAACGTGCTTTAATTGGAAAATACTTAGATTCAGAAGACTACCTGCAATTGCTAGTGGAAAAGCTTCCGCAGTCTGAATATGTAAATGGTGCGGAAATTTATATAGATGGATTTCATTCATTTTCCCCGCAAGAGTTAGAGATTGTAAGACAGCTTATGATTTGCGGAGCGAGAGTTACGATCACGTTAACGATAGATGAAAAAACGTTAGCACAGTCAGTAAATGAACTTGATTTATTTTATGAAACGACGTTAACGTATGAAAAAATCAAACAAGTAGCGCGTGAAGAGAAAATAGAAATTGAAAAAACAATTCCACTTATGGAACAGCCGCGTTTTCATTCTCCGGCATTAGCACATTTAGAAGCTCATTATGAAGCGCGTCCGAATGAAAAATTTAACGGTGAAGCGAGTGTAACGATTAGTACAGCTGCGAATTTACGAGCAGAGGTAGAAGGTGTTGCGCGTGAAATTCGTAAACTTGTGGCGGAGGAAAACTATCGTTACCGAGATATTGCGGTTCTTCTTCGTAATGGGGAAAGTTATTACGATGTGATGCGAACGTTATTTACAGATTACAATATCCCACACTTCATCGATGAAAAGCGTCCGATGTCACACCACCCATTAGTAGAATGTATTCGTTCTGCACTCGAGATTATTAGTGGGAATTGGCGTTATGATGCGGTGTTCCGCTGCGTGAAAACAGAGCTTTTATATCCATTAGACGTAAGAAAAGAAACGATGCGTGAAGAAATGGATGAATTTGAAAATTACTGTTTAGCGTACGGTGTACAAGGAAAGAGGTGGACTTCAGAGGATCCATGGATGTATCGCCGTTATCGTTCTCTTGATGATACGAACGGGATGATCACAGATAGTGAACGTGAAATGGAAGAGAAAATAAATAGGTTACGTGACGTTGTAAGAACACCTGTTATTCGCATGCAAAAAAGGTTAAAGCGTGCAGGAACAGTTATGCAAATGTGTGAAGCAGTTTACTTATTTCTAGAAGAGCTGGATGTTCCGAAAAAACTAGAAGAATTACGTATACGTGCAGAAGAAAGTGGAGATTTCTTATTTGCGACAGATCATGAACAAGTATGGGAAGAAGTAATGAGCCTTCTTGATACGTTTGTAGAGATGCTTGGTGAAGAGAAAATGTCTCTTTCTATGTTTACGGACGTTATGTCGACAGGTCTTGAGGCACTTCAATTTGCTAACATTCCGCCGTCATTAGACCAAGTGTTAATTGCTAATATTGATCACTCCAGGTTATCTGACGTGAAAGCAACGTTTATTATAGGTGTAAATGAGGGTGTTATTCCAGCAGCACCTATGGACGAAGGTATGCTTTCTGATGAAGAAAGGGAAGTTCTTGGTGCAGCAGGGATTGAATTAGCGCCAACGACGAGACAAACTTTGTTAGAAGAACAGTTCGTTATGTATCAAATGGTAACGAGAGCATCTGAGAAGTTATATATTTCATGCCCGCTTGCAGATGAAGAAGGAAAGACGTTACTTGCGTCTAGCTTTATTAAGAAAATAAAAAGAATGTTCCCTAATGTGAAAGATTCATTTATTACGAATGACGTAAACGATTTATCACGTTCAGAACAAATTTCATACGTAGCAACGCCAGAAGTAACGTTATCTTACGTTATGCAGCAACTACAAACGTGGAAGCGATACGGATTTGAAGGGAATTTAGACTTTTGGTGGGACGTATATAATTTCTACGTAACTTCAGATGAATGGAAACAAAAAAGTAGCCGCGTCTTATCAAGTTTATTCTATCGAAATCGTGCGAAGAAACTAAGTACAGCAGTAAGTAGAGATTTATACGGAGATATAATTAAAGGAAGCGTCTCTCGTATGGAACTATTTAACCGTTGTGCATACGCTCATTTTGCGCAGCACGGTTTATCGCTTAGAGAGCGTGATATTTTCAAGCTTGATGCGCCGGACATCGGCGAATTATTCCATGCGGCATTAAAGAAAATTGCGGACAAGCTATTGCGTGAAAACCGTACTTGGGCGGATTTATCCATAAAAGAGTGTGAGCATCTTTCTGTTTTAGTAATAGAAGAAATCGCACCGTTATTACAACGACAAATTTTATTAAGTTCAAACCGTCATTTCTATTTAAAACAAAAACTACAACAAATCATTTTCCGTACGTCAATCATTCTTCGTGAACATGCGAAGTCAAGCGGATTCGTACCAGTTGATTTAGAAGTGCCGTTCGGTATGGGTGGTACAGGATCACTTCCGCCGATGGAATTCTCATTACCAAATGGTGTGAAGATGGAAGTTGTCGGCCGTATTGACCGTGTTGATAAGGCAGAAGATGAAAACGGGACGTTCTTACGTATTATTGATTATAAATCAAGTTCAAAAGCGTTAGATTTAACGGAAGTGTATTACGGATTAGCACTTCAAATGTTAACGTATTTAGATGTTGTTACTTCGAATGCACAGACGTGGATGAAAAAAGGTCACGCAGCATCACCAGCTGGTGTATTGTATTTCCATATTCATAACCCAATCGTTGAGATGAAAGGTGACGCATCTGAAGCTGAAATTGAAAAAGAAATTTTAAAGAAATTTAAAATGAAAGGACTCGTATTAGGAGATGCTGACGTTGTTCGTTTAATGGATAACAAACTTTCAACAGGAAGTTCAGATATTATTTCTGCTGGCCTGAAAAAAGACGGTAGCTTTAGTGCGCGTTCAAGTATTGCAAGTGAGCAAGAGTTTAACGTACTGCAAAAATATGTACACCATACGTTTGAAAATATCGGAAAAGATATTACAGAAGGTGTTATCGATATTGCTCCTTATAAAATGGGAAATAAAGCAGCATGTACGTTCTGTAACTTCAAATCTGTTTGTCAATTTGATGAGTCACTTGAAGATAATCAGTTCCGATCGTTAAAAGATATGAAAGATAGCGAAGCGATGGAGAAAATAAGAGAGGAGGTTGGCGGAGAATGATAGAAAATTGGCCTGAAAAACCAGAAGGTAGTCAATGGACAGATGACCAGTGGAAAGCTGTTGTAGCGAATGGACGTGATATTTTAGTTGCGGCTGCAGCTGGATCAGGTAAAACAGCAGTATTAGTTGAACGTATTATTAAAAAGATTATTAATGAAGAGAATCCAGTCGATGTCGACCGCCTGCTCGTTGTAACATTTACGAATGCAGCGGCGCAAGAGATGAAAAACCGAATCGGGGAAGCGTTAGAAAAGGTATTAATTGATGAACCAGGCTCTCAACACGTAAGAAAGCAGCTGAGCCTATTAAATAAAGCTTCCATTTCAACAATTCACTCATTCTGTTTACAAGTAATTAGAGGATATTACTACATGCTTGATGTTGATCCTCGTTTCCGTATTGCGAATCAAACAGAAAATGAATTGTTAAAAGAAGAAGTGCTAGATGACATATTAGAAGAAGAGTACGGAATCGAAGATAATACAATCTTCTTTGAACTTGTTGATCGTTATACGAGTGACCGTAGTGATGATGACTTACAACGTATGATTTTAGCGCTTCATACAGAGTCAAGAGCGCATCCAAATCCGGAAAAATGGCTTGATAAATTAGTAGAAGCATATGACGTAGAAGGAAAGACAATTGAAGATTTAGTATATGCTTCTTATTTATTAGAAGATGTGAAATTCCAGCTTGAAACAGCGGAACAGCATATTCGTAAGGCAACTGAACTCGCAATGCTTCCTGACGGTCCAGCGCCTCGCATTGAAACCCTGCAAGCAGATCTAGCTTTACTTGGAACGCTATCATCAGCTGCTCATGAGTCGTGGACAAGTTTGTATGAAGCGATGCAAAATGTATCGTGGCAAACGTTAAAGCGTATTAAGAAAAGTGATTACAATGAAGATGTTGTAAAACAAGTAGACTCTCTTCGTAATAAAGCGAAAGATGAAGTGAAGAAATTACAAGAAGAGTTATTTAGCCGAAAACCTGAAAGTTTCTTACGAGATTTTCAAGATATGCACCCAGTATTAGAAAAGCTTGTTCAACTTGTAAAAGTATTTACAGAGCGTTTCCAAGCGATGAAGCGAGATAAAGGAATGGTCGATTTCACAGATTTAGAGCATTTCTGTTTACAAATTTTAAGTGAACAAAGTGAAAATGGTGAAATGAATCCGTCAGCAGTGGCGCTCCAATATCGTAATAAATTTGCTGAAGTATTAGTCGATGAATATCAAGATACGAACTTTGTACAGGAATCTATTATTAAATTCGTAACGAAAGATTCTGAGAGTGAAGGAAACTTGTTCATGGTTGGTGACGTAAAGCAGTCGATTTATCGTTTCCGACTAGCCGAACCAGGACTATTCCTAGGAAAATATAAACGCTTCACACAAGAAGGATTGGGCGGTGGAATGAAGATCGACTTAGCGAAAAACTTCCGTAGTCGTCATGAAGTGTTAGCAGGTACGAACTTTATCTTCAAACAAATTATGGGTGAAGAAGTCGGAGAAATCGACTACGATGCAGACGCTGAATTAAAGTTAGGTGCTACCTATCCAGAAGGTGAAGATGTAGCGGCAGAACTACTGTGCATTCAGCAAACGGAAGAAGAAGTAATAGACGGAGAAGAAGGTGCAGAAGTCGAAAAAGCACAGCTTGAAGCTCGTCTTATGGCGCAGCGCATTAAAGCGATGGTTGATTCAGGTTATGAAGTGTATGACCGTAAAAATGATAGTATGCGCCCAGTACAATACCGCGACTTCGTTATTTTACTTCGCTCCATGCCGTGGGCCCCGCAAATTATGGAAGAGTTAAAATTACAAGGAATTCCAGTGTACGCTGACCTTGCGACTGGTTACTTTGAAGCGACGGAAGTAAATATTATGATGAACGTATTCCGCGTTATTGATAATCCAATGCAAGATATTCCGCTTGCAGCTGTACTTCGTTCTCCAATCGTTGGATTGAGCGATGAAGAACTTGCAACGCTTCGTGCTCATGGAAAGAAAGGCTCGTTTTATGAAGTAATGAGCTCATTCTTAAAAGGGGCACCACTTGAAGAGGAGCAAGAACTTCATGATAAATTAGAGTGGTTTTATAACTTACTGCAAGGATGGCGTGAATTCGCGCGCCAACAATCACTTTCTGATTTAATTTGGAAAGTGTACGGTGAGACAGGTTATTACGACTTAGTTGGCGGTTTACCAGCTGGAAAGCAAAGGCAGGCAAACTTACGCGTACTATATGACCGCGCAAGACAATACGAAGCAACATCATTTAGAGGATTATTCCGCTTCTTACGTTTTATTGAACGTATTTTAGAACGCGGTGATGACATGGGTACGGCGAGGGCCCTCGGTGAACAAGAAGACGTTGTTCGCATTATGACGATTCATAAAAGTAAAGGGTTAGAGTTCCCGGTTGTATTTGTAGCTGGACTCGGTCGTCGTTTTAATACACAAGACTTGATGAAACGTTTCTTATTGCATAAAGATTTCGGTTTCGGTTCGCAATTTATCGATCCGCGTAAACGAATTAAATATACAACATTATCACAGCTTGCGATTAAGCGTAAAATGAAAATGGAATTAATTGCGGAAGAAATGCGCGTACTATACGTAGCGTTGACGCGCGCGAAAGAGAAGTTAATTTTAATCGGAACAGTTAAGGATGCAAATAAGGAAATGGAAAAATGGCTTGATGCGAGGGAACATAGTGAATGGTTATTACCAGATCACATACGTGCCGGGGCGTCTTGTTATTTAGACTGGATTGCACCTTCATTATATAGACACCGTGATAGTGAAATGCTTCTTGAATTAGGACAAGGAAGTATTCCAGATGAAATTTACGGGTATGACACGAGCTGGAAAGTAGAAGTTGTGGACGGTAATACGCTACTTGCACCAGAGCCAGTTCAAGAAGAGAAACAAGAATTGTTAGAAGCGCTTCGTGAGAAAAAGGCTGTGCCGTTAGAAAGTGAACGAAAAGATGAAGTGTACGACAGATTAATGTGGAAGTACGGATATGAGGAAGCAACATCTCACCGTGCGAAGCAATCTGTTACAGAAATAAAGAGAAATTATCAATCAGAAGATGGTAGTGATAACGCCTTTATTAAAAAACTACGTGCACCAATTAAAACACGTCCGCGCTTTATGGAGAAAAAAGGGTTAACGTACGCAGAGCGCGGAACAGCAGTCCATGCCGTTATGCAGCATGTTGATTTGAAGAAGCCGATTACGGTTGAAGTTCTTCAAGAGCAAATTGCTGGAATGGTAAATAAGGAATTATTAACATTCGAGCAGGCGGAAGAAATAGCGATTGAAAAAGTAATTTCATTCTTTGACAGTGACTTAGGTAAAAGGGTATTAGCGGCGAAAAGTGTTGAGCGTGAAGTTCCATTTACGATGATGCTTGCAGCAGAAGAAGCATATCAAGATTGGCAAGGGAATAGCGGGGAATCGATTCTTGTCCAAGGGGTTATCGACTGCATGATTGAAGAGGAAGATGGCATTACGTTAATCGACTTCAAAACAGATACGATTGAAGGGAAATTTCCAGGCGGATTCGAACAAGCGAAACCAATTTTAGAAGATCGATATAAAGTGCAGCTTTCGTTATATGCAAAAGCACTGGAGAAAAGCTTGCAACATCCTGTAAAAGAGAAATATTTATACTTCTTTGATGGGAATCACGTTGTAAATATTGAAGAATAGAGGGGCTTGAAAATGGTAACGGAAAAAACGTTAAGAACTTGTGAACAGGGACACGAGTACTATAAAAGTAGCGATTGTCCAACTTGCCCAGTCTGTGAGAAAGAGAGAAAACCAAAAGAAGGTTTTCTCTCTCTTCTTTCAGCGCCAGCAAGAAGGGCATTAGAACACCATGGAATTCAAACTGTAGAAGAACTCTCAAAATATAGTGAAAAAGAAATATTAAAACTGCATGGTATGGGGCCTGCGTCTTTGCCGAAGCTTAGGAGGGCTTTGGAGGAGAGCGGGTTATCATTTAAATAAAATGAAATAGTGCCTCTTCACTACTTACTTGTTTATACCACTATTTGTGGACAGTAAAGCTCTTGCTTATTAAAATTTTATTTTAATAATTTTGAATTAGATAAAAGAAAAAAGTAGGAGAATATCTCCTACTTTTTTTACGCTGTTCCAATCTGATCTTGATCTGCCACATCAGAATCAAATGTATTCGTTGCACTAACACCGTTAAACGTATTCACGACAAACCCAACATTGGAAGCTCCAGATCCGTTATAGGCTTTCGTGTTTTCTTTCGGAGATACGTTATAAAAATCTCCTAAGTTGAAAGAGCCGTTACTGTTTTGCACGACGAGATTTCCTACAACCGAAGGCATACCATCCACCTACTTTACTAAGCTTTTTAATTACTATATGAATTATTGTGCGGAAGGTTCATCCGTAATATATTGGCGGATTTGTATAATACGAGAGTTATTAAAACCATAATCAACATTTCCAATTTGAAAGCAACCAGAATTTAAAAGTGTGCGTAATTCAACGTTATTAACTTCAATAAAAGGGCATTCATTTACAATGTTTAATTTTACATCTGTCGTTCGTTTTGGAATTGTAATGTGTTCATCTGTAAAGATTTCAAAAGCATCAAAGCGACCTTCTCCCCGTATATAAAAAGGAATTTCACGGTGGACGGCAATAGCTCTACTTTTTAATTCCATTTGGTTTGCATCTCCAACTTGAAATACAGCAGCAATCCCTAAAGAAATAATAGAAACACTTTGGACAATAGACACATGATGCAACATAATTTCTCAGTCTCCTTAACCTGGAGTAGGAGGGACATCTGTTACTAATGGTACAAATGGACCCTCTGTAACTGTTTCAAATGGTGTATCGAGAATAGAAGATAGAATGAGGAGATTTGCATCTCCAATTAAAAAGAGTGCGGACGACGATACACCGTTCATTTTAATCTGTCCGACTTTTAACTCACGGTTTACAACGTTAAGGTTCATACATACTTACTCCTTTCGGAAATTTCCCGGTATGTGCTGAATAAAGGAGAGAAAGGCTTTGTCAATATCTTGTTTCATTGCCTGAATAATGATATCTCGTAAATAATCTGGATCTGTTGAAATACCTTCATATGATTGCGCTTGTGATAAATAATAAGGGAGTCGATGCTCCATCTGTTTTTTTATGTCATCCACCATCATTTGTCGATACATTTCATCAAGCGGTGTTCGCTCTTCTTGTTCAAAATGGAGAATACGATTATATGCTTCTTCATCTAAGTATCGATGCATTTCTTGGAGGATACCTTGATAAAAGTCTGGGTTTGTTTCGGTTTCAGGGTTTACCTTCAATGTTTCTGTATCCACTTGAAAATCTTCAATTTGTTGTCCTTTTGCTGAAAATGGGTTTAAACCAATATTTAAAGTACCATTTAAATTTTCGACTTTTAATTGATCGAATTTGTATTCCACTTTTCCTACAGAAGAGGAGGGGCGATTTTTTAATTCGTTAAGCTCTTCTTGGAGTTGGCGCACTTGATCTTCTAAATTCAGGATGGCTGCTTGTTGTGTTTGAAGAGCTTGTTGAAGTTGGTGTAAGTAAGTATATATATCTTGATTCATTTGTGAAACCTCCTTTTCAATAGGGAGGGTAAAAATATTCCTGCTATATATTTATGACAAGGATGTCTTAAGAAGAACTAGTTGATGGTTTGATAGAAATAATTTGTCCTTTCGCTTGTAATGGGCGAAGCGGCTCCGTAAATCCGCCCGTATTTGAAAATTTAGATAGGGCTTTAATACTTCCGGCAGTACCAATTTGGAACACAGAAGAGGTTGTAATGCTATCAATTTTAATGCTGTTAATGATGATGCTTTGGTTTACGTAAAAATTCAATACAATCGCCCCCTTTAAGTTGAACCAATTATCGCTTGATCGACGACATCTGAATCGTTGACAGTCGTTGCACTTTGATAATTGTAGACAGAAACGTTATCTCCAACATTAAAAGAGCCGGCCCCGGCGAAAGCACGTGAGTAACTAATAGGCCTAATCGCAAATACATCTCCAATATGAAAAATACCACTTGATCCAATATTGACGATACGAATATGTCCGACCATAGCTGGCATACAAAACACCCTTCGTTTTTAAAATTTTCTTTTCTACTATTGTATGGGCGTTTCCAATAAAATGTGTGTTTTTTTGAAATAAAAGACACACACACGCTATTGCGTGTGTGTGTCGAGTGTTTGATTTGGGTGATAATCCGTATGTACATGCCAAATTACATTTAAGAGCCTGTCCAGTTCTTGGCTACAATCCACTGTTTTTTGAGAAGTCATTCCATAGCGTTCAGCAAAATAAATCATTTTTTCACGTTTTTTTTCAATCGCTTGCTCAAACATTGAAATCGGCTCCATCTCTAAATGAAATTTTTAGTATATATGTAGTACATATTATACAAAAACTCCATAAAAAAGAAATACCTTCGCTAAAAAAAGTAAAATTTCTACATTTTATGCCAAATATAAAGGCGTAACGAATAGGGTATGAGAAGAATATTGTAAAAATTAGCGTGTATGAGAAGGTTTTTTCCTTACGGATGCGAATACAATTAAAGGGCATGAGTTTTAGGATGGAGAGTGGAAATATTGCGTTTTGTAACGGCGAAGAAAGAAGAAAAGGTATTTGTAGGTATTGTGGATGAAGAAGAAAAAAAGGTATTACACTTAAGAGAAGCGCAAAGACAAAAAGGGGAAAAGGTTACAATCCCTATTACAATGTTAGAGTGTATTGAAAGAGGAACTGAATGCTTTGAGAAAGTATGTGAAATTGTAAATTGGGCAAAAGAAAACGGGGAAGCGGCGTATTATCCGTTAACAGAGGTGAAAATATTAGCACCGATTCCAAGGCCAAGAAAGAATATTTTGTGCGTTGGAAAAAACTATCGTGAGCATGCCATAGAAATGGGCGGAATAGAGTCTATTCCAGAAAATATAATGATTTTTACGAAAGCACCAACAACAGTTATTGGCATAAATGAGCAAATTAATGGTCACCCTCATGCAACGGACGAACTAGATTACGAAGGAGAATTAGCTATCATTATTGGTAAGCGAGGGAAGCAAATAAAAAAAGAAAAAGCGCTTGAGCATGTTTTTGGTTATACGATTATAAATGATGTAACAGCTCGAGACATTCAAAGAAAACATAAACAGTTTTTCCTTGGGAAAAGCTTCGATACATTTTGTCCGATGGGACCGTATTTAATTCATAAATCGGTGGTTAATGCGCCGAATGCATTACACATTGAAACGGTAGTAAATGGAGAAGTAAGGCAAACTTCCAACACAAATAAAATGATTTTTTCAATAGAAGAAATTATTTCAACGATAAGTAAAGGAATGACTTTAGAACCAGGCGATATTATCGCAACAGGAACCCCGGCTGGTGTCGGAAAAGGTTTCACACCACCGAAGTTTTTACATGCTGGTGATGAAGTGGTTATTACAGTAGAAGGAATTGGTACTTTGCGAAATGTAGTGAAGTGAAGAAAAGAGCTATCTTGTTAAAAGATAGCTCTTTTTTATGGCCTTGGGTTATAGAGGTAATCAATAACGGAAAAAGTGTAAAGACCAATGAATGCAAGTGTACAAATGCCAAATAGTATAACCGTAAGTGCGTTTTTTTCTCGTCCAAAACCAATGATAGTAAGAATAACAGCAGTCCAAAATGATGCTTTCAGTAGTGTGAATGTAGTAGGAGTTGAGTAGTGTGTAAGCCATGTTGTGGAAAGTAGGAAGCCAAAGAATGTAACTAAAATAAAAGATGTAGCTAAATAGTTAATATGTTTACCATATCTTAATAGCATATCGCACCTCCTTTACGATTTTAAAATACAGAAAATTACAAAAAATCTTAATATAAATGAATATAAAAAGAAAGAGGTTGTCCCAACATGTCGGACAACCTCTCTATCATTACGATAATACAGCTTTAATTTTTTGGAATGCCCACTCTAAATCTTCTTCAGAGATTACTAGAGGTGGTGCGATACGAATTACGTTTTCATGTGTTTCTTTACATAGTAGACCAGCTGCTTTTAGTTGTTCACAGTAAGGACGAGCTGGCTCGTTTAATTCGATACCGATGAATAAACCTTTACCACGAACTTCAGTGATCATTGGATTGTCAATTTCTTTTAATTGCCCAACTAATTTTTCTCCTAATTGAAGCGAACGCTCTGTTAATTTTTCTTCTTCTAACACTTCAAGAGCTGCGATAGACACAGCACATGCAAGTGGGTTACCACCGAATGTAGAACCGTGAGAACCTGGCTCAAATACACCTAAAATGTCGCGGTTTGCTGCAACACAAGAAATCGGGAACACGCCGCCACCAAGTGCTTTACCAAGTATGTACATGTCAGGAGTTACATCGTCCCAGTCACAAGCGAATACTTTACCAGTACGGCCTAAGCCTGTTTGGATTTCATCTGCTACAAATAAAACGTTTTCTTTTTTACATACTTCAAGAGCTTCTTTTAAGTAACCAGCTGGCGGGATGTTAATTCCTGCTTCACCTTGGATTGGCTCTAAAATGAATGCAGCTGTGTTTGGTGTAATTGCAGCTTTTAACGCTTCTAAATCACCGTAAGGAATTACAACGATGCCAGGAAGCATTGGACCGAATCCACGCTTGTACTCTTCGTTTGAAGACATAGAAACAGAACCCATTGTACGTCCGTGGAAGTTATCTTCACAAACGATGATTTCAGCGCGGTTTGCTTCTACTTTCTTCACATCATAAGCCCAGCGACGAACTGTTTTAATTGCAGTTTCAACAGCTTCAGCACCTGTATTCATTGGAAGTACCATTTCTTTATTAGTTAGTTTCGCAACTTTTTCGTACCAAGGACCTAATTGATCGCTATGGAAAGCACGAGAAGTTAACGTAACACGATTAGCTTGGTCAATTAAAGCGTTAATAATTTTCGGGTGACGATGACCTTGGTTTACTGCAGAATATGCACTTAATAAGTCCATATAGCGGTTTCCTTCAGGATCTTCTACCCAAACACCTTCTGCTTTAGAAATAACGATTGGAAGTGGGTGATAGTTATTTGCTCCATATGTGTCTGTAAGTTCGATAATATCCTTAGTTTGAATCATGATTGTTCCCCCTTTTGTTATTACAAGAAGTTTGTAAATACTCTAAATATTATATCATTTAAATGTAAAAAAGCGAAACATTTCCTGAAAATAAATGA
This sequence comes from Bacillus sp. ISO11, assembly GCF_003458115.1. Lineage (NCBI taxonomy): Bacteria > Bacillati > Bacillota > Bacilli > Caryophanales > Bacillaceae > Bacillus > Bacillus sp. ISO11. Next base: position 241,732 of record NZ_QXCO01000001.1, on the reverse strand, counting down.
ACATGTTATCATATAGAGTGAAAAAGTGTGAAAAGAGGAGGTAAGGGATACGATGGTACATATGCATATTACAGCATGGGCGTTAGGTTTAATTTTATTCTTCGTTGCGTATTCACTTTATTCAGCAGGAAGAAAAGGTAAGGGTGTACATATGGGGCTTCGCCTAATGTATATCATCATTATTGTGACAGGCTTCATGTTGTACATGAGTATTGTGAAGACAGCAACAGGTAGCATGCACATGTGGTACGGCCTGAAAATGTTAGCTGGTATTTTAGTTATCGGCGGAATGGAAATGGTTCTTGTAAAAATGAGCAAAAACAAACCAACAGGGGCGGTTTGGGGCTTATTTATTGTTGCGCTAGTAGCAGTATTATACTTAGGACTGAAATTGCCACTTGGCTGGTACGTATTCAAATAAAAATAAAACCACCTTATAATCTCAAAGACTTGGGAGATAAGGTGGTTTTTATTTTTTATGTCGCATCGATATGCAACTCTTCTCCATTTACTTTCGTAAAACGGAACATATTTTTATTTGACGTAGTGTGACGTACGAAATGGTGCTGCAGTGTACAGATCATTTCGTCGTTATCAAACAAAAGAATATTTACTCCTTCGCGTGACTCCTCTTTCGGTAAGAAGGATAAATAATTATGACAATACATGCAATCATATAAAGAGTAGTGAAGTGATTGCAATGATTCAGTTAATAATGTGAAGACAGAGTCAGGTAATTCCTCGAGCCATTCATTATAGCTAAGAAGTAACTTTTTTCGAATACGTACCATTTCACCATTTTGCAAATGGTGTTGCTCGTTGGCGATTTGTAATACATCTTGTTCATAGAAACGGGCTGGTAACCAATTGTTATTATACAAAATTTCAAACCCATCTTCGGCAATATCTTCTAATAGAAACGCTTCATCATTTTCATCATCAAAGAATACCCATTCATTGTTTATATATTCTACATTACCGACTGTATGAGCACGGGGCTGGTTATATAAAATATGTTTACGTTGTATCATATACGATTTCTCCTTTATGAAAAGTAGTTATTCCTGTTATAGACAGTTCGTGCGTTCTTTATAACTAGACACATCTAGACATAGGTGGGCATACAATAAAACACGTTTTACTGAGTGAGAATGCTATTCCATATGTGGATAGTAGGTTATCGTCAAGTTTTTCATTTTTTGATCCGCACTCTTAGGGTGGGGATTACTGCACGTTCAAGAAAAGAAATAAGATGGAAGGATGATTTATATGTGCGGGATTACAGGATGGGTGGATTATAAACGCTCATTAGAAGGAGAAAGAGATGTCGTTACGAAGATGGCTGAGACGTTAGCGAAGCGGGGGCCGGATGATAATAAAGTTTGGATTAAAGGAAATGTCGCATTTGGGCATAAACGGTTAATCGTTGTAGACCCTGAGGGCGGTAAACAGCCGATGACTTGTTTAAAAGATGAAACGAATTACGCCATTTGCTATAACGGTGAACTTTATAACACAGAAGACATTCGAAAGGAATTATTAAGAAGAGGGTATACGTTCAAAGGTCATTCTGATACAGAAGTATTATTAGCTTCTTATATTGAATGGAAAGAAGAATGTGTCGATCATTTAAACGGTATATATGCGTTTGCAGTATGGGACGAACAGAAAGAACAAGTATTTATTGCGAGAGATCGATTAGGTGTAAAGCCACTTTTTTATAAATATGATAGCGGACGCTTACTATTTGGTTCGGAGTTAAAAGCGATATTGTCGCATCCAGATGTGAAGGCGGAAGTAACATTAGAAGGGTTATCAGAAATATTCGGACTCGGACCGTCAAGAACGCCTGGCCACGGTATTTATGCTGGTATAAAAGAATTACGTCCAGGTCATGCGATGACATTTTCAAAGAACGGTTTATGTATATGGAGATATTGGAATGTAGAAAGTAAAAAACATGAAGACTCTTTTGAAGAAACAGTAGAGAAAACGCGCTTTTTACTACAAGATGCCATTACAAGACAGCTTGTTTCTGATGTACCACTATGTACCTTTTTATCAGGTGGTGTAGATTCGAGCGCTATTACAGCTATTGCGGCGAAAGAATACGAGAGATCAGGAAAAGGACAATTACACACGTATTCAATTGATTACGAAGATAATGACAAATACTTTAAAGCGAATGCGTTTCAGCCAAATTCAGATGCTCCGTTTATTAATTTGATGACAGAGACGTTTCAAACAACTCATCATCGTTGCGTCATTTCGAATGAAAAACTAGCAGAGTATTTAACGGAGGCGGTACTCGTTCGTGATTTGCCTGGTATGGCAGATATCGATTCGTCATTATTATGGTTTTGCCGCGAAATTAAACAAGATTTTGTCGTCGGCTTATCTGGAGAATGTGCAGATGAAATATTTGGTGGATATCCGTGGTTTTATAGAGAAGATGATTTACAATCGAGTGCATTTCCATGGATGCGTTCTACAGAAGCGCGTGAACAACTTCTAAAAAAAGAATGGAGAAATAAATTAAATTTACAACAATATGTACAAAGGCGTTATGAAGAGTCGATTCAAGAAGTTCCTATTTTAGAGGGGGAAAGTCCGCTAGAAGCAAAAAGACGCCAATTATTTTATTTAAATATGGTATGGTTTATGACAACATTATTAGACAGAAAAGACCGCATGAGTATGGGGGCAAGCTTAGAAGTACGTGTTCCATTTGCAGATCATCGTCTTGTCGAATATGCGTGGAATATTCCTTGGGAAATGAAAATGTATAAAAACCGCGAAAAAGGTCTATTACGTAAAGCGTTAGAAGATGTGCTTCCGCATGACATCTTATATAGAAAGAAGAGCCCGTATCCGAAAACGCATAATCCGCACTATACGAAAGCAGTCACAGTATGGCTGCAAGATTTATTAACAGATAAAGGTTCAATTTTACACGAACTATTTGATAAAGAGCAGTTGAGCGGATTGATTCAGTCTGGCGGCAGTGCATTTCAATCACCTTGGTTCGGGCAATTAATGACAGGTCCTCAACTTTTAGCTCATTTAGCACAAATTCACGTTTGGTTTAAAGAGTATGGGGTAAATATTAAGGAATAAGGGAAAAGCGACTTACTTTTATGTAAGTCGCTTTTTATTAAAGAAATTGTCAAATGAAATTAAAAATCATATTAGAAAAAATACTTATTTAGAATAATTATCTTTACGTACTTATTATTGTTTGCTATAATTGGAAACAAATGTTCTTGAAAAAGATTCTCATTTATAAAATTGAGGTGTTATATAGATGACAAAGAAAAAAATAGGTTTACTCGTAATGGCGTATGGAACGCCAGAATCATTAGATGATGTAGAAGCGTACTACACACATATTCGCCACGGTCGTAAACCTTCCAAAGAGGCACTCCAAGATTTAATCGAGCGCTATAAAGCGATTGGTGGAATTTCGCCGCTTGCAAAAATTACGAAAGAACAGGCGCATAAATTAACAGATTCAATGAATAACATATTTACAGAGTATGAATTTACTTGTTACTTAGGTTTAAAACATATTGCACCATTTATAGAAGATGCGGTAGAAGAAATGAAGCGTGATAGGATTGAGCAAGCGATTAGTATCGTATTAGCGCCACATTACTCTACATTTAGCATTAAAGCGTATAATGACCGTGCTATTCGTCTTTCGCAAGAAATTGGTGGTCCTGTTATTGAACCAATTGAACAATGGTATGATGAACCGAAATTTATTTCGTATTGGGCAGACCAAATAAAAGAGACGTTTACAGAAATTGATAATAAAGAGAAAGCAGTCGTAATTTTTTCAGCGCATAGTTTGCCAGAAAAAATTATTGCAACAGGAGACCCATATGTAGAACAACTAAAGCATACGGCAGATTTAATTGCAGAAGCTGCAAATATTCAAAACTATACAATCGGTTGGCAAAGTGCTGGGAATACTCCAGATCCGTGGATTGGTCCAGATGTGCAAGATTTAACGAAAGATTTATATGAAGAGCATGGGTACGGATCTTTCGTATATTGCCCAGTTGGTTTTGTAGCGGAGCATTTAGAAGTTTTATATGACAACGATTATGAATGTAAAGTTGTAACGGATGAATTAAATGCCAAATATTTCAGACCAAATATGCCGAATGCACAATCTGCATTTATCGACTGTTTGGCTGAAATTGTTTCCAAAAAAGTGAAGGAAATAGTTGACAAAGATTTAGTTTTGAATAATAATTAATTTATAATAATTTTAAATAAATAATGATTACTACGAAAGAAAGAGGAGGATCCCCCTAGATGAATCCAAATAATCGCTTAACAACAAACCAAGGTGCTCCAGTTGGAGACAACCAAAATTCTCGTACAGCTGGTCGTCGTGGACCAGTATTATTAGAAGACTATCATTTAGTAGAAAAACTTGCGCACTTTGATCGTGAACGTATTCCGGAGCGTGTTGTGCATGCACGTGGTGCAGGTGCTCACGGTGTATTCGTAACGAAAAATAGTATGAAGCAATATACGAAAGCAGCATTTTTACAAAATGAAGGAACTGAAACGCCTGTATTTGTTCGTTTTTCAACGGTTATTCATGGTCAAGGTTCTCCTGAAACAGCACGTGACCCACGTGGGTTTGCTGTTAAATTTTATACAGAAGAAGGAAACTACGATATCGTAGGTAATCATTTACCAGTTTTCTTCATTCGTGATGCAATTAAATTCCCTGATATGGTACATTCCTTAAAACCAGCACCTGATACGAATATTCAAACGCCAGATCGTTATTGGGATTTCATGACGTTAAGTCCAGAATCTACACATATGATGACATGGGTATTTTCTGATTACGGTACACCAGCAAGCTATCGTGAAATGGAAGGTTTCGGCGTCCATTCATTTAAATGGATTAATGAAGAAGGCAAAATTGTTTATATTAAATACCACTGGAAACCACAGCAAGGTGTACGTAACTTAAATGCGAAAGAAGTGCAAGAAGTACAAGGGAAAGACTTCAATCATGCAACTCGTGACTTGTTCGATGCAATCGAAAAAGGAAATTACCCAAAATGGGATTTACACGTACAAGTTATGCAATTAGATGAAATGGACTCTTTAGACTTTGATCCACTAGATCCAACGAAAGTATGGCCAGAAGATCGCTTCCCATTAATGGAAGTAGGGACAATGACGTTAAATCGTAATCCGAAAAACTTCTTTGCAGAAGTAGAGCAAGTAGCGTTCTCTCCAAGTGCAACTGTAAATGGTATTGAGCCATCGGAAGATAAATTATTACAAGGTCGTTTATTCTCTTACCCAGATACACAGCGTTATCGTCTTGGTGCAAATTACTTACAAATTCCTGTAAACTGCCCATACGCAGCTGTTCAGAATCAACAACGTGATGGTGCGATGCAAGTGAATCAAAACCCATCTACAATCAACTACGAACCGAGTCGTCATGCAGAGAATCCAGTTGAAGACAAAGCTTACCGCGATTCAACTATGAAAGTAGAAGGCTATGTATCTCGTGAAAAAATTGAGAAACCAAATGACTTCAAACAAGCAGGTGAGCGTTACCGTTCGTTCTCTAAAGAAGAGCAAGATAACTTAATTGCAAACTTAACAAATGATCTAAAAGACGTAAATGAACGCACAAAATTATTAGCTGTTTGTAACTTCTTCCGTGCAGATCAAGAATACGGTATGCGTTTAGCGCAGGCATTAAATGTTGATATTACGCAATATGTAGGAAATGCTCCGAAATAAATAGGAAAAGACGACCGGGCTTCGGTCGTCTTTTTTGTATAAAGTTATGTGGGGTATTTCGCATGTAAAACATGTCGGAATTTGTTGGTAAATCGATATGTTGTGTCGAACCGTTGATATATTGAAAGAAACAATCGATATATTTGAAAAATCGTTGATATATCCAAAAAACCGTTAATATATTTCCGGTTATACTAGGTGGGGTATGTTGCCCGGTGCGCAAAAAAGAGATGCAATCTATTACTAATAGATTGCATCTCTTTTTTAGTTTGCTCGCTCTGCATGTTCATAAGCTTTCTCACCATGCATCGAAATATCAAGTCCCATATGTTCCTCGTGCTCATCTACCCGGACAGGGAGGAAGAAGTTGATTGCTTTAATAATGGCATACGTCATTATAATTGTGAACGCATATGTTGCGCCGATCGCTACAAGTTGTTTCAACAGCAGCGAGGCGTTTCCGTAAAATAATCCGTTAGCGCCATCGCCGTTTACGGCAGTAGTTGCAAATAGTCCTGTTGCAATACCGCCCCAAGTTCCTCCGATGCCGTGGCATCCAAAGGCATCAAGTGTATCGTCATAACCGAATTTTGTTTTTAAGAAGAAAACGGCGCCAAAGCATAATATACCACCAATTGCTCCGATAAGAAGAGCTGAGAAAGGTGTAACGAACCCGCAAGCTGGTGTAATAGCGACTAGACCAGAAACAACTCCGCAAGCAGCTCCCATCGCAGTCGGTTTTGATTGGAAGAACCACTCTGAAAGCATCCAAGTTAATGCTGAGGCAGCAGCGGCTATATTTGTATTAATAAATGCAGTTAAAGCTACATCATTTAAAGATAATGCGCTTCCGACGTTAAAACCGAACCAGCCAAACCATAATAAGCCTGCGCCTAACATTGTAAATGGCAAATGATGAGGAGAAGAACCATTTATGTTTTTTCGTTTTCCAAGGAAAATAGCTAATACAAGACCAGCAACTCCGGAAGTGATGTGAACGACGTTTCCGCCAGCGAAGTCTAGTGCACCAAGTTCCCTTAGCCAACCGCCGACGCCCCATACCCAATGAGCGACAGGATTGTAAACGATCGTTGTCCATAGAAGGATAAAAATAAGAAAGGCAGAAAATCGCATTCTTTCAGCAAATGCACCTGAAATTAAAGCTGGAGTTAAAATGGCGAACATGAGTTGAAACATCATGAATAAATTGTGAGGAATAGTAGATGAGTAGTCTGGATTTGGTGCGTAGGTAACTCCGTTTAGACCGAACCAATCAAGTGTACCGATAAGCCCGTGCCAATCTGGTCCGAATGATAAAGAATAGCCGATAACAATCCATTGAATCGAAACGATAGCCATTGCACTATAACTATGCATCGTTGTACTGAGTACATTTTTGCTGCGAACCATACCTCCATAAAAAAGTGCCAATCCTGGTGTCATCAACATGACCATTACTGTCGTCACAAACATAAAAACTGTATCCCCCATATTCATGAGCTCTCCTCCTATGATGTTAGAAAAAACAACATCGTTTTGTTATGTTTCATATCATATTCGAAATTAAACTAAAAATCAACTAAAAATCCAGAAAATTATATACATGATGTCATGAAACCTAACATGAATTATTTTGTGAGGATTAAAATCGACATATGCGTTTCATTCGGATAATTGGTATAATATTCTTACAATTAAAAAGCTTGGGGGATGCGTGTGGGAAAAATACGGACTAGGAAACTATTCATTTGTTTTTGCTTAGCTGTTGTTTTGTTTGTACCAATACATACTTTTGCAGACGAAAAAAGAGAGTGGAAAGATGAAGTTATATACTACATTATGATTGATCGCTTCAATAATGGAGAACCGAAAAATGACAAACAGTTAGAAGTTGGTAATTTAGAAGGGTATCAAGGAGGGGATATAAGAGGAATTATAAAAAGGTTGGATTACATAAAAGAAATGGGTTTTACTACCGTTATGCTTTCGCCGCTTTTTGAAAGTGGAAAGTACGATGGATTAGACGTGCGAAATTTTAAAAAGGTAAATGAACATTTCGGGACAGACAATGATGTGAAAGAACTTGTAAAAGAAGTTCATGCAAAAGGAATGAAAGTTGTATTTCAATTTCCGCTTGGAGAAAACGAACGACAGGTAATTGACGCAATGAAATGGTGGATAAAAGAAGTTGATTTAGACGGAAGTTATGTTATACATAGTGAAAAAAAGCCGCGTTCCTTTTGGGATAACGCGCAAAAAGATATGCAAGTGATAAAGAAAGATTTTCGTATTATGACAAAGGAGGATAGCGAATACAACGAAAAAATAGTAGAATCGTTTTCTAAAGCAGATGTATCGGTGAAATCGTTATACGATGTGAGTAAAAAAGAAGGAGAATTTGTTACGTTCTTAGATAATCAAGAAACAAAAAGATATGCGCGTATTGCAAAAGAAAATATGTATTATCCGCCATCACGTTTAAAACTGGCGCTTACTTATTTGTTAACATCACCTGGAATTCCGAATTTTTATTACGGAACTGAAATTGCATTAGATGGAGGAAGTGTACCCGATAATAGACGATTAATGGATTTTAAGTCAGACGAAAAGTTTATGCAACACATAGCAAAACTAGGTGAACTTAGGCAAGCGAGACCGTCTTTACGACGCGGTACGTTTGAGCTTCTGTATGATAAGAGCGGGATGAGCATACTAAAACGAAAATATAAAGATGAAGTAACTTTAGTAGCAATTAATAATACGAAAGAAACACAAAAAGTCTCCTTACCTGCAAGTGTAATTGGTGAAAAACAAGAGTTAAGAGGATTGTTGCAGGATGAAATTATAAGAGAGGAAAACGGAAAATTTTATCTCGTTTTAAAGCGTGAAGAATCAAACGTGTATAAAGTTAAAGGAGAAACAGGTGTGAATTGGTTATTTATCTCCTTAATCGTTGGGGTGAATGTATTATTTATTGCGTTTTTAATTGCAGTTAAAAGGAAGCGTAGATGAGAAGTTGCTGGCTCTATGTTCATGTCTTCTTATTGTATATGTAAGTTTGTTCGGTGGCGCGATAGTATTTATTCTGTTGATATGAAATTTCTTAAGAGGAACGATGTGAGAATGAAAACTTCTCTAATGAGAGGGGGATTTCAGGTTAGGGAGAAAAAGCCTTCTTCCTAACCTGTTTTTGTGTCCATACGGATAGAGAAAGGCCTTTGAAATAAACAATAGTTGCATCTTTATTAAAAATTTATGCTTCTTTTTAACTCCATCCAAATATGATTGAAATTAAGATGGTTCAAGTCGGAGGAAGGCACTTTGAGGTGTCTTTTTTTTATGACCTTTATCATTAACTATTTAATGTTTTTTAAATGATTACATGACATATTTTTTTTGTACCAAGCTTTGTTGATACAGTTAGACTTATCCGTTAGTGTATTCGTATTATTAGAACATCCTACAGTATTTAGGGAGAATGTGGCCAATAAAAACCATAATATTAATTTCTTCAAATAACCACTTCTAACTCTTTTTTAATTAACATTTTTTAAAATACTTATTAATTTTACATTACATTAAAGGTTGGAAAATATTCTTATACTCATAAATTGTTACGTTTTGGCGAGGAGAGGAATTATGAGTTATAGCAATTTTTAAGATGACTTTGGCCTAGGATGTAATTACTAAGAAAAGTAATTCAAATCGAAGGGGGAAACGTCTTGAGGTGTCTTTTTCTTATTTTCAATAAGGTCTGCTAAATACATGTATAAAACAAATTCTACAATAAGGCCTAGTTTAATCATACGGTCACTTGTAAAGTATGCGTATGGTTAGACCCTGTTCACTTAGCGATTTTCACCGCATATACCTTTTTCTATAGTTTGTTCTCGTAATATTGTCTCTACAAGACAAAAAAGAAAACTCCTCTAATTAAGAGGAGTTTTCTTTTTAGCGGTAGTTAATGAACTGTACGTCGATTGGTAAATCAGCGCTACGAACAGCTGCGATTACTGCTTGTAAGTCATCACGGCTTTTTGCTGTAACACGTACTTGATCATCTTGTACTTGTGTTTTTACTTTTAATTTCATTTCTTTAATGATGTTGTTAATTTTTTTCGCGTTATCTTTATCGATACCTTGTTGAAGTGTTGCGCGTTGGCGAACAGTGTTGCCAGTTGCAGCTTCAACTTTTCCGTAATCTAAGTTCTTAATTGGAACGTTACGTTTTACAAGTTTAGAGATAAGAACGTCTTTTACTTGCTCTAATTTAAACTCGTCATCAGAAGTTAAAACAAGTACTTCTTTTTCTAATTTAATATCACTTTTACTTCCTTTAAAGTCATATCGGTTTTGGATTTCTTTTAATGCGATATTAATTGCGTTTGTTACTTCAGGTAATTCTACTTTCGAAACGATGTCAAAAGAACTATCTTTTGCCATAGTTAGCACCTCCAAATAAATTTCTAATCTTGTTATGTACTGTACATACTAAAGTATAGCTGAAAACGAGTCTAGACTTAAGTGTTTTCGTACTTATATTCATGTAACCTCATTTTATTATAGTGAATTTTGGGCAGTTGGACAAATACAGGAAAAATCATGTTATAATTAACTTTTGTTTGGAATGATAAAAAAGATAATTTTATATATATAGAAGGGAATTAAAAAATATGTATTTGCAAATAGGATCGATTGAACAGGTAACTGTTTTACGCGAAACGGAAATCGGATATATGGTTGGGAATGAAGAAGAAGAAATTTTCCTACATAAAAACGAAGTAGCTGGAGAAATTGAAGAAGGCGATACGATTGATGTATTCTTATACCTTGATCACCAAAATCGTATTTCAGCAACAATGAAGGAACCAATTATTACAACTTATGATTGGAACTGGGTAAAGGTTGTAGAAGTTATTCCTAGTTTAGGTGTGTTTGTTGATATTGGTGTGTCAAAAGATATACTAATTCCAGCTGATGAGTTCCCGATTTATATGCCGGTATGGCCAGAAGTAGGCGACGAATTATATTGTACGTTAAAATTAACGAATCGTGATCGTTTAATCGCTCTTCCAGCGAGAGACAGTGATATGCAAGAAATTATCGTAGATGCAACGCCATCTATGCGTAATAAAAATGTAAATGGACGTGTATATCGTTCGCTTCAAGTAGGTTCATTCGTTTTAACAGATGAACATTTCCGTGCTTTCTTACACCATACAGAAAGAAAAGAACAAGTCCGCATCGGTCAGCGTGTAACAGGACGTATTATTGACGTCAAAGATGACGGTACAATTAACATTTCACTTCTTCCTCGTAAAGAAGAAGGAATGGAAGACGATGCTGCAGTAATTTATGCATATATGGAAGAACGAGGCGGAGCAATGCCGTTTTGGGATAAGAGCCATCCAGAAGATATTAAAGAACGCTTTAACATGAGTAAAGCTGCATTTAAGCGCGCACTTGGTAAGTTGATGAAAGAAGAAAAGGTTTACCAAGAAGAAGGTTGGACTTACTTTAAGAAATAAGATGAAAGATTAAAAAGCACCCCCTTATCTAAAAAGATAAGGGGGTGCTTTTTTTAATTTCCTTGCGGAGAAACAAGAGTAAATGTATCTTTCAAATCACTATCATTTATTTTAATATTTGCCTTTTTTAATTCCTCTTGTAACAATTTTTTGCTGAATACAGGATCAGCAGTACGTTCTTCCTCTAAGTTTTTGCGAATAGAGTTTTTTACTTCATCGTAAGGTTTTAAATCTTTTTTATCAGTTAATTTAATAACGTGATAACCGTTTGATGATTTTACGGGGTTGCTAATTTGTCCAACATTTAGTTTGTAGGCAGCCGTTTCGAATTCAGGAGCCATTGTACCTGAATTGAAGTATCCAAGGTCTCCGCCTTTATCTTTTGATAGTAGATCTTGTGATTCTTGTTTTGCTAATTCTTCAAATGAAGCACCAGCATCTAGTTTACTCTTTATTTCTTTCGCTTCATTTTCGTCACTTACTAAAATGTGACTCGCTTTAATTTCTGGCTTATAGTGGTCTTTTACGTCTTTCTCTGTAATGCTTTTCTTAATCGCTTCATTCATAGCAAGTTTGAACTTAATTTGATTTTTAAAATCCTCTTCATCTTTTAAACCATTATTTTCTAATACTTTTTTGAATTGATCTCCATATTGTTTTTTTACTTTTTCTACTTCTTTATTTACCTCTTCATCAGGTACTTTATATTTTTTTGTGATGACGTCTTGTGCCATCATTTCGTATAGCATGTCTTTTCCGTAACGATCTTTCAATTGTTTTTCGAAGTTATCCTTTGTAATGGTCGAGTCTGTTGCTGTAGCGACTGTAGCTGAGCCATTTTTTTGTTCGCAAGCAGATAGCATCAATATACTTATTAGTGCAGTAATAATGAAAATATGTTTCCCTCTCATGCCAACACCTCATCCGAATATGTTATCGCTATTGTAGAATATAGAAGTGAACATGAAGTGAATTTTTAATGTTTTTTTCCTTTAAAATGTAAAAAAGTACATCAACATAATTGTTGATGTACGATGGAATCAAAGGTGATCGGTCTTTTTAGAGTATGCACGTTTACCTTGCTGAATATTTTTTTGCTCTTGCTCATTTTTTTGTGTGCGTTTTGCGTTATTATCGCGTGCTTTTTTGTCGTTATCACTCGTATGTGGCATATGTATCAACTCCATTTCTAAACGTTGTACGTTTATCATTTCCTTTTTCGTAAAGACTATGTATAGCGGTGCATTTATGAAGGGTAAAGGTGGATTCGAAATGGATTTGAAGTTGAATTATACTGAACTTATAAAGAAGTTAATCGTTGTAATCATCGCAGGTTTATTAAACGCGATTGGGATGAATTTATTTTTAACGCCAGCAAAAGTGTATGCGAGCGGCTTTGCTGGATTGTCTCAATTATTATCACAAATATTAGGTGATTTTTTATCGATTCACATATCTACGGGAGTATTGTTTAGCTTATTTAATATTCCTGTCGTTATTTTAGCGTGGAAAAAGGTTGGAAAGGCCTTCACCTTTTTCAGTTTTCTTTGTGTTATATTTATGACTTTGTTTCTAGAGATCATCCCTGTTAGAGCGGTTTCGAATGATATCATATTAAATGCGATTTTTGGCGGGATTATTTCGGCAATTGGAGTAGGGATTGCTTTAAAGTGGGGTGCTTCTACAGGTGGATTAGATATTATCGCCATGATTTTATCAAAAATAAAAGATAAGCCTGTCGGTACATACTTTTTCTTTTTTAATGCAATTATCATTATCGCTGCTGGCTATGTATATGGATGGGAAAAAGCGTTGTATACGCTAGTGACTTTATATGTATCAACGAGAATTATTGATGCAATTCATACTCGTCATGTAAAGATTACAGCATTAATTGTTACGAAGAATGGGGCAGACGTAAGAAAGGCGATTCACTCGCGATTAGTAAGAGGGATTACAACGATACCAGCAACAGGTGCTTATACGAATGAAAATAAAGAAATGTTAATGATGGTTATTACCCGTTACGAGTTATACGAATTAGAGAGGATTATTAAACAAGTGGACCCAGGTGCATTTACAAATATACTGCAAACAGTTGGGGTGTTCGGATTGTTTCGGAAAGATTAAAGAGGACCAAAGTTGGTCCTCTTTTTTAATGTAAATTCGTGATGTTTTGCAATTGCTCTTGCATTTCACGGAGCTGAACTTTTTCAGCGGTTGAAGAGTTTGCGTAAGCGGATTGCAAAGCATTTTTTGCTCTATACACGAGATCTTGTTGCTCAGTACCGCTTGAACAAGATACGGCATTTTCAACAGCATCTCTAGCTTGTTGGAATAGTAAGTTCCCCATTTAAACCCCTCCAAAAGAAGAGTTACTTCTTGCTTTTTCTGCCTCAGCTAATGTACCTCTGTACGGGAATCTTGCATCATGCTTCATAACAGCATCGGCTCCTTGTTGGATAAAACGTTTTGATTTGTTCTTTTTACCCATTCGAAAAACCCCCTTTATTTAGCTGAAAACAATCGACGCAATGTCTCATGCGTCTACTTATAGTATGGACATTTGGCAGGAAACTATAAGTAGGGAATTTTTAGATTACAACCCAAGAACCTCTTCTAAATATAAAGCAATACCATCTTCTTCGTTCGTTAACGTCGTATGGTTTGCGAGTGATTTTAATTCAGGGATGGCATTTCCCATTGCGATGCCGTGACCAGCAAATTCAATCATTTCAAAATCATTATCTTCATCACCGAAAGCGATAATTCGCTCTTGTGGAATGTTGTAATGACTAGAAATTTTTTGTAATCCAACTGCTTTATTTAATCCGCTTTTCACAATTTCAATAATCGGCCAAGGTGCGCCCCATTTTCTATGGTCGATTACTTCCGCATGCATATCCGTTAAATGTTGACGAATTGCAGTAGAATGCTCGTCATGTGCGTCAATTAATAAGCAAGTTGGATGATCGTTTAAAATATTTAATAAGTCTCCGGTAAAAATCTTAGGAGAGCCGAATTCGAAAATATGTTTTTTATCTTCATCAATTTCACGAACATACACATCGTCCATTACTTCCGCGTATATATTTTTTACGCCAAAATCAAAGCAAGCTCGGACAATTTCTTGCGCTGTTGCTAGCTCAAGAGGAGAGTGATGTGTTCCCCAGTTTGAATCAAGAGGATGATGTACGTAAGCGCCGTTAAAGTTTACGATAGGTGTGTTAAGATCAAGTTCTTTATAGTAATCGTAACTAGCACGGAATGGACGTCCTGTTGAAATAACAACAATATGTCCCTGTTCCTTTGCTTTTGCAATTGTATGTTTCGTTCGAGTGGAAATTATTTTGTTGTCTGTTAATAAAGTGCCGTCTAAGTCTAATGCGATTAAATGTTGTTTGTTCATAATTTCACCTCTTATAATAATTTTTTTGTATCTATCTGTATTTCCGTTTTTAATATGCAGAAATAAGAGGTTAGACTCGGTGGAATCACCATAGATGGAAATTTCACTATATATCCATCTTACGTCTCAAAGTGCTGTGGTGTCTACTATTTATCGTTGGAAATTAAGAAAAGTCAACATCTTTTTAGAAAGTTCAAACAATGTTTCTTTCATTATGTACAAATTGTGAAAAGGGTTACATTGCTCGTGTGATGAGGCATATAATGAACATGTAATCTTCTCGTATATGTTTGACTCTCCTTTGAAACTAGCCTAGAGTAGGTTGGTTTCTTTTTTTTCTACAAGTAGGAAAGAAATCCCTGCTTACGCTTGTGTCATTCATATATATGTACAAGAATGAGATGTAGTACTGTTTCCTAAACATGACAGAAAAGCTTTCTTTTAAAATGGATATACTAATGAGGCAAGACGTCATGGAAGGAGAATGAAGATGGGACAAAATCGCAGGTTTCGTTCTGGACAAAAAGCGCCGAATGATGGCATTTACGTAGAAATTGGTGAAACGGGAAGTATGGTGAAAGATCCGCAAATGGTGAAATTAACTGCCGGTGAAAAGTTTCCGGATAACACGAATCATAACCGCCAGTGGACATATAAAAGAAAACCGTAACAGAAGCCGCAATCATTATTGCGGCTTTTTTGTCGTTATACATTGTAATTTCATTTACCGTATTTTTTAGCAGTATAATGAATGCTCTCTTTTTCTTTTTCAAATAATAAGTTTGAAAATACATAGGCAAAATTATTGTATAAAAAAGTCAGTTGGCGTATAATCAAATCAAAGGTCAAAGAAAGTCAAACTTTTGGAGGGCTGTAAAGATGGACTTAAATCAAATGACAACAAAAACACAAGAGGCGATTATGAGTGCCCAATCTTTAGCGGTATCTCATCATCACCAAGAGGTGGATACTGTTCATCTATTACTTGCATTATTAGAAGAGCAAGATGGATTAGCAGTACGTATATTTCAAAAAATGAATGTTGATATAGAAGCATTAAAGCAAGGTGCAGAAAGTTTAATTAAAAAGAAACCTTCTGTAACGGGGAGCGGTGCAGAAGTTGGAAAATTGTATGTAACGAGCGCTCTGCAACAACTGCTTGTAAGAGCAGGGAAAGAAGCAGAAAAACTGCAGGATGATTACATTTCAGTAGAACATGTATTGCTTGCTTTTTCTGAAGAAAAAGGCGATATAAATCAATTATTTACAAGATTGCATATTACGAAAGATAACTTATTACAGTCTTTAATGACAGTTCGGGGGAATCAAAGAGTGACTAGTCAAAATCCAGAAGCAACTTATGAAGCGTTAGAAAAATATGGCCGTGATTTAGTGGCGGAAGTGAGAGCAGGGAAAATCGATCCTGTAATCGGCCGTGATAGTGAAATACGACGTGTAATTCGTATTCTTTCACGTAAAACGAAAAACAATCCGGTTTTAATTGGGGAGCCAGGTGTTGGTAAAACAGCAATCGTTGAAGGATTAGCACAGCGTATTGTGAAAAAGGATGTACCTGAAGGATTGAAAGATAGAACGATTTTTGCGTTAGATATGAGTGCACTCGTAGCAGGTGCGAAATTCCGTGGTGAGTTCGAAGAGCGTCTGCAAGCTGTATTAAATGAAATTAAAAAGAGTGAAGGACGCATTTTATTATTCATTGATGAACTTCATACAATAGTTGGAGCTGGTAAAACAGAAGGAGCCATGGATGCAGGAAATATGTTAAAACCGATGCTTGCGCGTGGTGAACTGCATTGTATCGGGGCGACGACGCTCGATGAATATCGCAAATATATTGAGAAAGATCCAGCGCTAGAAAGACGTTTCCAACAAGTATTAGCAGAAGAACCAACTGTTGAAGATACAATTTCAATTTTACGTGGATTAAAAGAACGCTTTGAAATTTATCACGGTGTAAATATTCATGACCGTGCGATTGTAGCAGCGTCAGTTTTATCAGATCGATATATTTCAGATCGATTCTTACCTGATAAAGCAATTGACCTTGTTGATGAAGCGTGTGCAACAATTCGTACAGAAATCGATTCTATGCCAACAGAATTAGATGAAGTAACGCGCCGCATTATGCAGCTGGAAATTGAAGAAGCGGCTCTTGGAAAAGAAACGGATCGTGGTAGCCAAGAGCGTCTAAAAACATTGCAACGTGAATTATCGGATTTAAAAGAAGTTGCAAGTGGTATGAGAGCGAAATGGGAGAAAGAAAAAGAAGAAATTCACAAAGTTCGTGAATTACGTGAACATTTAGAACGTCTGCGTCGTGAATTAGAAGAAGCAGAAGGTAATTACGATTTAAATAAAGCAGCCGAACTTCGTCACGGAAAAATTCCAGCAATTGAAAAAGAGTTAAAAGAAGCGGAAGAAATGGGCGCGCATAATAAACAAGAAAATCGTTTATTACGTGAGGAAGTAAGTGAAGAAGAAATTGCAGATATTGTTTCACGCTGGACTGGTATTCCTGTTGCGAAACTCGTGGAAGGTGAACGCGAGAAATTATTACGCTTAGAGCAAATCTTATCAGAGCGTGTCATCGGACAAGAGGAAGCAGTAAGCTTAGTGTCAGACGCAGTTCTTCGTGCTCGCGCTGGTATTAAAGATCCGAACCGCCCGATTGGTTCTTTCATCTTCTTAGGACCGACAGGTGTTGGTAAAACAGAACTTGCAAAAACGCTAGCCCAGTCTTTATTCGATAGTGAAGAGCAAATGATTCGCATTGACATGTCTGAGTATATGGAGAAACACGCAGTGTCACGCTTAATTGGTGCACCTCCTGGATATGTAGGATATGAGGAAGGTGGTCAATTAACTGAAGCGGTAAGACGTAAACCATATTCCGTTGTTTTATTAGATGAAATTGAAAAAGCACATCCAGAAGTATTCAACATTTTATTACAAATGTTAGATGATGGGCGCATTACAGATTCGCAAGGTCGTACAGTGGACTTTAAAAATACAGTTATTATTATGACTTCAAATATCGGATCTGCTCATTTACTAGATGGATTAGAAGAAGATGGTTCGATTAAAGAGGAATCAAGAGACCTTGTAATAGGACAATTAAGAGGACATTTCCGCCCTGAATTTTTAAACCGTGTTGATGAAATTATTTTATTCAAACCTCTTACAACCAATGAAATTAAAGGCATTGTTGATAAAATTGTAAAAGAACTACAAGGTCGTCTAGCTGACCGTCACATTACAGTAGAATTAACAGATGCAGCAAAAGAATTTGTTGTGGAAGCTGGTTTCGACCCAATGTACGGAGCTCGTCCATTAAAACGATACGTACAACGTCAAGTGGAAACGAAATTAGCACGAGAATTAATTGCAGGAACAATTACTGACAATAGTCACGTAGTTGTTGATGTAGAAAATAACGAATTAGTCGTTCATGTGAAATAAAAATAAAAAAAGAGTTCGGATAAAATCCGGACTCTTTTTTTAGTGTTGTTCTACTGGCTCGTTTGGAATTGCAGCTGAAATTGCGAGTACTAACACAGCAAGAACAACTGAGAAAATAGACGCTTGGTTAAAGTCGTATGTACCGCCAGTCATAGAGCCGATTACATAGCTCATCATATGTACAAGTAAGAACGACCAAATTAATGCCCAAATGAAACGCATATTTTACACCTCTATTCGTTCAATCTGTCCTTATTGTAACACAATTGAAAAAAGAATATAGAAAAATATTTGTAGATTTTTCAACGCAAATTTGCATTCCGTTCATACATTATAAAAGAGTGGTTTTATATGTTTAGAAAATAAGGCGGGGGAAAAATGAGTATTACGGAACGTTTTTTTTACTTAGAAAAAGAACCATGTGTCATTTATTTACCGGAGAAGCCAAATGGATTTTCTGTAATGCTTCTTGGTGATTACAACTACTTTATTGAGAATGGTACAAGTTTATGGACACAGCATGCGGGTAGATCTTATTTTTTACATGGCCTTATTGAGCAAGGCTACACTGTCTTTTCTTCTAATTTATACGGAAGACATTGGGGAAACGACCAATCTGTTCGTCTAGCAAAACGTTTATATGACGTTGTGTTGAGAAAAGAGACATTGAATGCGAAAATGCACATTATGGCAGATGGTATGGGAGCACTTGTAGCACTTGAAATGATGAACAAATATCCTGAGTGTATACGCTCTGTCATTATGTTAAATCCGTGTTTAGATTTACCAGAATATGTGGAGTTTGAGAAAGAGCATAAGTTTTTTTACAAGAGACTGGTGAAGGAATTAAGTTTGGCGTATGATTCCAAAGAAGAAGAATTAGAATTAAAAATAAATAAGAAATCATTTACGCTTCTTCCATCTTGTGTACCTGTTAAAATTTTCGTATCAACACAAGAAAAAAGAGGAAGAAAACAGCAGTTGCGTAGATATGAGAAAATGAGGCAACTAAATCAATGTGATACTTCTGTCTTGTTCCATCTGCAAGATGTGAAATATAAAATGGTTAGGCAAACGACCAATTTCTTTAAAAAATATGAAGAAGAATTATGAAGCTCCCATATACATAAATGAGGAGCTATTTGTTTCAGAGGGAAAGGGTTGGTGGTATGGAACGCGTGCTGATAATAGGTGCACTTACGTTTGTAGGTTATCACCTTGTAAATAAAATGATTGCAGAAGAAGTGGAAGTCTATGGTCTTGATTTTGATGAATTCGATAGTATGACCAAAATTAATGAAGAGAAGTTATTATTAATTGGGCGAAATGCGTTATTTACGTATTATTCGATAAGAGATGAAGATGGATGGAGATCGGTTGAGGAAGAGAGATTCGATACTGTTTACTTTTGCTTATATGAGCCAAATCAGCAAAGTGGATTTCGGAATGAAAGAGTCATATTACAATATTTAAAGCGAATTATAAGAATGTGTGAAGAACAAAAAGTGAAGTTAAATTTAATTTCTTCTATTGAAGTAGGAAGTACAGATGAATCCGAAAATAAGCGCCTATTTTTGAAAGTAGAAGAAGGATTGAAAAAAGGGAATTTACAATATAGTGTATTTCGAGTTCCAACATTATATGGACCGTGGCAACCGTCCTTTATGATGTTTCATCAGCTTATTTTATCAGAATTAGTTGAAAAAGAGTGCCGTTGTACGATTGAGGAAAAGGGGAATGATTTACTTTACGTTGAAGATGTATGTGAATACTTATGGGAACATGGAACGAACGGGGCGCATCTTGGTATATACAATTTACTTAGTGGTAAACAGTCATTATGGGAAAAAGGTATGAATCTTTTACGCGCGGATGATAAAGTAAATAAAAATAATAGCGAAGTAAGAGATGAGGCTATCGAAGTAATTTCGATAAAAAGAAATACTCCGTTAGAATACGGTTTAAATAAGCAACTGGCACACATGAAAAAATATAAAGAGTTATACGAAGGGTAGTACGCGTGTTACACTATTGTATGTGAAAGTTTTAATGGAGAGGAAGAGTATAATATGAACGAAAAAAGCATGCAGTTTTTACAAATCGCAATGAAGCATTTACCGGAAGCAAAGGCAATTTTAGATGATAATGGAATTGCACTTGATATGGAGAAGGCACAGCCGGTGTTAGAGTTGTTAATGAAAGTTATGAACGAGGCTTATGAGCTCGGGAAAGCAGATAAAGAATAAAAAGCATCTTTTTAGATGGAAGAGAGGCTCGAACCGTGAACAGAAGCGGTTTGAGTCTTTTTATATTTGAGAGGTATGTTTCTGTTTCTTTTAATGAAAAATAAAGTGGATAATGCGTTAGCTTTCTGTTTTATGCGAAATATATTCTAGACAAAAATACATTTATGTTTTAAAATTAGTACCAAGTCATAATAATTGATATAAAACGGAGGGCTGCGATGTGAACGTGGGCATTTTAGGGATCGGAAGATATGTGCCAGAAAAAGTAGTCACAAATCACGATTTAGAAAAAATAATGGATACATCCGATGAATGGATTCGTACGAGAACGGGAATTGCAGAAAGACGCATTGCCGATGATACAATAGATACTTCATATATGGCCGTAGAGGCTGCAAAAAAAGCACTTGAAGATGCAGGGGTTAGCGGAGAAGATATCGATCTTATTTTAGTGGCGACAGTAACACCAGATCGTGCGTTTCCAGCAGTAGCTTGTGTCATTCAAGAAGCGATTGGAGCGAAACATGCAGCTGCAATGGATGTAGGTGCAGCATGCGCTGGTTTTATGTACGGAATGATTACAGCGCAGCAATTTATTCAAACGGGGACTTATAAAAACGTATTAGTAGTTGGTAGTGATAAGCTATCTAAAATTGTAGACTGGAATGATCGAAATACAGCGGTATTATTTGGAGACGGAGCCGGTGCTATCGTAATGGGAGCAGTTTCAGAAGGAAGAGGCGTTCTATCTTTCGAATTAGGAGCAGACGGAAGCGGCGGTAAGCATCTATATCAAGACGAGTATGTTATGATGAATGGCAGAGAAGTCTTTAAATTTGCCGTTCGTCAACTTGGTGAATCTTGTCTTCGCGTGCTGGATAAGGCTGGTCTTACAAAAGAGGATGTGGATTTCTTAGTACCGCATCAAGCGAATATTCGTATTATGGAATCTGCAAGAGAGAGATTAAATTTGCCACAAGAAAAAATGAGTATGACAATTGAAAAGTTTGGTAATACATCGGCTTCTTCAATTCCGATTGCAATGGTAGAGGAATTGCAAAACGGACGTATTCAAGATGGTGATTTAATTATACTTGTTGGTTTTGGCGGCGGATTAACATGGGGAGCAGTCGCTCTTCGTTGGGGTAAATAAGGACTGAGAGAAAAAAAGGAGTGTATTTTGTATGGAAAAAAAGAGGGTCGTAATTACAGGACTAGGAGCTGTTACACCGGTCGGTACAGATGTTGAAACAGCGTGGGAAAACATTAAAAAGGGTGTATCTGGAATCGGACGACTTACAAGAATTGATCCGGAACTATTTCCAGCAAAAGTAGCAGCAGAAATTAACGACTTTGAAGTCGAGAAATATATTGATAAAAAAGAAGCGCGCCGTATGGATCGCTTTACACAATATGCAGTAGCAGCAGCGAAAATGGCAGTTGCAGATGCAAAGCTTGAAATTACAGAAGAAAACGGACCGCGAATTGGTGTGTGGATTGGTTCTGGTATTGGTGGTATGGAAACATACGAAGAACAATTTAAGATTTTTACTGAGAAAGGCCCGCGCCGCGTGAGCCCATTCTTCGTACCGATGATGATTCCAGATATGGCAGCAGGTCAAGTATCAATCGCAACAGGAGCAAAAGGAATTAACACTTGTTCTGTAACGGCTTGTGCATCTGGTGCAAACTCAATTGGTGATGCATTTAAAGCGATTCAGCGCGGTGATGCTGATGCAATGATTACGGGCGGGGCAGAGGCGCCGTTAACAAGTATGGCATTCGCAGGATTTAGCTCAGCGAAAGCATTAACATTTAATGAAGATCCAGCAACAGCTTGTCGTCCATTCGATAAAAATCGTAGCGGTTTCGTAATGGGTGAAGGTTCAGGTATTTTAATTCTTGAAGAATTAGAGCACGCATTAGCTCGTGGTGCTCACATTTACGCGGAAATTGCTGGTTATGGTGCAACTGGAGATGCGTTCCATATTACAATGCCTGCTCCTGGTGGTGAAGGCGGAGTGCGTGCAATGCGTCAAGCTTTAGCTGATGCAGGCCTACAGCCAGAAGATATTGATTACATTAATGCGCATGGTACAAGTACGGATGCGAATGAAAAATATGAAACGATGGCAATTAAGGAAACGTTCGGTGAGCACGCGTATAAAGTAGCGATCAGTTCAACGAAATCAATGACAGGTCACTTATTAGGAGCAGCTGGTGCTGTTGAAGCGATCTTCTCTATTAAATCAATTACAGACGGAGTAATTCCTCCAACAATTAACTATGAAACACCAGATCCAGAGTGTGATTTAGATTATGTACCGAATAATGCGAGACATCAAGAAGTAAACGCAGTGTTAAGTAATTCATTAGGATTCGGTGGTCATAACGCAGTATTAGTATTTAAATCGTATAAATAATAGATAAAATAAGGAGTTTTTTCGCAATATATTGCGAAAAAACTCCTTATTTATTTTTACGCCTTTTTCTCCTGTAGCATATACATAAGAAAAAGGAGGGATAAAGATGGGGATTGTTGAAACAGCTGAATGGCTACATTTATATTATGGGCGGCCAGAAAAACTTTGTGAGAAATTTACGAAGTATATTCCGTTGCCAAAAGAAAGGTTGTATCGCTTTTTAATTTCAAAAGGGATGTATCGCCCGATCATGCGCGGAGAAAAGGAAATTAAAGAATTAGAGGAAAAGGAAATTTGGAAAGAATTGAGCCTGGAGTATGATAAACTGAAAAACTGGTTAAAAGGTCCAGATGTCCCTGTCTTTATTTTATTATCAGATTCCTATAATCGAACTGTACAAGAAGAGTATAACGGTAGGGCTGGATTATCTATGCGTCATGTTATTTTCTTATTCGTATGTGGACGGAATTCGGTAGAAGAATTAAAAGTGTTATTAGCGCATGAATATCATCACATATGCAGGTTACATCAAATTGAGACGAAAGAAACAGAATATACATTACTTGATACGATGATTATGGAAGGGCTAGCTGAACAAGCAGTAACAGAAAGGTATACAGAAAAAAACAATGCACCGTGGACGGCGTATCTTTCAAAGGAAGAGGCTATTTATTATTGGAAAAATATTGTACATGAAAGAATAAGTATAAAACGAGGAACAAGGGAACATGACATCTTATTAAATGGCTTTCACTCTTATCCGAAGATGCTTGGCTATGCGCTTGGATTTCATATTGTCAAAGATTGTGTAACTTTGGAAGGAGAAGATACACTTTCTTTATTATCTATAGATGCAAAAGAAATATTGAATAAAGCAAGTACATTTCATATATAAAAAAACAGGATTTCTATTTCCTGTTTTTTTAATATTAATAGAAGAAAAAATAATAATTAGAATATATTTCCTCAAGTGGAATAAAGTTAAGCAAAAATGAACATAATGATTGGTACAAACAGTAGTGAAGTGAGGGGTAGTGAATGTTATATCTACATGATGTATGGGTAAATTGGTTTGAAGGTGAAGAAAATGGGTATAACGTTTGTCATTTTTACGAATGGCGGAAAGATGATACGATTGAGCTATTAGATCAAGTGCCATTATTAAAAGTAGATGCCACATTATATCATTACATCGAGAACGAATTGTTAGAGCTTCCGCAAAAAATGCTGGAAGACGTACATCATAAGGCTTATATTCGTAAAAATCATGAACGTTTGCAGCAAGAGTATTGCTTTGTTGTTACAGATGGAAAAGGAATTATTGCGATTGACACAATTGGCTACAATGTACCAATTCGCAAAAGCAGACTTATACCACGCCAAGAACAGATGGTATATGAGATGGTAGAAAACGTACAAGCAGAAAAGTATGAGTTCCAAGTAGAAGAAACAGAAAAAGAACATCACATTTTATCACCATCGCCTTTCATTATGAATGGCTTGACTCGTAAAGAAAGACAGCTAAAACAATTATTATTTATGGCGTTAGATCAATTACATACAACGAAAAATACAGCAGAAATTCGCTATTGGTTCACAGAGTGGGATCCATCAGCATATGGAATGGTTCAACATATGGAATTTGAAGATATTTGGGTTAAGCTGTATGATGAAGCGAAAACAGGCTGGTCTGATAAGCATGAACAATTATGCGAGCGTCTCGTAAAAGGACAGCCATTTTTTGAAAAGTTATGGGAAATGGAAAATGAGCAAAAGGTAAATTAAAAAACCGCCAATTGGCGGTTTTTTAATTTTGTAGTAATCCAGCTCCAGCGGCAAGAATGTTCGGTGGCTTCGCGCCTTCCTGCGAGGCAAAAAGCGCCTCTGCGTCAGGAGCTCCATCCCCCTCACATTCTGAACGAGCTGCTTCCGCTTTATGTAGAAATCCAGCTCCGGCTCCTAGCCCTTCGCGTCTAAGAACCTTCCCCACGAGAAGGTAAAAAGCACCTTCTGTGGGAAAGAACCTTAGCCGTCAGGGCTAAGCAGTCGCCTCCGCTTTATATGTTACCTACGTTTTCTGCTTAGTCCCATTGCGTTTTCTACTTTGCGTAGTTGTTTGAATGCAACGCGGTTTGCTTTTTCTGCACCTTTGTCTAGAATTTCGTCTAGTTCTGGTGAGTTGATTAGTTCGTTATATTTGTCTTGGATTGGACGAATTGCTTCTACGACTACTTGCGCTAGGTCGCCTTTGAAGTCGCCGTATCCTTTTCCTTCGTACATTGCTTCAATTTCTTCAACTGTTTTTCCAGAGAATGAAGAGTAGATTGTTAATAAGTTAGAGATACCAGGTTTGTTTTCTTTATCAAATTTCACAATACCTTCAGAGTCAGTAACAGCACTTTTAATTTTCTTTTCAATTGTTTTTGGTTCATCAAGCATACTGATCATTGATTTTGGATTCGGATCAGATTTACTCATTTTCTTCGTAGGTTCTGTTAATGACATAACGCGAGCGCCTACTTTTGGAATACGAATTTCAGGAATTGTGAACACTTCACGGAAGCGTTTGTTGAAACGCTCTGCTAGGTCGCGTGTTAATTCCATATGTTGCTTTTGGTCATCACCAACTGGTACGATTTCAGTGTTGTAAAGTAAAATATCAGCAGCCATTAATGGTGGATACGTAAGTAATCCAGCTGGAACTGAATCTCTACCCGAAGCTTTATCTTTATATTGCGTCATACGTTCTAATTCTCCAACGTAAGCAACAGATTGCATGATCCATCCTAATTGAGCGTGTGCTGGTACTTCTGATTGTACAAATAAAGTAGCTTTTTCAGGATCGATGCCGCATGCTACATAAAGTGCAGCAAGACTGCGGATGTTTTTACGAAGTCCGACGGGATCTTGAGGTACTGTAATCGCATGTTGGTTTACAATACAGAAATAACAATCGTGTTCATTTTGAAGCTCTGTAAACTGCTTCATTGCGCCTAAATAGTTTCCAAGTGTAATCGTTCCACTTGGCTGAATACCAGAAAAGATAACTGACATAAGTAATTCCTCCTAAAATTGAATGCGTGATGGGGGGAAGAGAAGGCAAACAAAAAAGCCCATTCATCCCAAAAACTATAGGGACGAATGGACCGCGGTACCACCCTAATTATTTCACTACTGTGAAATCTCTCTAATCCATGATAACGTTAGGATATAACGCCAAAGCCTACTACTTTCGGTTCGGTTTGGTGCTCAAAAGCCCATTCCATACTGTACAATTACTTGTTCACACCAACCACAAGCTCTCTGAAATTGCCTCAATATGTACTCTTCTTTATCATCGCATACATATAAATTTATTTATTGTTACTTGAGCTCTTTTAATATGAAAGAACTAAAGTTTTATAACAAAATGTTTTGCTGATTATTATATCATATGGGATAGTGTTTGCAAACTACATCAAAATAGTAAAGCTAATGAGGGTCGAGAACAACCCAAGGAAGATACCTGTAATACAAATTGGATATGTCCATTTGAATGAATATGTTTTATAAATACGTTCTTTCTTATCTGTAGGTTCCTCGACTTCTTCAATTAAAGAGTCAATCTTTTTGTTCGTACCAAATACTCTTTGGAATGCGTAAATGGTTACATTGAAAAAACCATTTTGAAATATGTATAAAAAACCGCCGATAAGAATAAAAAACAGTGCAATATAAAACAAAATGTTGACAAAGTTCAACAAAAATTGAGATGAAATGAGGAATGCACCAATACTAGAAGCAATCATCGCTATAAAAATTAGTATACAAGTATGAAAAAAAACTTTATTCAAAATATTCCCCTCCGTCAAAATATTACTAGAATTATTATACTATAAAAGCTATAATAAGTACTAGGATTAATTTTTTGAAAATTATACGCAATTAAAGGTCTGATTTTAAGATGATGGTAGCAATGTTAATGTATCCCTTTACGAAAAATTAAAAATATAAATATTTTATTAAAAATTTTAACAAAAAAACAAAAAACTATATTCACAATTGTTATATTATATGTATAATGAAAATTGTAGAAACTTGGAGATTATTCTTTCAATTCTACTTTTTAACAATTGAGGGTACAGGAAGTGCAATTAGGGGAGGCAACACAACATGAAGAAAAAGATACCTTTATTACTTGCATCAACTTTAACTGCAAGTATGTTGCTTAGTGCGTGTAGCTACCAAAAAGATGACGCAAAAGCAAAAGGGAAAGAGAACGCTACGAGTAGTAGTAACGGAAAACAGATTCTTAATTTAACAGAGTTATCTGAAATTCCGTCAATGGATGCATCATTAGCATCTGATTCTTCATCTTCTACAGCATTAAATAATACGATGGAAGGTTTATATCGTATTGGCAAAGATCAAAAGAGAATGCCTGGAGTTGCAGAAGATGTCGAAAAGCTAGATGATGGGAAGAAATACATATTTAAATTAAGAAAAGATGCGAAATGGTCGAATGGGGAACCTGTAACAGCTAAAGACTTTGTGTATTCATGGAAAAGAGCAGTAAATCCAGATACAAAAGCAACGTATTCATACATTATGTTCGATATTAAAAATGCAGAGAAAATTCATAAAAAAGAATTACCTGCTGACCAATTAGGTGTAAAAGCGATTGATGATTATACATTAGAAGTAGAATTAGACAATCCCGTTCCTTACTTTATCGATTTAACAGTTTATCCAGTATTTTACCCACTAAATGAAAACTTTGTAAAAGCACAAGGTGATAAATTTGGTTTAGAGGCAAATACAACATTATATAACGGTCCATTCGTTATGAGTGATTGGAAACATGAACAAAGTTTCCAATTCAAGAAGAATCCTTCATATTGGGATAATAAAACGGTTAAAATCGAAGAAATCAACTTTAATATTGTAAAAAATACAGCAACTGATGTAAATTTATATGAGACAAACGCGATTGATCGAGCGGCTTTAACGTCTGAATTTGTTGATAAGTTTAGAAAAAGCCCAGAGTTCCAAACAAGAAAAGAGGCAGGGGTTGCTTACTTAAGATTTAATCAAAGTAATCAGTACTTAAGTAATAAAAACTTAAGAAAAGCAATTTCAATGTCCTTTGACCGTGATAACATTGCAAAAGTTATTTTAAATAACGGCGCAATTGGAGCTTACGGATTTGTTGGAAAAGATTTCGCTGAAGGTCCAAATAAAAAAGATTTTCGAGCTGAAAATGGAAAGCTAGTTGAAACAAATCCAAAAGAAGCAAAAAAGCTTTGGGAAACAGCGAAGAAAGAGCTTGGAACTGATAAAATCGAACTAGAATTCTTAAACTTTGATAATGAAGATGCTAAAAAAGTTGGGGAATTCTTAAAAGGTGAGATGGAAAAGAACTTACCAGGTTTATCAATTAAAATTAAACAGCAACCATTCGCACAAAAAAATAAATTAGAAGATTCTCAGCAATATGATATTGCGTTTGGTATTTGGGGACCAGATTTCCCAGATCCAATCTCATATTTAGATATGTTTGTTACGAATGGTTCTCAAAATAAAACAGGGTATTCTAATCAGAAATATGATGAGTTAATCCTAAAAGCTAAAACAGATACAAAAGATTTACAAGCTCGCTGGGACAACCTTCTAGAAGTAGAGAAGATGTTAATTAAAGAGGATGCAGTTATCACTCCAATCTTCCAAAAAGGTTCAGCGTATGTAGTAAAAGGTGCCGTAAAAGATATTATCCCAATTAACTATGGTGGTAAATTAACTTACAAATGGGCATCTGTTGAACAAAAATAATCTTTTTTTTCCATCGTTTACAAGGGTATATGCCTATGATGGGCATATGCTCTTATTTTAAAAAAATAAAAGTAAGAATATTTTAAACTATCTTATTGCTTTTGAGAAAAACGGGGAGGTGCTTGACTATGGGACGTTATGTATTAAAACGTTTCGTGTACATGGCTTTGACATTATTTTTAATTACTACAATGACTTTCTTTTTGATGAAATTACTTCCGGGTTCTCCGCTTAAAAACCAGGAGAAGCTATCACCGGCACAAAAAGAAATCATTCTTGAAAAATACGGATTGAATGATCCGGTACCAGTTCAATATGCACGTTACTTAGGTAACTTAGCAAAAGGTGATTTAGGGGTATCATTCCAATATGATAACCGCCCAGTAACAGACATGATTGTGGATCGTATTGGACCATCAGCCCAATTAGGTTTACAAGCGATTATATTAGGAACATTTATCGGTTTAATTTTAGGTATTGTTGCCGCACTTCGTAATAATACGTGGGTAGATTATAGTGCAACAGTTATTTCGGTACTCGGAATGTCGGTACCATCATTCGTATTCGCCGCATTACTACAATATTTCGTAGGGGTAAAACTAGGCTGGTTCCCAGTAGCATTCTGGAAAGGACCAGAGTTTACTGTAATGCCTACAATTGCATTATCGATGGGAGTTATCGCAACAATCGCACGTTTCTCTCGTGCAGAATTAATTGAAGTTATGCAAGCCGATTACATTTTAACAGCGAAAGCGAAAGGGATTAGCCAAGGCGTTATCATTGTCAAACATGCACTTCGTAACGCGTTAATTCCAGTTGTAACAATTTTAGGACCAATGGTTGCGGCATTAATTACAGGAACACTTGTTATCGAGCAAATTTATGCTGTACCAGGACTTGGGGAACAATTCGTTAAATCGATTACTTTAAATGACTATACAGTTATTATGGGAACTACGATTTTCTATAGTGCGATCTTCATTTTAGTTATTTTCATTGTCGATATTTTATACGGAATTATTGATCCTCGTATTCGTTTAGCGGGAGGGAAAAAATGATGAAAGATGTACAAAAATTATCTCCAGATTTATTTCAACAAGCCAATCAAAATAATGTTGATAATGAAGTCATTGCCCGTCCAAGCTTAACGTTTTGGCAAGATGTAAGAAGACGTTTATTCCAACATAAAGGTGCGATGCTTGGCCTTGTATTGTTAGTTATCATTGCGCTATTAGCGATTTTTGGACCGATGGTAAGTAAACACTCGTATAAAGAGCAAGATTTAGGTCGTGCGAAATTACCACCAAAAATTCCAGTTATTGAAAATGTTCATTGGTTACCATTTGACGGTACAGATCAATATGGTGTTGACCAATATGAAAAACGTGATATTAAAGAGTACTTCTGGTTTGGTACAGATGACCTTGGCCGTGATTTATGGACAAGAACATGGGAAGGTACACGCGTATCATTATATATCGCTCTTTTAGCGGCAGCAATTGACTTAGTAATTGGGGTTGCATACGGAGGTATTTCAGCATTCTACGGCGGTAGAGTAGATAACATTATGCAACGTATTATGGAGATTATTAACGGTATTCCATACTTAATCATCGTTATTTTAATGGTAATCATTATGGGATCTGGTATTTGGTCAATTACACTTGCGATGGCGATTACAGGTTGGATAGGGATGTCGCGTATTGTTCGTGGACAAATCTTAAAGTTAAAAAACCAAGAATATGTATTAGCATCTCGTACATTAGGTGCAACAAATACACAATTAATTGTGAAACATTTAATTCCAAACGTAATGGGACCTATTATCGTAATGACGATGTTTACAATTCCATCAGCGGTGTTTGGTGAAGCGTTCTTAAGTTTCATCGGTTTAGGAATTCAGCCACCATTTGCGTCACTAGGTTCTCTTGTAAATGATGGTTATAAATCTATTCAAACGTATCCGCATATGATGTTCATCCCTGCGGTTGTCATCAGTATATTAATTTTAGCGTTTAACTTAATGGCAGACGGATTACGCGACGCGTTAGATCCAAAAATGCGTAAGTAAAAGAGGGGAGAGGCAAAGATGAAAACATTGTTAGAGGTAAAAGATTTACAAGTCTCCTTTGATACACATGCAGGTGAAGTACAAGCTGTACGCGGCGTTACTTTTGATTTGAAAAAAGGAGAAACATTGGCGATTGTAGGAGAATCTGGTTCAGGGAAATCAGTTACTTCTAAAGCGTTAATGGGATTAATTCCGAATCCTCCTGGACGCATTAAAAATGGTGAAATCGTATTTGAAGGTCGTGACTTAACAAAATTAACAGAAAAAGAAATGCAGCAAGTACGCGGTAAAGATATTGCGATGATTTTCCAAGATCCAATGACATCATTAAACCCAACGATGACAATTGGAAATCAAATTATGGAAGGTCTAATTAAACACCAAGGGATGAGTAAAGCAGATGCACGTAAAGTTGCTTTAGAGTTAATTGACCTTGTAGGTATTCCAAATCCAGAAGCTCGTTTAAAACAATATCCTCACCAATTCTCAGGTGGTATGAGACAGCGTGTAGTTATTGCGATGGCGTTAGCTTGTAACCCGAAATTATTAATTGCCGATGAGCCGACAACAGCGCTAGACGTTACGATTCAGGCGCAAATTTTAGAACTTATGAAAGACATTCAGCAAAAAACAGAAGCAGCAATCATTTTCATTACGCATGACTTAGGTGTAGTAGCAAACGTTGCGGACCGAGTGGCAGTTATGTACGCTGGTAAAGTTGTTGAAATTGGAACTGTAGATGAAATTTTCTACAATCCGAAACATCCATATACTTGGGGTTTAATCGCATCTATGCCAAGTTTAGATGGTTCAGAAGAAGAGTTATATGCAATCCCTGGAACGCCTCCAGATTTATTGAAGCCGCCAAAGGGAGATGCTTTTGCACCACGTAACCCACAGGCACTGAAAATTGATTTTGAAATGGACCCACCTTTATTTAAAGTAAGTGATACGCACTATGCGGCAACTTGGTTACTTCACGAGCAAGCTCCAGAAGTAAAACCGCCGGCAGTCGTTGAAAAACGCATTCTTCAAATGAAAGCAGGTGAACAACATGACTAAACAACGTGAGAAATTAATTGAAGTAAAAAATGTAAAGCAGCACTTCGACGTGAGTGGTGGTGTTGTCAAAGCGGTTAATGATATTTCATTTGATATTTACCGCGGAGAAACATTTGGTCTTGTAGGAGAATCAGGTTGTGGTAAATCGACAACTGGAAGAACGATTATTCGTTTATATGATGCAACTGCTGGTGAAGTGTTATTCGATGGTGAAAATGTACATGGTAAAAAATCACGCGCAGAGCTGAAGAAATTCAACCGTAAAATGCAAATGATTTTCCAAGATCCATATGCATCATTAAACCCTCGTATGACAGTAGGGGATATTATTGCAGAAGGTATCGATATTCACGGACTAGCGAAAAGTAAAAAAGAGCGCATGGACCGTGTTCATGAACTATTAAACACAGTTGGTTTAAATAAAGAGCACGCAAACCGTTTCCCACACGAATTCTCAGGTGGACAACGTCAGCGTATCGGTATCGCTCGAGCGCTTGCTGTAGACCCAGAATTTATCATTGCCGATGAGCCGATCTCAGCACTTGACGTATCGATTCAGGCGCAAGTTGTAAACTTACTGAAAAAGTTACAAAAAGAAAAAGGTTTAACATACTTATTCATCGCCCATGATTTATCAATGGTAAAATACATTAGTGACCGTATTGGTGTAATGTACCGTGGCCAAATCGTTGAGTTAACAACAAGTGATGAATTATATGCGAATCCAATTCATCCATATACGAAATCACTATTATCAGCGATTCCACTTCCAGATCCAGATTATGAGCGCAATCGTAAACGTATCGTATATGATCCATCACAGCATAATTATGGTAGTGAAGCACCAACAATGCGTGAAATTCGCCCAGGACATTTCGTACTATGTTCGGAAGCGGAGTACAAGAAATATAAAGAGATTTATCAATAAGAAAAAGAGCCATTCTTCTGTTATGGAAGGATGGCTCTTTTTCTACTATATAAAAGAATTGTATACATTTGTCGGTCAGTCGATATATTTAAAGAATCGCCGATATAAATCTCATGTATCATTAGTGATATCCATATGCAAAATTACTGAACTTGAACAGAAACATTCTCCTCTTGTTCTTCAGGTTTAACAAGTGCATAACGCTCCCATGCTCTACTTTTCCAGCGGAAGAACATAATAATGGCACGTGTCCATTCGTCGATGGCGATTGCTAGCCAAATACCAACGAGCCCCATATCTAAATGAAAGGCGAAAAAGTAACCTAGTGGTAAACTCATTAACACCATAGAGAATGCACCGATTAAAACAGGATATTTTGCATCACCAGCTGCACGAAGCGAATTAATGATGACGATGTTCATCGTACGTCCCGTTTCAAGTAGTACACTTAGTAAAAGAACACTTGCGCCTAACCCGATAATGTACGGATTATCTGTAAACAGTCCCATTAATTGTGTACGGAATGTAATAACGAGAGCGACCATACATAAAGTTACACCAATCGCCCATTTTACACTTTTCCACAAGCGTTCGTATGCTTCATCTTTTTCGCCACCACCAACGAGGCGGCCAATAATAATGGCTGTTCCCATACCAATTGCAATTGCAAATAAATAAGTGAACATGGAAATGTTAGTAGCGTATTGTCTAGCAGCTAATGATTCCGTTCCTAAGTACGTTGCGTAATAAAGGAAGACGATTTGACAAGCTTGATACATCACTTGTTCAAATGCAGATGGAATGCCAATTTTTAAAATTTTCCTAATGTATTCTTTGGATAAAGTGAAGTAATATTGTAATTTCACACGATATTCCATAACGCGGTATAGTAACCAGAAGAAAACAATAAGTGCGATCAATCGACTGATAGCGGAAGAAATTGCAGCCCCTTGTACACCGAGCTCAGGGAAACCAGATTTCCCGAAAATGAGTACGTAGTTTCCGGCGATATGAATCATATTCATTCCGAGTGAAATAAACATCGCTTGCTTTGTAAAACCGTGTACACGGATAATTGCGGCTAATGAGTTAATAATAGCTTGTAGGAAGATGGCTCCTCCGACGATAGATAAGTAGTTTTGCGCATACGTTAGTACATCGCCTTGTAAGTTCATTGCGAGCATCATATGTTTCGAAAATAAAAGAAAACCAGCGCTTATAACGAGCCCAACTATTAAATTTAATGTGACGGCTAATGCTGATATTTTAGATGCTTCCATAAAGCGTTTGGAACCGAGGTATTGAGATACAACGATAGCAGCGCCGTTCCCGATGACTTCTAATACCAAAATCGCAATATGAAGATATTGATTCGCTGCACCAACCCCAGATACAGCATCGTCTGATAATGCACTTAACATGAAAGTATCAGCGATCCCCATTAACATAAAAAGAAAAACTTCTAGAAAAATAGGCCATGTTAATAAGAATAAACTTAATTTCTCAGTAGGCCCGTTTTTTACCTGAATTGCTGCCATGTCCGTCCCCTCTTTACCGATATCTATTTTTAGCAAAATGTATCGTAACATACTTTCTTAACCTTTGCACTCATTTTAGCCTACATATTTTTATTATGAAGAGAGTGCTATTTTATGATAAAAACAAAAGGATAATTATACATAAAATATTATGAGATATAAAATTCGTTTTTCTCTGATAATTTAGAAAAGTATAAAAAATATCATTTTTAACACTTTAGTATGAATAATCAGCAATATGAAACGTTTACAAAGATATATTTTTTAACGAAAAATTTTAATGAAATAGAAATATAAATATACAAAAAATATATTTGTGTGTATAATATGAATTATTAGAACATATATATATTTCTTTTTGTTTGAAAATGAAAGGGTTAACATTTTTTTGGAGGGTGGAAGTATGAAAAAAAAGATACCAGTTTTTGTAGCATCAACAGTAGCGATGAGCATGATGTTAGGGGCATGTAGCTATCAAAAAGATGAATCGCAAGCAAACGCTAAAGGGGATAGCGGAAAAAGCGGCGCGAAGCAAGTTATTAACTTAATTGAAACACAAGAAATTCCAACGATGGATCCAGCGTTATCAGCTGATGCAGTTTCTTCAAGAGTAATGACTAATACGATGGAAGGCTTATACAGTTTAGGAAAAGATGATAAGCTAGTTCCTGGTGTAGCGAAGGAATTCAAAAAATCAGAAGATGGTAAAAAATATACATTTAAATTACGTGAAGACGCAAAATGGTCAAATGGTGAGCCTGTGACGGCAAAAGATTTCGTATATGCATGGCAAAGAGCGATTAACCCAGATACAGCTGCGAAATCAGCGTACATTATGTATGATATAAAAAATGCAGAGAAAATTAATAAAAAAGAGATGAGTCCGGATCAATTAGGGGTAAAGGCGATTGATGATTATACATTAGAAGTGGAATTAGATAATTCAATTCCATACCTTGTAGATTTAATGGTATATCCAATCTTCTATCCTGTGAATGAAAAGTTTGTGAAAGAGCAAGGTGCGAAGTTTGGTTTGGAAGCGAATACAACGCTTTATAACGGGCCATTTACATTAAGTGATTGGCAACATGAACGTAGCTTTAAAATGACAAAGAGCGCGTCATATTGGGACAATAAAGAAGTGAAGATTGAAGAAGTAAACTTTAATATTGTAAAAGATACATCTACGCCAATTAACTTATATGAAACAAATGCAATTGATCGAGCGTCGTTATTAGCGGAGTTTATTGATAAATATAAAGGAAAACCAGATTTCCAAACAGTAGAAGATACATCTGTATTCTTCCTTCGTTTAAATCAAAAAGATCCAGCTTTAGCAAATAAAAATATTCGTAAAGCAATTTCACTTGCTTTTGACCGTAAGCCATTCGTGGATACATTATTAAATAACGGTTCTAAGCCAGCGACAGGATTAATTCCTGATAACTTCATTAAAGGACCAGATAAAAAAGATTTCCGTGCTGTAAACGGGGATATTGTAAAACCAAAC
The DNA here is from genome assembly GCF_003458115.1 of Bacillus sp. ISO11. Taxonomy (NCBI): domain Bacteria; kingdom Bacillati; phylum Bacillota; class Bacilli; order Caryophanales; family Bacillaceae; genus Bacillus; species Bacillus sp. ISO11. Next base: position 205,939 of record NZ_QXCO01000001.1, on the reverse strand, counting down.
GTGAAAGAAGCGAAGAAATATTGGGAAGCTGGTAAAAAAGAACTTGGTAAAAATGAAATCGAATTAGAATTATTAAATGAAGATGTAGAGTTATCAAAGAAAACTGGTGAATATTTAAAAGGTGAATTAGAAAAGAATTTACCAGGTTTAACAGTAAAAATTAAACAACAACCATTCGCACAAAAACTAAAATTAGAAGATGCGGGCGATTATGTCATGTCATTCTCTGGATGGAGTGCGGACTTCCCAGATCCAATTACATATCTTGATATGTTTGTAACAGATGGGTCACAAAATAAGATGAAGTACTCTAATCCAAAATACGATGAAATCATTATGAAGGCGAAAAAAGATGGAAGCGATGTAAATGCTCGTTGGAAGAACTTATTAGAAGCAGAAAAAATGTTACTTGATGATGCTGCGATCGTTCCAGTATATCAACGTGGTAGAGCATATTTACAAAGAGATTCAATTAAAAATATGTATAACCATAAATATGGCGGCGATTTAAGCTTTAAATGGGCGTCAGTAGAGAAATAAGAAAAAAAGCAGGTGATCACCTGCTTTTTTTAATACGTTCGTTTCTTATAAATGCCTTTTCCGCCAACTTGGTTCCAGCCAGATTGTACATCCAAACCTTTGTTAACAAACTTCATTTTTTCTTTTCCACCAAAGAGCTTTTCGCCGATGCTATTTGTAATGACACCAATCAATGCTGTTATTCCGATGATGAGGGCAGCAACCGTAATAAAATCAATAAAAAAAGCAATCATTTGAAAACTCCCCCTTTGCCTGTCTGTATGTTTATTGTATGAGATAAAAAATGAAAAAGAAAGAAATGTCAGAAAAATATTTAATTTACTTTAGAAATCATGTAGACAGGAGGGAGGATATTTGTTAAAATAAGAACAAATGTTCCTTTTTATTCTCATTTGTATAGTCTTACATTTCTTAATTGATTTATCAAGAAAAAGTAAGAAAACGTTCTCTTTTTCATAGGGAAGATTATAGATAAATAACTATATATTATATGAAAAATCTATGGGAAGTGAGTAGTAAAAGGGTTGAAAGTTATTGTTAAAGTACAGCTGAAATGAGCGTAATCATGTTACATAGCAGTGAAATACACGGGAGAGTTTTCTCAACTAGCAGGAAATTTACTGTATATTTCTTGCAAAATCTATTGTATAATGATTATAGAAGTTACTTATTAAAAGTAATTGTTGTTTATTATAAGTTGTTGCTTACATGAAATGTGATTTTTGTACTTTTCAATAAGACAAGTTATCACGAAAAATTGCTGAAGTTAGAAATTAAAACTGTATTTAGTACAGAATTTGTACTCTTTAAGGAGAGTGAGCTTTGTATGGTAACATTATATAGTTCTCCAAGCTGTACGTCTTGTAGAAAGGCGAAATTATGGCTAGAGGAAAATCATATTCCCTATACAGAACGTAATATTTTCTCAGATCCATTAACGATTGAGGAAATTAAAGAGATTTTACGTATGACAGAAAGCGGAACGGATGAGATTATTTCTACTCGTTCGAAAGTTTTCCAAGAATTGAATGTAAACTTAGAGTCTTTACCACTTCAAGATTTATATAAGATGATTCGTGACTATCCAGGGATTTTACGTCGTCCAATTATGATTGACGAGAAACGCCTTCAAGTTGGTTACAACGAAGACGAAATTCGTCGTTTCTTACCACGTACAGTAAGAACGTTCCAATTACGTGAAGCACAACGTCTTGTAAATTAATTATAATAATATGAAAACCTTCTACCTATTATATAGTAGAAGGTTTTTTTTAATGTTTCACATTGCGTAATCGAACTTGTTGTACAATAAAGCCGATGCATAAAATAGTGAAAATGAACAAATAAGGAATGCTTGCAGTGAAACTTGGATTGTTATGAAAAAAGGTTGCAAGTCTGTCTTCATGTGTAACCATTTTTCCTGCAGTATAGGCAAGAATTGCTGCACCGCAATAAATGAGGAATGGAAATCGCTCCATAAGTATTAAAATAAGTTTGCTGCCCCAAATAATAATCGGGATAGAAATGAGTAAGCCGATTATGACGAGTAAAAATCTCCCGTGAGCTGCACCTGCAATGGCAATAACATTATCAAACCCCATAACGAGATCCGCGAAAACAATTGTCCGCACAGCTTGAAATAAAGTTGTTTTTCCTTGAATAGAAGAAAGATCGTTGCTATTATCGGTTAATAAATTGACTGCAATTAATGTAAGTAAAACCCCGCCAATCAATTGTAGAAATGGAATGTCGAGTAAATAGACAGCTAGTATAGTAAGGACAATTCTTAGTACAATCGCTAAAAGAGTACCGATCAAAATAGCCTTATTTCGTTTCGATTCAGGTAAATTTCGGCTAGCTAGTGCGATGACGATTGCATTGTCACCACCTAATACAACATCGATACCGACAATCATTAGTACGGATGTTAAAAACTCTAAGTCCATTCGTCTGCCTCCATTTATGATGTTTTAATAAGCGAACTATATGTATGTGATGAAGAAAGTTGTTGTTAAATAATCTCTTCTAATAGAAGTTTCACTTTATTACAGTGTACGGGGGAATGTGGAAATGTATGTCCAAATTTTTTGTAAGTAAGAAATCGCTATAATAATATATTTACGTAGTTGATCGAGTAAAGATAGGCATATAACTATTTTTGTAAAATAAATCGATTTTATTTCCATTCTGGAGAATCTTATCATAAAATGAGAGTACAAGAATCTATTGATTTGTCATATGAGTGGGGAATCCCTTCATAACAATTCTAAGCAGGAAGGGAGAGTTGTATTTTGGATATTGAAAGAATTAATGATCATACGATGAAATTTTTTATTACGTACATTGATATAGAGGATAGAGGATTTAATCGTGAAGAGATTTGGTATGATCGCGAACGAAGTGAAGAGCTCTTTTGGGAGATGATGGACGAAGCTCGTGATCATGACGATTTCTTTATTGATGGGCCGTTATGGATTCAAGTGCAAGCAGTCGATAAAGGGATTGAAGTACTTGTCACGAAAGCAGAGCTTTCAAAGGACGGGCAAAAGCTGGAACTACCGATAGGGGTAGACAAAATTATAGATATTCCTCTAGATGAAGGCATCGAATCATTATTCCAACAAGAATTAGTCGAAGAGGTAGAAGAACAAACAGGAACAAACTTTAATGAAGATGGTACGTTTGGCTTTTTAATTAAGTTTAATGATTTTGAAGATGTCATTTCATTAAGTCATCGTCTTATCTTTGAAGATATAAAAGATGAGCTGTATTCATTTGAGAACCGCTATTATGTATATGTGGAATTCGATGAAGTGCTACATGATGAAGAAGAAATCGATCGTATTTTAAGTATTATTTTAGAATATGGGGAAGAATCAACTTTAACAATTCATCGTGTAAGTGAGTATGGAAAACAAATTGTGAAAGAGCATGCTCTTGAAACGATTCGCAATAATTTTCCTGCTAAAACGTAGGCCGATTTCTGTAGTATGAAATCGGCTTTTTATATGAAGAATAGGAAAGCTTTCTTAGTTAGGAGGTAAGAGATGAAAAATACGTTAAAGCTGATTTTCTTTATACTGCTATTGTTCGCATTATTTGTTTCATTACGTATGTTTATTGATGTAGCATTTTATTCAGATGTGATTGGGATAAAAGATGTTTCGGTTTTAGGTATTATTAGTATTTTATTTACAGTATCTGCGTTTTTAATTGGTTGCGTTATTTTCTTAGAGAACCGTCATCCGTCAAAAACACTTACATGGCTCATTGTGTTAGGTATTTTTCCGGTATTTGGATTCTTCGCTTATTTATTATTCGGACAGAACTTTCGGAGGAAGAGAATGTTCCAAAAGAAGGCGTTGCTCGATGAACAAGCGTTTTTACAATATAAGGGGCATGAAGATTACGAAGAACGGATTTTACGCAATCATAAGCATCAAGAGCTGTTATTTCGTTTAGCGGATCGCTTAGGCGCTTTAAATATTTCATTTCAAACTGAAACGAGAACATTAACAAATGGAGATGAAACATTTCAGGCCATTTTAGATGGATTAAAACGAGCGAAACATCACATTCATATGGAATATTACATTGTGCGTGATGATAAGCTTGGAACGGAAATTAAAGATATTTTAATACAAAAATCAAAAGAGGGCGTAGTCGTTCGTTTTTTGTATGATGCGGTTGGAAGTTTTAAATTATCAAAATCGTATATTGAAGAATTAAACGATGCAGGAGTCGAAATGATTCCGTTCTTCCCTGTACGCTTTCCGATTTTAAACGATAAAATTAATTATCGAAATCATCGAAAAATCGTTATTATTGATGGAAATGAAGGCTTTGTAGGTGGATTAAATATTGGTGATGAATATTTAGGGAAGGATAAGTACTTCGGCTTTTGGCGAGACACACATTTATATTTGCGTGGTGAAGCTGTACAAAGTTTGCAGCTTATTTTCCTTCAAGATTGGTTTTATATGACTGGTGAGGCTGTGCTAGCCCCTGAATATTTACAAGCGAAAGCAGTTGAGGGGGAGCATTGGGGAGGCGTGCAGCTTGTTGCAGGTGGGCCTGATAATAAATGGGAAACGATTAAGCATTTATATTTTGCCATGATTGCTTCTGCTCGGAAATCCATTTGGATTGCAACGCCGTATTTTATTCCGGATGATGATATTTTATCCGCATTAAAGGTTGCTGCACTTGCTGGTATTGATGTTCGTTTATTAATGCCGAGTAAACCGGATAAGCGTACTGTCTTTTACGCATCGAGATCTTACTTCCCAGAGCTTTTAGATGCAGGTGTAAAGATATATGAATATGAAAAAGGTTTTCTTCATAGTAAAGTTGTCATCGTCGATTCTGATTTAGCTTCAATTGGGACAGCTAATATGGATATGAGAAGTTTTCATTTGAATTTTGAAGTAAATGCCTTTTTATATGATACAGATAGCATTCGAAAACTTGTTCAAGACTTTAAAGATGATTTAGAAGAATCAAGTGAAATTCATGTTGATCATTTTCATAAAAGACGTCTTCATAGACGAATTGTTGAATCAACATACCGCTTATTATCACCTTTATTATAAAAAGAGATGTCCGAAATTGGGACATCTCTTTTTTAAAAGGAATTTGTAACAAATTGTAGAATATAAGGAGCTGAAAGGGTGTGATTACGATATTTATCGCTAAAAGAGAAAACGGAGAGAAAATTCATTTACTCTATAATTGTAATGAAAAGCTTTTGCGCCGTATGCGTCAACAAGAACGATTCTTTTGTGTAGCTTGTGGAAAGGAAGTGCAAATGAAATTAGGGAAACAAAAAAGTTGGCATTTTGCTCATAAAAAAGTGGATTCATGTCTTGCCTTTTATGAAGCGGAATCAACGTATCATATGCATGGTAAAGAATTGTTATATAGATGGTTCAAGCGTCAAAACTTTCAGGTGGATATAGAGTACTACCTTCCAGAAATTAAGCAACGACCAGATGTTTTTGTAGAGAGGGCGGGCAGAAAAATTGCAATTGAATACCAATGTGCAAACCTCGCTATAGAGCAGCTGTACAAAAGAACATATTCGTATTGGCAAGCTGGTATACAGGTCATTTGGATCGTTGGTGGAAATCAATTGAAAAAGCAATCTGCATATTGGATGAAATTTTCCTCACTTATGGCTTTCTCCTTACAATCTTATCCTCAGCCACTTCTTATTTTCTTCTGTCCGAAACAAAAATCATTTATGAAATGTGCATTTGTCACTCCCTTTTCTACAAATGTCTTTTTCTCACATACTATATATTTACCAACTGATACGACTACTTTTGAAATGCTTTTTTCTCCCGTTCCTTTCGGGAAAGAAAGATTGGGTGAAGAGTGGAAGAAGAGAAAGAACTACTTCCGCAAAAATGCCCTGCCGATTTGGAATTATAATTATAAGTCATTATTACGCCTCTTATATCAATTTAAATGTACCCCAGCGAGCTTTCCTTCTGAAATTGGTGTTCCACTCCCTTCTGGATTTGCTTTTCAAACAAACCCATTTATATGGCAAGCTTTTCTCTATATGAAGTGTATAGGGGAGCTTGCAGTGGGAGAGTGTATTTCTCTTCAATACGTGTGTAGTTATGTAAAAAGGTATACGAAAAGGCGGATACTTCCGTACTTTTCAAAGCATATATGGAAAGTGGCAGTTACTGAATATATGAAATTTTTATGCTATATAGGTGTTTTGCGTAAAGTGGGAACTTATACGTACCGGAAAATAAGGGATGTCATGATGTTAAAAACAGAGGAGGAGATTATGAAACATGATGAGATTTGCTTAATACATGCGCTATCTTTATTTGAGGCAAATTTTAACATGAGAGGAGGAAAAGGGGATATAATAAAGAATGATTGTGAAGGAATTACATAAGAAAAAAACGAATTGTACTTAAGTAGAGATATTTAAAGGAGGGCTTAAAGAATGTCTGAACAAAACAAAGCGAAAGCATTACCAGATCGCAACGAGATTGAAGAAGCAAGTACGTGGCGATTAGAAGATATTTTCCAAACGGATGCAGAATGGGAAAAAGAATTTCAAGCTATTAAAGAGCTATTGCCGAAGTTAACTGAATTTAAAGGGAAACTTGGTGACTCTGCGGACAATTTACTTGAGGCATTGCAATATGAAGATGAAATATCAATGCGATTAGGTAAGTTATATACATATGCTCATATGCGTTACGATCAAGATACAACAAACTCTGTATATCAAGCATTAAATGATCGCGCAACAAATTTATATTCACAAGTATCTAGTAGCACAGCGTATATTGTTCCTGAAATTTTATCGATTTCAGAAGATACACTGCAAACATTCTTGAAGGAAAATAGAGATTTAAGTGTATATGAACATGCATTAGAAGAAATTACACGTCAACGCCCGCACGTATTATCAGAAGCTGAGGAAGCTTTATTAGCGGAAGCGTCTGAAGTAATGAGTTCATCAAGCAATACATTCGGTATGTTGAATAACGCGGATTTAAAATTCCCATCTATTAAAGGGGAAGACGGAGAAGAAATAGAAATTACACATGGCCGTTACATTCAGTTTTTAGAAAGTGATGATCCTCGTGTTCGCAAAGATGCATTTAAAGCTGTATATGAAACGTACGGAAAATTTAAAAACACATTCGCAAGTACGTTAAGTGGAGCAGTAAAACGTAATAATTTCAATGCGCGTGTTCGTAAATATGATTCTGCTCGCCAAGCTGCATTGAGCAATAATAATATTCCGGAAGCAGTATACGATCAACTCGTTGAAACAGTAAATGACAACTTACATTTATTACACCGTTACATCGATATTCGTAAGCGTGCACTAGGACTTGATGAGCTTCATATGTATGATTTATATACACCACTTGTACCAGAAGTGAAAATGAATGTGAAATACGAAGAAGCGCAAGACCTTTTATTAAAATCTTTAAACGTACTTGGTGATGAATATGTTGACATTTTGAAAGAGGCATATGAAAATCGCTGGGTAGATGTGTATGAGAATAAAGGAAAACGAAGCGGGGCATATTCATCTGGTGCATATGGAACAAATCCGTATATTTTAATGAACTGGCATGATAATGTAAATAATTTATTTACACTTGCTCATGAGTTTGGTCATTCGGTGCATAGTTACTATACAAGAAAAACACAACCGCACGTATATGGTGATTATTCCATCTTCGTAGCAGAAGTGGCATCTACTTGTAATGAAGCGCTTTTAAATGATTATTTATTAAAAACGACAGAAGATAAGAAAGAGCGTCTATATTTATTAAATCATTATTTAGAAGGGTTCCGTGGTACTGTATTCCGTCAAACGATGTTTGCAGAGTTTGAACATATTATTCATAAGAAAGTACAAGAAGGACATGCTGTCACGCCAGACATGCTAACGGAAATTTACTACGATTTAAATAAGAAATATTTCGGTGACGCTTTAGTAATCGACGAAGAGATTGGTTTAGAATGGTCTCGTATTCCACACTTCTACTACAACTATTACGTATATCAATACGCAACAGGATTTAGTGCAGCGACAGCTCTGTCTAAACAGATTTTAGAAGAAGGACAACCAGCAGTAGAACGTTATATTAACGAGTTCTTAAAAGCAGGAAGCTCTGATTATCCAATTGAAGTGCTGAAAAAAGCAGGAGTAGATATGGCATCTCCTGAACCAGTAAAAGAGGCGCTACAAGTATTTGAAGAGAAATTAAATGAATTAGAAGCATTATTATTTGAAGAAAAGTAATGAAAAAAGACGAGGGATTGTATCCTCGTCTTTTTTGTTGAATAGATTTAATGTCGATATTTGTTGAAGAGAAAGGTGGATTTTTTTGTTTTTTCTAACTGAAAGGATAGCTTTACGGCTGATTTTTGAAATTAAAACCCTTTGAATCGTTTTTTATAATTGAAATAAGAGAGTGTGATAACGATGATTCCGAATAAAAGAGGTAAGGCAATAATTTTAGGAAAAGCTTGTAGTAGAGAGAGGATGTACAAGAAAAAAGAAACGATGACAGCTAGAAAGAGAAGAGCAATATAAGATTTTTTCATAAATAAACCCCCTAAATGACCTTTTTTATAGCTTATTCAAAAATGAAAACGTTTAGAATGTGACAAAAGTGTGAAATTCGACAAAAGGGGTTGTCATCTGACGTCGAATCTTGTAATATAATAAGCGTGAACGAATTCACATACAAACATATACCCCTTTGTTTGAACGTGAAAATTTCTCCCATCCCCTTTAATATTTTTATAAGCCGTAAAGAAGAAGACCTGGTGTTTACACCAGGTCTTTTTCTTTTGCTATCCATTTCCAATAACGTTCGCATTTTACTTCTATCATTTGTACTTTTCGTTTCAGTTGTAATTTTTTTAGTTCGCGTTCAATTTCTTGTTGCGGACAGTCATAAATAAATGCTACTTCTTTTGAAGATATAAATTGTGTTGCTTCTAGTAGCACTTCTAAAGGTGGTAATGGTTCTGGCTCAATTTCACATTTTACAAGTTCTTTCAATAATTGTACGTATACATCGTAGGAATAATTTCCAGCGATTTTAATACCTTCTTCATCTGAGTTCGCATGAAAAAAGACGAGGGAAGGTATTTCTGTAATATGCATTTCATTTGTGAATTTCAAGTCACATTGGAAAGCTTTTTTTGCACTAGCAGAATGTAGATCTTTTTTAAATTCTTCTACATCAATATTGCTATCTCTCGCACATGCAAGTAATAGTTCGCAATCAGGGTTTGATACATTTTCAAGGAAAATGTATTCTTGGAGTTTTCGCAAAAACTTCGAACCTGCTTTTCGGCCTTGCAACTCCGCTGCCTTAATTGCCATCGAAACTAAATATGGTGTTGACGATGCTTCTTGCATATGTACCTTTCCATCACATGAAAAACCTTGTAAACTGGTTGTCTTTTCCCACACAAATCGAATATTAGCAGGTTTATTCCATTTGTGTGAGGAAGCGTTCGTTCCATCCACTTTCCCTGTTACGATATGACGAATAGAGAAGTATTTCCCGTATTCAAGCCATAGTTTAATAATAAAAGGCTCAATTTCCCAGCAATCTTTACAAAGTGGATCAATAAATAAATATGCTTCTACAGACTTATGCTCGCATGCGGAAGGAGATGGCATATTTATATGCTTTGCTTCCTGCTTATCCATTACACTTCACCTGTTTCGTTTGGAGTATTAACCATATGCTGAGCGGTTAATGCTAAACGTTCAAAAACAAACTCTCTTATATGACCATGCACTCCAGTATCATCCATTGCTTGCTCCATACATGATAGCCAAGCCTCTGCTCGTTTTGGGGTAATCTCAAACGGGAGATGGCGTGCTCTTAACATAGGATGACCATGTTCTTCAGTGTACAAATTAGGACCACCTAAATATTGGGTTAAAAATTGCTTCTGCTTCCTAGCGGTTTCTGTTAAATCTTCCGGGAAGATGGGAGATAAGTCAGGGTGTTTACTGACATAGGAATAAAATGTATCTACTAATATTGCAATGCATTGTTCACCGCCAATTGCTTCAAATGGTGTCATCGGTTGCTTGCTCATCCTTTATAAACTCCTTTTTCCATGAAATGTATATCTATTGTAGCAATGGAATGTTCGAGAGGGCAAATAAACAGCCTTCTCAAAGATTCTTTGCTTATTCTACGGGTGTAACCTTTTTTAGTGAGATGTATCCACTAGTGAAACATATTCACTAGTGGAATTTTCACTTTAGCGTGCTTTGTTTTGTTTGGCAAGGAAAAAGCGTTTTACTTTGTTATTTGTATGGCGAACAGGTATGTTATGTTGCGTTAATAAATCAATAAATGTAGCTTTTCCTGTTTCTTCATCTTGCACTTCAAATTCAATTTCATAATCATCGTGATTGTAATAGAAACTATGATCAAAGACAAGCGTTCCGCCTTTAAATAATGTTTCTGCTCTTTCTGTTGTTAAACTACCCATATATGTTAAAGCAGAAACAGGAATTTGTAATTTGTGTAATTGATCTACTACTGCTCCTTGAATGATTGTGTTTGTTTCCATCATCATTTTTGCTTCATCTTCTGTTACGACTTGATGCGTTTCTAATAAACCGATTTCTGCAGGTTGTTTCAACGTTAACGTATAAGTTTCTCCTTTATGACGAATACGAAGTGCAGAGCCAGCTTCTTTTAACGAGAAGTCAGGTGTTTCAAAGTAGTGATTCACTTGTTTTGTAAATGCTTCAATAGAAAACGATTTACATAATGTATCGAATTCTTCTTTTGTAACGATATTTTTGAATTCAATTTCAATTTCTTGTGTCATTGTATAATCTCCTTTTGAAAAATAATTCTTTACACATTATCGCTTTTTCATAAATTTGGTTCAATGTTTTATTTGTTTGCGTCCATGTTATGATACAATAATACTGTTAAGTAAGACAGGAAGTTGAGATGGAGGAGTTAGAGCATGCAAAATAAAATCCAAGTTAAGAGCGTAGAAAAGAGAGAGAATGCTCTTATTTTTTGTGCGGAAAATAGTGAAATAGAGGTAAAGGAGTTAAGTGCACGTAATCATGTACTTGTAGACTCAGACAATTTATCATTTTTATATATCTTAGAAAACGAATCATCTTTCATTTATGTAAGTATTCCGCACACATGCTGGGAAGCAATGCATGAAGCGATGAATAACGATGTGGTTATGTTCGTTCGTGTGAATGAAATTGAAATGGAATTAGAAGGATTAAAAGAAGAAGTAGAATATTTAGTTGAAAATATTGAAGGTAATGCAAATTACGGAGAAGAACTAGTAACTGCTGTAGAAAAAGTATTTCTATAAGCAAATGGATTGATTTTGGTGGTGGTTGAAATGAATCGAAATTGGGAAGAATTTTTAGCACCTTACTACCAAGCGGTGGCAGAGCTGAAAGTGAAACTAAAAGGAATGCGTACTCAATTTACAATGTTAACAGAGCATTCTCCAATTGAGTTTGTAACAGGAAGGGTAAAGTCGGTTCCAAGTATTATTGATAAAGCGGAGAAGAGAAATGTACCGCTGAACCGGCTGAGAGAAGATATGCAAGATATCGCGGGCCTTCGAATGATGTGTCAATTTGTTGATGAGATTAAGCCTGTTGTAGAATATCTTCGCAAACGAAATGACTTTGAAATCGTGGAAGAACGTGATTATGTCACGCAGAAGAAAGATAGCGGTTATCGTTCTTATCACGTTGTCATTAGTTACCCAGTCCAAACGATTCAGGGTGAACAAAAAGTATTGGTAGAAATCCAAATACGCACGCTAGCAATGAATTTTTGGGCAACAATTGAGCATTCTTTAAATTATAAATATAGTGGACGTTTTCCTGAAGATATTAAAATACGCTTGCAACGCGCAGCAGAAGCAGCATTTTTATTAGATGAAGAAATGTCTTCTATCCGTCTTGAAATTCAAGAAGCGCAGAAAGCTTTTTCAAGAAAGCAAGAAACGAAAGATTCCGAATCATAAACTAAAGGGTGTTGTGCGATGAAATTTACAATTATGTCAAAGGGAGATCAATCATCAGATGCACTGGCAAGCACGATGAAAGAATACTTGCTAGATTTCGGATTTATAATGGATGAAAAGGAACCCGATATTGTAATTTCTGTTGGGGGAGATGGAACGCTTTTATATGCATTTCATCGTTATTATGATCGATTGGCTGAAACGGCATTTGTTGGTGTACATACAGGACATCTAGGTTTCTATGCAGATTGGTTACCGACAGAAGTAGAGAAATTAGTAATTGCAATTGCGAAAACACCATTCCAAGTGGTGGAATATCCGCTTTTAGAAGTTATTATTCGCTATGTGAATGGAAGTAAAGAGTCACAGTATTTAGCGATGAATGAGGCGACTGTAAAAAGTGCAGAAGGTACATTAGTAACAGAAGTAGAAATACGCGGAGAATATTTTGAAACATTCCGCGGAGACGGCCTTTGTATCTCTACTCCTTCAGGAAGTACCGCGTATAATAAAGCGCTTGGCGGAGCGATTATTCACCCATCTATTGAAGCGATACAAATTGCAGAAATGGCGTCCATTAACAATCGTGTATTTCGTACTGTAGGATCGCCGCTCGTATTGCCGAAGCATCATACATGTGTGTTAAAGCCAGCTGCAGGAATGAACTTACAAATTACAGTGGATCATTTAACGATGGTTCATCAAGATGTGAAATCAATCCAGTATCGCGTCGCAAACGAGAAAGTACGATTTGTTCGTTTCCGTCCATTCCCGTTCTGGAAACGAGTTCGTGACTCGTTTGTTGCAGATAAATAGAAAGGGTTATATATTTGAACAGATTTACATTGAAATGGGATATAGGGCCGGCTGAAGAGGGAACTTTAGTTAGGGAATTTTTGAAAACGAAAGGCATTTCTAAAGCCGCTTTAACGGATATAAAGTTTCACGGCGGGGCAATTGAAGTAAATGGTCAACATGCGAGTGTTCGTCATCAGTTGCGTGCTGGTGAAGAATTACGTGTCTTTTTTCCAGTTGAGGAAAGAAGTGAAGGGATGATGGCAGAAGATATCCCTTTAAGCATTGTATATGAAGATGACGCGGTTCTTATCATTAATAAAGAGGCGAACATGTCAACGATTCCGTCTAGAGAACATCCGACAAGGAGTGTTGCCAATGCGCTTTTATATCATTATGATAAGCAGCACCTTGCAAGTACAGTGCACATCGTAACACGTTTAGATCGTGATACTTCGGGGCTTATGCTTATTGCAAAAAATCGTTTCGTGCATCATCTTTTATCGAAGCAGCATCAACAAAAAGCTGTGAAACGAACGTATGAAGCAATTGTTCACGGAAAGATTGTAGAACGAGAAGGAATGATTGATGCACCAATTGGTCGAAAATCTGATAGCATTATTGAGCGAACGGTTTGTGAGGATGGACAAAGGGCAGTTACTCATTTTAAGGTAATTGATAGTACATATCATAAGACACATGTAGCGCTTGAGCTTGAGACAGGAAGAACGCATCAAATTCGTGTGCATATGGCTCATATAGGACATCCGTTACTTGGTGATAGCTTATATGGAGGGAGAAGGGATGAAATGAAACGGCAAGCACTTCATAGTAAATCTTTGACGTTTTATCATCCTATTTTAGAGAAAGAGATGTCTTTCACTATAAAGCTTCCAAGCGATATGCAAGAAGTGTTGCGGCATACTTAAAAAGGGGACAAAATTCTTATATTATAAAGAATTTTGTTCCCTTTTTTCTTAGCGGAATAATATTAAAATTTGGTTTTCACCCGTACGCTTTATAACGAAAAATCCACTTTCGGCTTTTGTAGCAATGCCATTGTCATTTGGACGACAATATCCATGTGCTTCGCAAGTGCCGTCATCACGTACTAACATTTGTCCAATTAATCCGACAGGAAGCCACTCGGCGCGATCTTTTCTTGCTACATATTTGCAAGTTGGATCCCATTCTGTATTTAAAAGAGGTTGTATTTCTTCGGTTTCCGTCCATACATATTGGCGTTTTCCAAAGTTATCTGTTTTATAACGTTTTTGCCAACTTAAAGCCCCGCTATTTCCTATAAGGGCAGGGGTTGCACTAGATATTCCTAAAATGAACGAATCGTGTGAAGTAGCTATCCGAATTTTTTCTTCGCTACTAAATGTAACGAAATAACCGACATCAATAGGTTTATGACCTTCGGTTTCAAACATTTGTGCAAAATCCGTTCCGCTTGCATTGTAAGACGCACCCTCAATGTACATTTCTCCATTATGGGCAAGCCATTTAGCCCCGATATTATGGTCGGTGTCGCTTACACCATTTGCAATAAACCAAGAATAAGCTTCTTCTGCAGTGCCGAAGCGCCCCATAATATGGCTACCTGCAAAATGAGCTGTTGATGTATGATGACCTTCCGCATGAGAAGAGGGTCCGTTAGCGATAGTTGCGGTTCCTTCTGCGTGTGCTGCTTCGCCTAAAGCAATTGTCTGTTTACCCTCCGCATGAGAATAAGCCCCGCCTGCTGTCGTTTCACTTCCCTCACTATGCGAACTATGTCCAGTTGCTTTTGAGTTTGATCCTTCTGCATGAGAGAAAGAACCTTTTGCGTGTGTTAATAAGCCTTCCGCATGTGCTGCCATACCCTCCGCATGAGAGTGAAGCCCCTCCGCATATGCATATCGGCCGCCCCTTTTAACTTTTGTATTTTCAGATGTAGGTGTCTCAATTATGAGGGGTTTTTCAGGTTGTATATCATTCGATGAAGCCAATGCCTCTTTTATTTTTTTTACTTTGTTTATAATAGCAGCTGGAATTTCTGGTTCCACTTTTTTATTTATTGCTACAGAAATATTTTCTTCCGTCTTTTCTTCTGCTTGATTAGAATGTATTACCTGTTCATCTTGATTTGAAAGCTGTTTATTTTTTTGTTGCATCTTTATTTTTCTGCGATCGATTATGCGGCTCATCACAGCATTTTCTAAAGAGACATATGTTGGTTTTACTTTGCTTTTTTTTGATGACTCTTGTTCTTCCAGTGCTTCTATCGCTGCAGCCCGAATACTACACCAGTTGTTAATTCCGTACATGGGCAGATATAAAGGGGGAAATTTTCTTTTTTGTTTAGAAGATTTTTTCTTCATTCTGTCACCTCCTGCGACATTATATGTAGTGTAATTAAAAAAAGATGCACTTTATTGCATCTTTTTTTAATTACTTTACCTAGTTTTATATGAGATCTGCCTAAATAATGCTAAGTAAGGTAGTTATGAAATTGGACGGAATTTCTCAGCGACAAAAGGTAAAGAAGAAGGGACAGAGATAGTCTCCATTTCAGGATAACGTAATCCGGTTAATTTGCCACCAAATACAGCACCAGTATCAATATTGACTGTCTGATTGACGAATCGAGGTTCTGCTACTGGTGTATGTCCATATACAATCCAAGCTTGCCCCTTGTATTCTTGCGCCCAATCGCGACGGACAGGTGAGCCATCGGCATGCTTTTCTCCTGTAATATCGCCATATAATACAAAGGTTTGTACTTTTTTATCTCGTCTTCCTATGTAATCTTGCCGAATCCCAGCGTGACATACGATTACTCTTTTTTCATCTAGTATGTGGTAGAGCGGTGATTGTTCATAAAGAGTGATAAACTTTTCTTTTATAATGTTTTGCTTATTAGGAGGAAGTGCCTCATATTCAGCAACAGTTGTTTCAAGTCCGTGAGCGACTGTTACATTACGCCCAAGGAAAAATCGATATAGTTTATTACAGTGATTTCCAGGAGCGTAATAAGCTTCTTTTTTATGTATGACAAGTTCCCATACAATTTCAATCATACGTAATGAATGAGGACCACGGTCTGTAATATCGCCAACGAATGCAAGTTTACGTTGGTCAGGGTGAACCGGTAGACCGCTACTCCAGTTATATCCTAGCTTCTCTGTTAAATTTTGAAACTCTTGGAAGCATCCATGAATATCTCCTATAATGTCATATTTCATATTTAAACCTCCATCGTATTTTTCATTAGTATATCTAAAAAAGGATAGAGATAAAAATATAGCGTTTTTGTGTTGTTCATTTAAACATAAAGATTTTCGTTCTTGAGCGAACATTTAAAATGAACCCAATCGCAATCATGTATGTAAGCAGTGAACTTCCTCCGTAGCTCATAAGAGGTAATGTTATCCCTGTAATGGGAAGTAATCCGATTGTCATCCCGATATTTTGGAATACTTGGAAAGTAAACATTCCGATTGTACCAGCGCAAATGTAACTACCGAAAGGGTCATTACTTTCTAAAGCAATATGAATCATTCGAAAAATGAGTAAGAAAAAAAGAGAAATAATGACACTTGCGCCTAGAAATCCAAATTGTTCAGCGACATTAGTGAAAATAAAATCTGTATGTGGTTCTGGAAAATATACTTGTCCATTTTCCCACCCTTTTCCTTGCATTTCTCCGGATCCAGTCGCTAAGAATGCTTGTCTTAATTGATAGCCTTGTGCATCATATTTGTAAGGTGCTAACCATCCGTAGAAGCGATTTAATTGATATTCTTTTAAAATGTGTGCTTTAAAGAAATCTGTGTGAGTAAAAAAAATATATATTAATGTAGTTCCAGCAACGAAAGTAGCTGAAACTAATCCGAAAATAAAACGCCATCGTATGCCAGAAACTAGTATCATTGCTGCAAGCATCGCTGAAATGACCATTGTATTTCCTAAATCTGGTTCCTTTGCGATGAGTAGTAGTGGTGGCAAACTTGTTGCAAATATTTTTCCAAGTAGTAAAAAATCGTCATGTATTGTTTGGGAAAAATATTTCTCATTATGGTTTGCTATAATTCGTCCAATGACGATAATTAAAAATAATTTCATAATTTCAGAAGGCTGAAAATTTCCGATGCCTGGGAGCCTGTACCAAGCGGTAGCGCCTTTAATTGTAACGGCACCTGGTACTTGAAGTTCTAGTCCAATAAGTAGTACCATTGCAAAGCTGTACAAATACCAAGCAATTTTTTGATAACGATCGAAGTCGAGAATCATAATAACACCAATGGCTATAAATCCAATGAAATACCATTGGATTTGCTTTAGTACAAAATTGACGTTTTGTAAAAATGGCGGTAAAGAGGCTTGCGCACTTGCAATAGCACAACAACTAACAATCCCAATGGCAAATAAAATAAATAGTAATACGTAGTCTATTTGATATTGAGAATTTGGATCTTTCAATGTAGGTATTCCTTTCTACTGCTCTTTATAGTAATGGATTTTATCCCGCATTAATGGGCAGTAAGACCCCTACCTCAAAATTCAGCGAAAGCGAAGAAGTTAGGTGGGGGATCAACTGCCCGTAAAAGCCCGATTGGTGAGAGCTGATTAAAGTTTCACTTTATAGTATGAGAAAGAATGTATGAACTATACGAATGATTCACATATAGTCCATACACTTTTAATTTTGCAGAGTAGTTTAATTGTTTAACTCTTTAATAATTATATCCAAACAATGGGAAAGACGTACATGTGCGTCAGGAAAAATATCTAGTTGATGAAGATAGTATTTTAAGGAACTTTTACACCATTGGTAAGCACTAAGTAGAGCTGCTCTATAGTCTGTAGTATTTTGTAAAAAGCCATATTCTTTTGCTGTTATAACGAGGTGTGTGAAATCTTCACAACCTTGAAGGAGCTTATTGTGTATTTGTTGTCCAGCATGGTAGCGAAATTGACTTAAAGGCTCAGAAATGTATATTGCATTTCCTTTAGAAAGTAAAGAAATCCATGAGGCCATATCAACACTACAAGAATATTGTCGCTCTTTAAGGGTGCCAAAAGGTTCAGTGAGCAATTCCTTTCGGAACAAAGTAGTTGTAGGCTCACCGATAATGTTGTGTCCACCCTTTAACATCCAATTACCTAAAAATATCCCGTTTAATGGGGTGTCTTCACTATATAACCTTTGTGTTGGATGGGAATCACCTATTAGATTTCCATGATCATCAATGCGTACTCGATAAGAAGTAACAAGAGCAAGATTTTTATTGGGATCTTGCTCAAAATAGGTCATCATTTTTTGTATTTTATGCTTATAAAACACGTCATCGTCCATTAAAAAATTTATATACTCACCATTTGATTTTTCTATGAGCATAAGGTCATTGTGAAATTGTCCTAGAGTAGGGATATTTCGAATGTATGTTATATTTTTATAATTTGGTAAGTATTGTTCGCGTATTAAAGTTGCTGTTTCATCATTTGTACTATCATCTCCGATGATGATTTCAATATTAGAATAAGTTTGTGCCAATGCACTTTCTAGAGCAATTTTGAAATAATGAGGCCGATTATAAGTGGGAATAAGGATGGAAACGAGAGGTGGATTTTTTTCATTCATCATACATAACTTCCTTTCAGAAGCTTTTTTTTGTAAGAACAATATCTTGGTAACTTGTATATTCATGTCTGCCGCACCATAAACCGTAATGCGGCTTATTGATTATTTCTAGGCCGTACTTATTCAATAGATTGCAAATATCTGTCTCAGGATAAGCAACTGCGAAATTCGGAATATCTTTATTTACAACGTAGCAATTTTCGATTCGATGATAAAAACCTAATGTACTTTGTCCTGCATTTAAATAATAGGACGATTCAGGATTTATAAGAAAGAATGTAATGAAACATCTCCCGTCTTTTTTTAATACACGTACAATTTCAGATACGTAATGTTCTAATTCTTTTGGGAGAAGATGCGTAAATACAGAAGTTAAAAAGATAAAATCGAATGTCCCGTCTTCATAGGGGAAACGATATTGAGAGGCATCTTCTTTTCCTTCTGGATTATAGAATTGATTGTATATGTCAACATGTTCAAAGTGAAAATTATTACGCATAGTTGAAATGTTATTTTGACACCAAGTAATTCCATCTTTAAACAAATCAAATCCATAATACGCTCCATCATCATGTAAGTAATTCAATAATGGTACAGCCATTCGACCGACGCCGCAGCCTACATCTAATACTTTTTCATTTGGTTTTAAAGCGCCAATTTGAATAAAATGCTTTAGGAACTCTTTTCCAACTTTTTTGAAGTCGCCACCTACATATTGGACGAGTTCAGGAGGGGGGAGTAAAGTCATTTCTTTGTTAAGTTCACTCATGAGTATACCCCTTTCTTGTATGAGAAGATGCAGTAAATCTATTAATAAAATTTTCAATTTGTATTGAGAGAACACAGGAAAACAATTGTTATATGTAAGGAGATTCCGAAAAAGAATACTTAATTGGATTAGAAGTGAGAGAAGGATGAGTGAAAATGAAATCTCCTATAGATTAAATCTTTTTTATTCTTTTCTCCAATAAACGCCAAATACATCAATTTTAGTAATAGGGGCTTTTAAATTTCGTTGGTTTCTAAAGTCTGTCACAGCCTCAGCGCATGGCGGTAGCCCGTAGTCATCGATAATTATATAGCCACCTTTAGAAACTTTATCATATAAGTTCACGAGACCATCCATTGTGGATTCGTACATATCACCATCAAGCCGTGCAATTGCTATTTTTTCAATTGGTGCTGTTGGTAAAGTATCTTTAAACCAGCCTTTTAAAAATTTCACTTGATCATTTAGTAAATCATATTTTTTGAAATTCTCTTGTACTTGTTCTAAAGAGACGCGTAAGTAATCGAATGTGTGCAAATAATCACCGTAATCTTTTGGATATTGTTCTAGATTCGGTGCTGGCAAACCTTCAAATGAATCAGCGACCCACACATTACGATTCGTAATGTTGTTTGCTTGTAAAAAACCATTCATAAAAATGCACGATCCTCCGCGCCATACACCTGTTTCAATAAAATCTCCCTCTATATTTTCACGAACAACGGTTTCCATCGCCTCTTGTAATTGGTTCATACGTTCTCGACCGATCATGCTATGTGCTGCTCTTGGCCAATCCATTCCATCATGGCGTTCACTTTTTGAAACATTTGGTTTTACAATTTTTAAGTTATGGTTTTCAGCATATTGCTTAATGAATAAAGGGAGGGGGACTGTAACTGGCTCGAATTCTAGTTCTTTTGAAATATGTAGAGATGCGGGTAAGTATGCCTCATATTCTAACCATATTTCAAATAAAATGGTCTTCTTTAGCAATTCGAGATAAAGCTGAACAGCAGATTTACTTTCCATATTTGTGCCTCCTGCAAAATGTCATACAACAATATGATTATGTAGATAGCGAATGTTTCATGATTGAATTTGAAATTGAAAAAGCAGTAAAACTGATATCAGTTTTACTGCTAAGTAAAAAATTAAGCGATTTTTTCAATAATAATAGATGCATTTGTACCAACAGCTAATGATAGCCCAAGCCCTGTAACGATTACTTCAATTAATGATGGAGTTGTCGTAATTTGCGTAATTGCTTGAACAACGATAGGTGCTCCAACTGAGATTAAAGTGGCCCCAGTACCTGGAACAGATACCCCATTTACTTGGATTGTAAGTCCTCCTAATAGACTTACTGCTGCAGTGTATACGATAACGGTAATTTTATAGAATCCAGTTTGACTAATTACGAAAGTATCAGGATCTAATTGAGAAATTGCTGTACCAAACTGAGATCCAACAGTATTAAATGGTACTGGAGCATTAAGTCCAATATCCAAAGAAATCCCAGCGGAGTTAAATGCATACAATCCTGCTGGAAGCCCTAGTCCAGATGGTCCAGTCGGTCCAGTAGCCCCAGTCGGCCCCGTAGGTCCAGTAGCCCCAGTGTCACCAGTCGGCCCTGTAGGTCCAGTAGCCCCAGTGTCACCAGTCGGCCCCGTAGGTCCAGTAGTCCCAGTGCCACCAGTCGGCCCCGTAGGTCCAGTAGCCCCAGTGTCACCAGTCGGCCCCGTAGGTCCAGTAGTCCCAGTGCCACCAGTCGGCCCCGTAGGTCCAGTAGTCCCAGTGCCACCAGTCGGCCCTGTAGGTCCTGTAGGTCCTGTAGGTCCAGTTGGCCCAGTCGGTCCAGTTGGCCCGGTAGGTACAGTCGGCCCCGTAGGTCCCGTAGGTCCAGTCGGCCCGGTCGGCCCAGTCGGAAGGGTAAACGGTGGTATCGGTGGTAATGTAGGTCCTACAAGATTAGGGTCAAATGCACTAGCTGATAAAGATTCATCGGGATTTAATCCATTTGAATAATTATTATTTGACATAAATTCACCTCCATAAAGCGTTCATTATATAGTAGATGCAAAACCGAAAGAAAATGACACGGACATTTGAATTATTGAAAAGAAATCTTAAACTACTTGAACAATTTAAAAAAATGGAAAGTTTAGTATATGTATAACATATGATTGATTTGGAAGAGGGTGATTATGTTGAACAAGCAAGGAATTACAATTAGTTTATGTATGATTGTTCGAGATGAGGAGGAGACAATAGCCCGTTGTTTAGAAACAGTTGAAAAAATTGTGGATGAAATTATAGTAGTTGATACAGGTTCCGTCGATCGAACGAAAGAAATCGTAGAGAAATACACTTCTAACATATATGATTTCCAGTGGATTGATGATTTTGCAGCAGCAAGAAATTTTTCTTTTTCAAAAG
This sequence comes from Bacillus sp. ISO11, assembly GCF_003458115.1. NCBI lineage: Bacteria > Bacillati > Bacillota > Bacilli > Caryophanales > Bacillaceae > Bacillus > Bacillus sp. ISO11. The sequence continues at coordinate 184,217 of NZ_QXCO01000001.1, read as the reverse complement.
CGACGCAAGAGTATATATTGTGGCTAGATGCAGATGATGTCTTATTAGAAGATGCTCAAGAAGCATTGAAACTTTTAAAAAGAGAATTAGATCCTAAAATTGATGCTGTTTCGATGCCTTATCATCTTGCAATGGATTCTAACGGGAAACCTTTATATTGTACAAAAAGAAATCGACTTGTAAAGCGTGAAAAACAATTTCAATGGTTTGGAAAGGTTCATGAGTATTTAGCTATTTCTGGTGAGGTTTTTAGTAGTAATGTTGCTATTACACATAAAAAAGAAAAAAAAGTAACAAATCGTAATTTGAAAATTTTTCAAAATACTGTAGCGGCAGGTGAAGAATTAAGTCCGAGAGATTTATTTTATTACGCAAATGAATCTACGGATAACCAAAAATATGATGATGCAGTTCTTCTATATGAAACATTTCTTAATCAAGACGAAGGATGGTATGAAGAGAAAATTTATGCATGTGGTAAGTTAGGAGATTGCTATGCAAAGCTAGGAATGTGGGAGAAGGCAATCGAATCTTGTGTGAAGTCGTTTCGGTATGACGTCCCTAGAGGAGAGAATTGTACAAGAATAGGATATATATATATGGAACAAGAAAAATATAATGAAGCGATATTTTGGTTTAAACTTGCCACGGAAGTACCAATGGCAACGGAAAGTCCTTTCCATAGTCCAGCTAGCTACACATGGCTACCCTATTTACAAATGTGTATTTGTTATAGCAGGTTAGGGGAGCAGGATAAAGCGTATTATTACAATGAATTAGCAGCTTCTTATGTTCCGAATAATGCTGCAATTGAATATAACCGTAAATATTTTCGGGGAGTTTTTGATAAACCATATAAAGTGTAATAGGTTTCGTTTTTTAGAAATGATTTATCGCTATTCTAACTCTAATAGATTGGTTATATATTAGAGTATCAGTAACGTAACCAATATAAATAAAAGATTTTATACTGTTATTTGCGGGCTAATAATCATTGGGGGATGAACAAAAACTGCACTTTATAGAATTCATATGAGATTTATATTTCTAATTCAATTTGCATAAGGAGTGTGTGAAATGAATCGCGAAAAAAGTTCTTTATATGAAGAAAAATCCGAGCATTATTATAATGCAGCGAATCCGAATTTATTAAAGCATATAAAAAAGGAATGGAAAGAAGTTCTTGATATTGGTTGCTCGAGCGGTGCATTGGGAGCAGCTATTAAAGAAAACGGTACACGTGTATCAGGAATAGAGGCATTTCCAGAGGCGGCAGAAAAAGCGAAGGAAAGACTAGATCATGTTATTTTAGGGGATATAGAAAAAATAGATCTTCCTTATGAGGAGGGGCAATTTGATTGCGTCCTATTTGGGGATGTATTAGAGCATTTATTTGATCCGTGGGCTGTGATTGAAAAGGTTAAGCCATATATAAAGCAAAATGGTGTGATTTTAGCAAGTATACCAAACGTTGCTCATATTTCAGTATTAGCTCCCTTACTTGCTGGAAATTGGACGTATACAGAATATGGTTTATTAGATAAAACACATATTCGTTTCTTTACATTTAATGAAATGCTAAGAATGTTTTTAAAAGCAGGATATTCAATTAGTAAAGTAGATCGTGTATATGTTGATCATAAAATGTATGAGCCGCTTATTGAGGAGTTATATGGAATTTGTAAAAAATATCGTCTTGGAAGTGGCTTCATGGCTGAGACAGTTGTATTTCAGTATATTATTGAAGCTGAAAAATCACAATTATGAGTGCTGCAGACAAAACAATATTATTTGTTACATGCATAAATGATCGGAAATTGTATGCAAACTGCGTGCGACATATATTGCAATTGTTAGTACCGCCAGGGTATATTGTTCAATTTATGCCGATTCGAAATGCGAAAAGTATGACGAGTGGATACAATCAAGCCGTTTCGCATCCAGCGAAGTATAAAGTGTATTTACATCAAGATGTTTTTATTATAAATAGGGCTTTTTTATACGGATTACTTCAATTATTTGAGGAACATGAAAACCTTGGGATGATTGGGATGGTTGGAGCGCAATATGTTCCTCCGACTGGCGTATGGAACGAAGGGCGTGGAATTGTAGGAAAAGTCATTGGTTATATGAATGATTTGTTTTATATGGCAAGTTTAGAACAACCGTATCATGAATCAAAAACATTTATTCCTGTAGAATGTATTGATGGTTTATTAATGGCGACACAATATGATGTTCCGTGGCGAGAAGACTTATTTGACGGATTTGATTTTTATGATGTATCCCAATCATTTGAATTTAAAAAAGCAGGATATACAGTCGGTGTACCTGTACAGCGCGATGCTTGGTGTATCCATTATCATTTTGATGTGAATATGACGAACTATGAAAAGTATCGGAAAATATTTGTGGAACACTATATGTCAGATGTAAATAAGGAAGAATAAAAGGGGGGACAAAAATGAAAGATCATACAATATTAGTCGTTGTTTGTGTAAATAATGAGGAGCTTTTCAAACAATGTGAGAGCCAAATAAGAAACATTTTTGTTCCCCCAGGTTACACAGTACAAATTTTTCCGATACGAGATGCACAAAGTATGGCAAGTGCTTACAACCGAGCCCTTTCATATCCAGCGAAATACAAAGTGTATATACATCAAGATACATATCTTATTAATCGAGACATGTTTTCTACACTTATATCTCTGTTTAAAGAAAATGAAAAGCTTGGTTTAATAGGAGTCGCTGGGGCTCAGTTTTTACCGAATAACGGGATATGGTGGGAAGGGAAAAATTTAGTAGGGAAAGTGATTGAGTATAGAAGACGGAATTATCAATTATTAAATTTAGATCAGGTTTTTTATGGTAATCAACCATTTTTGTCAGTTCAGGCAATTGATGGTTTATTCATGGCAACGCAGTATGATATTCCGTGGCGAGAAGATTTGTTTCAAGGGTTTCACTTTTATGATGTGTCACAGTCTTTAGAGTTTCAAAGGGCTGGTTATTTAATCGGTATCCCAAATCAAGCAAATTTATGGTGTATTCACTACAACGGGGATGAGTTTGATGCGGATACATATGAGAAGTACCGGAAAGTGTTTGTAGAACATTACAAAGATATATTATCTCCATCATAAAGGAGAGATGCAAAGTGAAAGGAATTATTTTAGCAGGTGGTACTGGATCAAGATTATATCCAATAACGAAAGTAACGAATAAACATTTACTTCCTGTTGGTCGGTATCCGATGATTTATCATGCGGTATATAAGCTAAAACAATGCGATATTACAGATATTATGATTATTACAGGTAAAGAGCATATGGGGGATGTTGTTAGCTTTTTAGGGAGTGGTCATGAATTTGGAGTGTCCTTTACGTATCGTGTGCAAGATAAAGCGGGCGGGATCGCACAGGCGTTAGGACTTTGTGAAGATTTCGTCGGGAATGATCGTATGGTAGTTATATTAGGGGATAATATTTTTTCAGATGATATTCTTCCGTATGTTGAAGAGTTTGCAAACCAAAAAGAAGGTGCGAAAGTGCTATTGCAATCTGTAGAAGATCCCGAAAGATTTGGCGTAGCACATATTCAAAACCGAAAAATAGTTGAAATTGAAGAAAAGCCGAAAGAGCCGAAAAGTTCTTATGCGGTTACGGGAATTTATTTGTATGATTCGAAAGTCTTTTCTTATATTAAAGAATTAAAACCTTCTGCACGGGGAGAACTTGAAATTACAGATATAAATAATTGGTATTTAAAGCGAGGGGTACTTACTTATAATGAAATGAGCGGCTGGTGGACTGATGCGGGAACTCATGCTTCGCTTCAAAAGGCGAATACGTTAGCACGGGATATAAATTTTGGGAAACAGTTTAACGGAGAATAGGTGAGAATATGAAAGTTGTAGAAACAAATTTTACCGATGCAAAATTGTTAGAACCGAGGTTGTTTGGAGACGATCGTGGCTTTTTTTCAGAGAGCTATAATAAGCAGGTGCTAGAAACATTAGGGATAACGTATTCATTTGTACAGGATAACGTATCTTATTCGGCTAAGGCAGGAACGATTCGGGGACTACACTTTCAAAAAAATCCGAAAGCACAAACGAAACTCATTCAAGTTATGCAAGGGGCAATTTATGATGTTATCGTTGATTTACGAAAAAAATCACCGACATTTAAACAATGGAAAGGATATATTTTAAGTGCAGATAACCATCGGCAATTACTAGTGCCAAAAGGGTTTGCACATGGATTTTGCACGCTTGTCCCGCATACTATCGTTATGTATAAAGTAGATGAATATTATAGCGCAGAGCATGACTCAGGATTACTTTGGGAAGATAAAGATTTAGCAATTCCTTGGCCAGTAACCGATCCTATATTGTCCGATAAGGATCAGATATTACCATTACTAGAGGAATATGAAGATAGTTTTTAAGTAGGAGAGTTGTTTATGAATATATTAGTAACAGGTGGGGCTGGATTTATTGGAAGTAATTTCGTTCATTACATGCTACAAAGTTATGAAACATATAAAATTATTAATTACGATGCATTAACATATAGTGGGAATTTAAATAACGTAAAATCTCTTCAGGATCACCCGAATTACTCTTTTGTAAAAGGAGAAATTCAAAATGGAGAGCTATTAGAACACGTTATAAAAGAGCGAGACGTACAAGTGATTGTAAATTTTGCAGCTGAATCACATGTGGACCGTAGTATTGAAAATCCGATTCCTTTTTATGATACAAATGTAATTGGAACGGTCACTTTATTAGAACTAGTTAAAAAATATTCGCATATAAAACTTGTGCAAGTGTCAACGGATGAAGTGTATGGCTCTTTAGGAAAAACAGGGAAGTTTACAGAGAAAACACCGTTAGCTCCAAATAGTCCATATTCTTCAAGTAAGGCGAGCGCGGACATGATAGCTCTATCTTACTATAAAACATATCAATTACCGGTTATAGTAACGCGTTGTTCTAACAATTATGGACCGTACCAGTATCCTGAAAAATTAATTCCATTAATGGTTACGAATGCACTAGAAGGAAAAAAACTACCGCTATATGGTGATGGTTTAAATGTAAGAGATTGGTTACATGTAACGGATCATTGCAGTGCGATTGATGTTGTTCTGCATAAGGGACGTGTAGGAGAAGTATATAATATAGGTGGAAATAATGAAAAAACAAATGTAGAAGTTGTGGAACAAATTATTACTCTTTTAGGAAAAACAAAAAAAGACATTGAATATGTTACAGATCGTTTAGGGCACGATCGTCGTTATGCGATTGATGCAGAGAAAATGAAGAATGAATTTGATTGGGAACCGAAATACACGTTTGAACAAGGATTACAAGAGACGGTGAAATGGTATGAAAAGAATAAGGAATGGTGGAAACCACTAAAAGATTAGTAAGGGGTATGTTAAATGAAAGAGAGGGTTATCATAACAGGAGCAAACGGTCAATTAGGAAAGCAACTATTTGAAGAGTTAGACTCTGAAGAATATGATATATATCCATTTGATAAAAAGTTATTAGATGTGACAAATATATCCCGAATACAACAAGTGGTACAAGAAATAAAACCACATATAATTATTCATTGTGCTGCCTATACGAAAGTAGATCATGCGGAGAAAGAACAGGATTTTGCGTATAGAATAAATGCAATCGGAGCTCGAAATGTAGCGGTTGCTTCACAATTAGTAGGGGCGAAGCTAGTTTATATTAGTACTGATTATGTATTTCAAGGTGCCAGACCAGATGGATACGACGAATTTCATAGTCCAGCGCCGATAAATATATATGGGGCCTCTAAGTATGCGGGGGAGCAGTTCGTCAAAGGGTTACATAATAAATATTTTATCGTTCGCACATCGTGGCTATATGGTAAATATGGAAATAATTTTGTGAAAACGATGATGCGATTAGGAAAAGAAAGAGATGAAATATCCGTTGTAGCGGATCAAGTTGGCTCTCCTACGTATGTGGCGGATTTAAATATGGTTATTAATAAGCTCATTCATACTTCTTTATACGGTACATACCACGTATCAAACAGTGGTTCATGCTCTTGGTTTGAATTTGCACAAAAGATATTTTCGTACGCCAATATGAAAGTGAATGTATTACCTGTTTCAACGGAAGAATTCGGGGCTGCGGCTGCGAGGCCCAAATATTCTATTTTTCAACATAACATGCTACGATTAAATGGTTTTTCACAAATGCCGTCTTGGGAAGAAGGATTAGAGCGGTTTTTTATAGAAACCAAAAGTCATTAACAAATTTCTGTTAATGACTTTTTTGTTTGCCTTTAAGCGGTTTTATGGTACTATAATTATAGTATCAGGTACTAATAACAAGTATAAGTATTTCTGGGAGGATATATCATGGAACTATTACAAGGGAAAACATTTGTTGTTATGGGCGTTGCGAACCAAAGAAGTATTGCATGGGGAATAGCTCGCTCTTTGCATAATGCAGGTGCAAAATTAATATTCACATATGCAGGAGAACGTTTAGAAAGAAACGTTCGTGAATTAGCGGACACATTAGAAGGACAAGAATCACTTGTATTACCTTGTGATGTAACGAATGATGAGGAACTTACAGCTTGCTTTGAAACAATTAAACAAGAAGTAGGTACTATTCACGGTGTAGCACATTGTATTGCTTTTGCAAATCGCGATGACTTAAAAGGTGAATTTGTAGATACTTCTCGCGATGGATTTTTACTTGCACAAAATATTAGCGCATTCTCTTTAACAGCTGTAGCAAGAGAAGCGAAGAAAGTAATGACAGAAGGCGGAAATATTTTAACATTAACATACCTTGGCGGCGAGCGCGTTGTGAAAAATTATAACGTTATGGGTGTTGCGAAAGCTTCATTAGAAGCGAGCGTGAAATATTTAGCGAACGATTTAGGTCAACACGGTATTCGTGTTAACGCTATTTCTGCAGGACCAATTCGTACGTTATCTGCAAAAGGTGTAGGCGATTTCAACTCAATCTTAAGAGAAATTGAGGAGCGCGCACCACTTCGTCGTACAACAACGCAAGAAGAAGTTGGCGATACAGCAGTATTCCTATTCAGTGATTTAGCACGCGGTGTAACAGGAGAAAACATTCATGTTGATTCAGGGTATCATATCCTAGGATAAATATAATATTAATTTTTAAAGGACAATCTCTAAATGCTGAGATTGTCCTTTTTATTTGTTCTTAGAAAGAACGATTTTTAACGAAAGTTCTTACCACGTGATGAATATAACTATAATAGTACACGATTTATTTAGCTACGTATGGAAGTGGGAGGGACGAGTGTGAAGAATAAAAATAAAAGTTCAACAGTTGGAAAACCGTTGTTATATATCACGCAAGTAAGTTTAGAACTTGCTGCACCGAAAATAAAAAGGATTATCCTGACAAACTTTGAAAATGAAGATCAAAAAGAGAAAAGTAATAGACAAGAAAATATTGTAAGAAGTGCTGTGGAAGAGGTAATAGAACAAGAACAACAAGAAGAGCAGCAAGTGGAAGAAAAAATAGAAGAAGAAAAAGAAGAACACATAGAACAAGAAGAGCAAGAACCAGAACCAGTAAGAACTGTCCCGTATAATAAATCATTTAAGGATATGAATAATGATGAAAAAATTCATTTTTTACTAAACCGCCCTCATTACATTCCGAAAGTAAGATGCAGAATAAAAACAGCTACAGTCTCATATGTTGGATCGATCATATCGTATCGTCATGGCATTGTATCTATTATGCCGCAAAATAGTATGAGAGATATTAGGTTGTCTATAGATGATATCCAATCGATTAGTATGGCCGGTTTTTAAATATGTAAAGGTGGTAGAAAGCTTCTACCACCCCAATAGTTTTTTAGTTTACTTTACGATAGAAACGTCGCGTAAGCATTGAATCGCACAGAAACAGCTTAAATCAACAGTAATGCAAGTAGTTGTAGATATTAATCTTGCATTTGGTACAGCTAAAAACGTACAAATTGGATCGTCACCAGGTGGTACCGGAGTACCGTCACCTAATACTACAGTTAATACACGTAGCACAGCACAGCTATCATCATCTACACTTTCCACACGGAAAATTGGAGATCGGCAGCTAGTAAGGCTTGAAGATGGTGCAAATGCTTCAAAAGGTTCTCCAGTTTTTGTGTATAAAATAAAAGGGCGTGTATTTGCTACTGATGCAGTATTGTGTGCACCTAAAAATGGGATTTCACAACCAGATCCACATGTTGTTGTAGAACAATCTTGTAATTCATTGATGAATTTTACAACGTCAACTACACAATGAGAAGAGCCATGGTGTTTATTTTCGTTACAACTCATTAATGTCACTCCTTATCTTCTTGTTTGTATTTACATTAATAAGATATTGGAGTCGAGGAGATTTGGTCACAATCTCAAGACCTTTTTTTTTAAATAGGCGAAAGAGGATAAGGGTAGGTGGAATTATGCTGTTTACAAGCTGGCTTTTATTTTTTATTTTTGCGTTAGCTGCTTTTAGGCTCACTCGTTTAATTGTTTATGATAAAATTACAGCCTTTTTGCGAAGACCATTTATTGATGAATTAGAGATTACGGAGCCGGATGGAAGTGTATCAACGTTTACAAAAGTGAAAGGTAATGGATTAAGAAAGTGGATTGGCGAATTATTAAGCTGTTATTGGTGTACAGGTGTATGGGTTAGTGCTTTTTTATTAGTCTTATATAATTGGATCCCTATCGTTGCGGAACCGTTACTTGCATTATTAGCTATTGCAGGAGCAGCAGCCATCATTGAAACAATTACAGGATATTTTATGGGAGAATAATATATTTTCATAATACGAGAAAAAGCGGAGTTTAAAAGAATGAGGGAACGGAAATAAAGAGTTGTTCATATAGTAAATAGACAGAATTGACAGTAGAGGAGATGTTTGCTGTGAGCAATAATCCAAGGCAGAATTCATATGACCTGCAGCAGTGGTATCATATACAGCAACAACACCAAGCACAACAACAGGCATATCAAGAACAATTACAACAACAAGGATTTGTGAAGAAAAAGGGATGCAATTGCGGGAAAAAGAAGAACACAATAAAACAATATGAAGAATGAAACACTCATGCTACTGTGAGTGTTTTTTATTATGTATAAAAAGCGGTATTTCTGTATTAGAAATACCGCTTTTTACTAGCTAATTTGTGCAACTGTTAATGCTGCCGCACGGATGTCTACAGTTCCAATTAACTCAACTGGCACAATTTGAATTAAGTCACCAGGATTTAAGTTAATAAGAATAACACCACTGGATACATCTACTTCACCAGTACCAATAACGTTAGAACGAACTGCTGTACCTGATCCAGGAATAATGTTAGCTGGTGTATTTAATGATAAGAAGAAACGACCAGCTTCTGGTGCAGTAGGTACGTTATCAAGACTAATTGTTAATGTATAACTAATTTGATAAATACCAGCTCGTAGAATTCGAATGCCATCTCCGACACTTACTGTATCGTTGATTACAGGAACAGTAATATTTGGGTTTGGACTTACACTAGGTAATAGTAGTGGTGTAAATAGTGAAGCGAACTGAGGTGCAGAAGCATTGAAAGCAAAACCAAAGGCAGGTAGTGTACTAGCTGGTTTTGCCTCGCAATCGATTTTAGTAAATTCGCAATCAGAAGAGAACATGTTTTTCACTCCTTTATCTGTTTCTACTTTCAGTTAATGAAAAGGACAGGTTCTATGTTCTAGACAAGTTCCCAATTTTAAGAAATTTACATAAGAATACTCTTTAAGCATGGATTGGGTGGCAGAATTATCTGCCACCCAATCCATGCTTAACTCATTATTTAGTTTTAAATAGAAACATCACGTAAGCATTGAATAGCGCAGAAGCAACTTAAATCAACAGTAATGCAAGTGGAGGTTGATATTAGTCTTGCATTTGGTACAGCTAAAAACGTACAGATTGGGTCGTCACCAGGTGGTACAGCGGTACCATCACCTAAAACTACAGTTAATACACGCAATACAGCACAGTCATCATCATCTATACTTTCTACGCGGAAAATGGGAGAACGGCAACTAGTAAGGCTTGAAGATGGTGCAAATGCTTCAAAAGGTTCTCCAGTTTTTGTGTATAAAATAAAAGGACGTGTATTCGCTACTGATGCATTGTTATGTGCACCTAAAAATGGAACTTCGCAACCAGATCCACATGTTGTCGTTGCACATTCTTGTAGTTCATGTATAAAACGAACGACATTCGATACACAGTTGAAATCACACTCATGTTGATGATCTTCATTACAATTGCAGCTCATTATGTTCACTCCTTCTCGTGAGTTCTGACATACACTATTACAATATGAGTGGGATATGGCTGATATTACGTTAATTCTTACGATAAAAACAAGGAATTTATATAGGAGGGATGTACATAGCGTGATATAAAAAAAGACATCCTTATTTAGTGGATGTCTTTTCAGGTAAATCTTTTCGCACAGTATATAAAAAACGAGATATATCTAATTTCTTTCCTCTGAAAAATTGCGGAGAAGAAATGTAAAGTTCTTCTTTCGCACGTGTAATGGCGACATACAGTAACCGGCGTTCTTCTTCTAACGCTTCAGAAGTTTCCGTAACACGATCATTTGCATCTTTTAAAGAAGAAGTATGGGGCAGGATTCCATCACTCGCTCCAAGTAAAAAGACACATGGAAATTCAAGGCCTTTTGCGTTATGAATTGACATAAGTGAAACGGCATCTTTTTGCGGCATTGTTTTTAATGCTTCCATTTCTTTTTGACCTTGAATCGCCTCGTCGATAAATTGTAAATAAGCTGGAATATCGGTGAAACGAGTGGCAGACTCCATTAATTCTTCCAACATTTCTTCTTGTATGTCTTTATGCATTGTAAAGGAAGAACGATCGTTACTTTGCAAGTACTCTAAATATTTTCCTTTACCATGAATGATTTCTTTTAATGCTTTTTTCGGTTCTAATTCTTTTATAAATTTAATAAAATCGATGCGCTCATTTACCTTTTTCACTTGAAAAGGTTTTAAGCTTGGATTTAATAGTAAGAAATGAAGAAGAGAAGGGAAGCGCCCCTCACCATATTTCCATTGTTCACGTTCAATAAATGAAATACAATCATCACGTCCGATATACATCGTCGGTAATATGTTTGAAAGTGATTCTAGTCGAAACGGCTCAATCACAAGTCGTAGATGATCTAATACAGGCTTAATTAAAGAATGTTCATAAAATGATTGGCTCGCTCCGTGTTTAATAAACGGGATTTTATGGATGGTAAGCTGATCAAGTAACGAACGACTTACAGAATGTGTGCGATACAGTAAACAAAAATCTTTAAAGTTACGTTCACCACTCTCTACTTTTTCTTGAATAAGCTGCAAAATTTGATTTGCTTCATCAAGAGTCGTAGCAGGTCTTGCATAAAAAGGTTGTACACCTTCCTCACGAACAGAGTATAGCTCTTTATCAAAACGTTCTTGATTTAATTTTATAACTTCATTTCCAAGCCCGACGATAAAGGGATTGGATCGATAATTCGTATTTAGTGCAATGATTGTTGTGTTATCAAATTCTTTTGGAAAAGATAAAATAATTTGGTGACTTGCTCCTCGCCAGCCGTATATCGCCTGGTCGTCATCACCTGCGATAAATAAATTATTTCTTGGCGTGGCTAACAATTTTACAATTTCATATTGTGCATAGGATGTATCTTGAAACTCATCTACTTCAATGTAGTGAAAACGTTGTTGTAATTGAGTTAGTAAAGGAGCATTATTTTCTAACATATAATATGTTTCCAATAAGATGTCATCGAAATCAATATAATTGTATCTTTGTTTTACCTCTTCAAAACGTTCGTATACTTCTTTAAATTCTTGTTCGACTGGTGTTTTCGCTTTTACATCTTTCGGACGATTTAATTTGTTTTTCTCAAGTGAAATCATCGCGAGCATCGTTTCCGCATCGTAATCGTCTTTTAAACGCAATTCTTTTAAAATTTTTTTTATCATAATTTGTTTATGTTTTTCATTTGCTAAAATTTGCTGATTATACCCTTGGCTACGAAGCAATTTTAAGAAAACAGAGTGGAATGTACCAGCAACAACGTAACTACTTGCTGCATGATTCATACCCGGTAACTTCGCAACACGACTTCGTATTTCTTCAGCTGCTTTTTGTGTAAATGTAAGTAATAAAATATTTCGTGGATGAACTTGTTTTACATTTACTAAATAACCTACGCGAGTTGTTAAAACAGATGTTTTTCCGCTTCCGGCACCAGCTAGTGTAAGAACAGGACCTTCTGTTGTACGCACGGCTTCTAATTGTTTTTCGTTTAAAAAAACATTTTGTTGTTCGAGAGCGCGGAAATAAGCCGCATCTACATCTTCTTCCATGATTAAATGGGTAGATGTTTTGGGAATATGATATGTCGCACGCGGAATATCAGCGTGTGTTAACGATTTTTGTGAAAATTTTTCTTGTGTCATATGTTCACCTTCAAAACTATAGCATCAACATTTAACTTTAGCGGAAGAAAAAGAAAATAGCAATGTAAAAAAACAGGAGGGATCACCTCCTGCTTTCAAATTACAATTCTTTTATCATTACGACGTGCGGGATATTAGCTTCCATAAATACATCAGAACTCGTTACATATCCAAGTTTTTTATAGAAATCTTCAGCATGTGTTTGAGCGTGAAGTTTCAATTTCGGTAGCGAATTTTCTTTTGCATACGCTTCAAGCGAATCCATAACAATTTTTCCGATGCCTTTTTTACGATGGGAATTTAGCACGCAAATGCGTTCCATTTTTCCTATACCATCAAGGGTGCGAAAACGTCCAGCACCAACTGGAACATCATTGTCATATATAACAACGTGTGTTGAAGTTTCTTCAAACTCATCGTACTCTTCTTCAGCAGAGACACGTTGTTCATTTACAAACACTTGTTTACGTACAGAGAATGCATCTCTTAGTTGTTCGTCCGTTTGTACAATCTGTGCGTGCAAATTAGTTGTTCCCCTTTCCAAGACGGAATGTTTCGTGTACAGTCCATGTTCCATTTTCTAATTGATATAAAAGATGGAAACGATCAATTGGTTGTTCGTAATAGAAATCTTTCATACGTAATCGGCCCAACACATCAGCATGCTCTGCATCTGATAAGCCTTGTCCGATTGTTAAATGAGGTACGAAAGCATATTCGCGTTCTTGCGTGAATAACCCGCTATGCATTTCTTCATTTAAGAAAGTAAGTTCAGGTGTTTTTTCTACTTTAAAGTAAAGGACGTTATTAACAGGTGCGAATGAACCAACTTTCCCAACATGAAGGGTGAAAGGGTTCGTTTTACTTGCGATTGTATGTAACTCGTTTACAATCGACTCTAATTGTTCATCTTGCGCCTCAAAGGGTGTTTTCAATGTAATATGTGGCGGAACTAATGCGTAGTGCGGGTCATAACGTTTACGCAATCCGTTCGCTTTATCTTGAATCATTTTAGATGGAAAAATTACAATGCCTAATTTCATGTTCCAATTCCTCCCTTTGTAAGTCTAGTTAGATTTTGAGATAAATAAATCTCTTTATCTATTATATCAAATTATTCTGAATACTGCTCTCTATTATTTCATTGATAGAATATGAGAGAAGGCTTTCGGTAAATCAGTCTGCCAATATTTCCAAGTATGATTGCCTTCAAATTCCTCATAATGCGTGATGAAGTTTCTATCTGTAAGAAGCGTATTTAACTCACGGTTCGGCCCTACGAAATCAGATACTTGTCCATCAGTACGCTTTACAGCCGTTTCTTCTGTACCGATGACGTGATACAGTTCTAACGCCTGTGGATCTTTGAATTCTTTTGCTAAGTTCATCACTGTCTCATCCACAAATGGTGATTGCATAACGACTTTACCGAATGTATGCGGATACATAAGTGCAGTCATAAAGGAAACTGTTCCGCCAAGAGAATCACCAATTAAAACACGACCTTTTCCCATTTGGTACGTTGGATAATTTTCATCAATATATGGTGCAAGTTCATGAGCAAGGAAACGAATATATGCAGCATTTTTTACTTCATTTGGGAAATATTTTTCTTTACGATCATGTACATTTTTATATGGAATACCGACAATAATTGTACGGTCAATTTCTTCGGTTTCACGAAGGCGCTCAATTACACGGTGCGCTTTACCAAGCTGAAAATAATCTCTACCATCTTGTGCAATTACAACTGTATGTTTGTGCAGTGGTGTGTAATTTACTGGTAAATAAACGAGAAGTGTAACATCTTCTTGAAGTGATGCGCTATAAAATGAAATTTCTTCAATTCTCCCTATTGTTTGACTCATGTAGATCCCCCTAAATAAAAATTTACTGTAACGATTGTAAGAGCGACGCTTGTAGTGAAAAGGAAAGAAATATTCACTAATTGGTGCCTTAATTTCTATTTTACCATAATGGTACGAAGAATCTAAAAAATTAGTATTTAAGTTGCGAAAGAAAACGGATATAATGAAGTGGGATTTTTGACAGGTGAGAGGGGAGACAGGATTTGAAACAAGAAAAATCAATCGCACTACCATTAGCAATTTCTATAATTGCCATTTCCTTTGCAGCAGTTTTTGTAAAGATGTCCTCAGCACCATCTTCAATATTAAGTATGTACCGCTTATGGATTATCGTACTTATTATGCTGCCTATCGTATGGAAAAAAAGAGAGGAATTTAATAGGATTCAAATGAAAGATTGGGGCTTTTTAATTGGATCTGGTTTCTTTTTAGCACTGCATTTTCTTTTATGGTTTGAATCTTTAAAGCATACAACAGTTGCTAGTTCAACAATTATTTTGGCACTTCAACCAATCGTATCTTTAGTTGGAGGTTTTTTTCTATTTAAAGAAAGAACAACATATTCAGCCATTGCAACGATGGGAATCGCTATTTTAGGAGTAATGTGCATTGGTTGGGGAGATTTAGGTTTAAGTAAGCAAGCAATTTATGGTGACATATTATCCTTTCTAAGTGTAATAGCGGTTGTCGGTTATTTATTTATCGGGCAAACGACAGTGAAGAAAGTATCGCACTGGATTTATAGCTTTACAGTCTTTGCGTTTGCAGGTCTTTTTATGGGGATTTATAATGTTATATTACAAGTACCCTTTACAGGTTATACGAAGTGGGATTGGACTGTTTTTCTTTTACTTGCGGTTGTGCCGACAGTGTCACATGTAATTAATAACTGGCTATTAAATTATGTAAATGCAACGACAATTTCAATGAGTATTTTAGGAGAACCTGTTGGAGCATCTATACTTGCGTTCTTCTTACTTGGAGAAAAATTAAATGCAATGCAAATGATCGGTAGCATGCTCGTATTGTTTGGTGTATCTGTTTTCTTAATGCAGCAACAAAAGCGAACAGCAAAAAATGTCGTAAACGAGCCGGTGTATACACAGGAATTATAGTGTTAGGGGAGAAAAGAGAAGTTATGATACTTCTCTTTTTGTTTTATAGAAATGCGGGCGTAGAAGGGGGAGGAAAATGGAAGAGATATTAAAGAAGTATATGAATAGATTTACAACACTAAGTGAAGAAGAGCAGCAAATGATCCTCAGTGAATTACAAATTGAAGAATATAAAAAAGGAACAGTGCTCCTAAGACAAGGAAATGTTCCGTTAAAATGTTATTTTGTATTAAAAGGATGCGTTAGGCAACATAGTATAGATGAAGCAGGGAAAGAAGTTACATCAAATTTTTATACAGAAGAACAGGCAATTTCGAATTTCAACCATCATAAACAAGATAAATCTTCATCTTTTTTTATTAACCTTGTAAAAAGTAAAAACTAAAATATTGAAATCAAGTAAAAGAGTGGCTACGAAGCCACTCTTTTACTTTGGATTTGTCATATAAGGTTGTACATGAATGACACATAGGTCACGAAATTTGCCTTCAGCAGTTGTGACAATTACGACTGCTTTACCTGCACTTTTTCCAGTAATCGTCACGGTGTCACCTTTTGGATATATGGTGATGATATCAGAATTCATATTTGACCAAATAAGCTCTTTATTCGTTGCTTGTATTGGTAAAATGGAAGCTGATAACACAATGTTTTGTCCCGTTTTTATTTTTAATTTATGTTTTTCCATATGAACACCGATGACTGAAATAACAGAAGGAGCAATTGAAATTTTAGGCGGGTTAGGTTGCATGTTTAAACAAGACGCAGAAGTATTTGTGATAGGTGAAAATTTTCGTGTTTGTTGTTGCTGGAAAGCTGCTAACATGTTGGAGTCCCCTTTCTGTATAAGTGCTGATACTCATACTATAAAGGAGTAGTGTTATGTTAAATTTAACGAAACATAAAGAATTTGTTAAATTTGATAAAAAGATTGTCGAACTGTAAAAAATCTCTGCTGTTATGATAACAGCAGAGATTTTTTTATAAATTATGACGATGTTGTTTTTCGAAATCCTCAAATTGCTCTTTAACTTCTTTTGAAGGTTGTGTTAGTAAACTAACAATTACGATTACTAGTAAACTAATAGTAAAACCAGGAATCATTTCATATAAGAATTCTTTTAAGAATTTGAATTGAGTCCAAATAATGACTGTAGCGGCACCAGAAATCATACCAGCAAGTGCGCCCCACTTCGTCATGCGTTTCCAATATAAGCTTAATAAAATAGCAGGTCCGAATGAAGAACCAAATCCAGCCCAAGCGTACCCAACAAGAGCTAAAATCGTATCATTTTGTTTAAACGCTAATGCGCACCCAACTAAGGCAATAACAAGTACAGCCATACGACCGACAAATACAAGTTCTTTATCAGAAGCAGAACGTTTAAAGAATGTACGATATAAATCTTCTGTTATAGCGCTAGAAGTAACGAGTAATTGAGATGAAATTGTACTCATAATAGCTGCTAAAATAGCTGCTAATAAAAATCCAGTAATAAGTGGATGGAATAAAATTTTTCCGAGTTCAAGGAAAATTGTTTCTGGGTTAGATAATGTTAACTCTTGTTGTGAGTAGTAAGCAATACCGATAAGGCCAGTAAACATAGCTCCGACAACAGAGAAAATCATCCAGCTCATACCAATTCTTCGTGCGCTTTTAATTTCTTTTACAGAGGAAATCGCCATAAAGCGTACGATAATATGAGGTTGTCCAACATAACCAAGGCCCCATGCAAATAAAGAAATAATCCCTAAAGTAGAGGCACCTTTAAAAATATCTAAACGTGTTGGATCTACAGAACGAATTGTATCAAATGCAGGTCCCAGTCCGTTCGAATTCATAATTGTTACGATAGGAACAAGAATAAGAGCAACTACCATAATGATTCCTTGCACGAAGTCTGTCCAACTCACTGCTAAGAAACCACCAAATAATGTGTAAGCGACAACAACACCAGCTACAATGAATAATCCAACGTGGTAGTTCATACCAAATGAATTTTCAAATAATACAGCGCCTGAAACTAATCCTGAAGCTACATAGAAAGTAAAGAAAATCATAATAACAAGTCCAGATACTAAACGTAGCATATGAGATTTGTCGTGGAAACGGTGTTCCAAAAATTCTGGAATAGTAATAGAGTTATTTGCAATTTCTGAGTAGGTACGTAAGCGAGGAGCAACATAAAGCCAGTTTGCGTATGCGCCTAGTGTTAGGCCAATCGCAATCCAACTACTACTTAATCCAACGCTAAACATTGCACCTGGTAATCCCATTAAAAGCCAACCACTCATATCGGATGCTCCAGCACTTAATGCCGTTACTGCGGGGCCTAGTGTACGCCCGCCAAGCATATAATCTGTTAAGTTGGACGTTCGTTTATAGGCGAAATAGCCGATTACTAACATCCCGAGCATGTAAATAGAGATTGAAGTTAAAGTTAACATCTGCGTACTCATGTAGTTCCCCTTCCTTTTGTCATGTCTTTTGATGCGTTAATACCTGATTGATTCAACTAATAATCAGTGGGGATGAACACCCCCACTGATTAAAGTTTCACTTTATAATCTATCATGATTATTCTGAAAAATCCATATAGAAATACGAATTTTCAGAAATGTAAGCGTTTTTTGATGTCATTTTACTTTTTTAATATATAATATTCATACAAAAAACCTTATTTTTAATAGAGTATTTATTATATTTACATAAAAAGAGGTTGTTTTGTCAATATAATATTGAAAGGAAAGAAAAATAAAATTTTTGAAAAAGTATTGACTTGTGAAAAAAGTCAGGTCTATAATGAGTGCAACTTAAAAAAATGCAAGCGTTGATGAAGAAGAGTACACATGATGAACATGTCAGAGAGCTGATGGTTGGTGCGAATCAGTATGGAATTGATGTGGAATGGGCTTCGGAGCTTCCAAACCGAAACGAAAGAAGTAGGCTTTGGCGACATGATCTCATCGATACAAGAGACACGTATTGTTTTTGATACGGTAAAGTGCGTTACATTTGTAACGAATTAAGGTGGCACCACGGGAGTACCCGTCCTTTCTATAGGATGAGTACTCCCTTTTTGTGTATAAAAAATTAAATAAATGAAATCGTTTAAGTAAGAAGAGTACGTATATTGGAGACGTTACAGAGAGCCGGGAATAGGTGGGAGCCCGGTACGGTGCCATATACGGAATGGGCTTACGAGAGGTATGCTGAACAATTATTTTCAGTAGGCAACCCGGGTTCCGCCGTTACAAGGATAAGGTATAAATTTTGTACCTGAACAAAGCGGGATGCTTTTGCATCCAACACGAGGTGGTACCGCGGTATATTTATCGTCCTCTACATATTTTCGATATGTAGAGGACTTTTTTATTTTTCAGGGCGAGGTGAAGGACATGATGACGAAAGAAGAATTTATAAAACAAAAAAGAGAGAGAAAGACATTTTTAGTAATCACTGAAGAAGAAGGAGATAGCATTACGCCAATTTCTTTATATAGACGTATGAAAGGGAAGAAGAAATTCTTATTAGAAAGTTCACAGCTTCATCAAGATAAAGGGCGTTATTCTTACTTAGGATGTAATCCTTATGGAGAAGTGAAAAGCGTTGGTACGGAAGTGGAACGAACGATTTACGGCCGGGCAGAAAAGTTACAAGGTAACGTACTGCAAGTGTTAGAAGAAGTAATCGCACCATCACAAGTAGACAGTCCATTTCCATTTTGCGGAGGAGCAGTTGGTTATATTGGATATGATGTCATTCGGCAGTATGAAAACATTGGAGCGGATTTACACGACCCATTAAATATTCCGGAAGTACATCTTTTACTATATCGTGAGTTTATCGTTTACGATCATTTACGCCAAAAGTTGTCGTTTGTATATGTATGCAGGGAAGATGATTCAGCAGATTATGAGGAAGTATACGAAAGGATGCGAGTATACAAAGAGGAAGTGCTACAAGGAGAAGAAGCTGAAGTAAATGCAATACAATCCACATTATCATTTACTTCTTCTATAACGGAAAAAGAGTTTTGTGAGATGGTAGAAATGGCGAAAGAATATATAAGAGCGGGAGACATATTCCAAGTCGTACTATCACAGCGTTTACAAAGTGAATGTATTGGGGATCCATTCGGGTTATACCGAAAACTTCGAATTGCAAATCCATCACCATATATGTTCTATATCGATTTTCAAGATTATGTTGTACTCGGTTCTTCGCCGGAAAGTTTACTATCAGTAAGGGAGGATAAAGTGATGACGAATCCAATTGCTGGTACAAGGCCGAGGGGGAAAACGAAGAGGGAAGACGAGGAAATCGCAAAAGAACTGTTAGGCAATGAGAAAGAGCGAGCAGAGCATATGATGCTTGTAGATCTTGGGCGAAACGATATTGGTAGAGTGAGCGAAATCGGCTCGGTTACGATAGATAAATATATGAAAGTAGAAAAATACTCTCACGTTATGCACATTGTATCTGAAGTTTACGGAACATTGCGAAAACAAATGGGCGGATTTGATGCGTTAGCGTATTGCTTACCAGCAGGGACGGTTTCTGGAGCTCCGAAAATTAGAGCGATGGAAATTATAAATGAACTAGAGAATGAAAAAAGAAATGTATACGCTGGTGCAGTTGGATACGTTAGTTTTTCAGGAAATCTTGATATGGCGCTCGCCATTCGAACGATGGTCGTAAAGGATGAAAAAGCATACGTTCAAGCAGGAGCAGGAGTCGTTTACGATTCAGATCCAGTAGCTGAATATGAAGAAACATTAAATAAAGCGAGAGCGCTTTTGGAGGTAATGAAATGATTGTACTTATCGATAATTACGATTCGTTCACATATAACTTGTATCAACTGTTAGGCGAACATGAAGAAGAAATTGTAGTTGTAAGAAATGATGAAATAACGATAGAACAGTTAGAAGAGATGAATCCAAGAGGAATTGTACTTTCACCAGGACCAGGAAAACCAGAGGATGCTGGCATTTGTATCGACGTCATCCGTCATTTTTATAAGAACGTTCCCATATTAGGGATTTGTCTTGGCCACCAAGCGATCATAGCTGCATTTGGAGGAGACATTGTTAGAGCAGAACGTATTAAACATGGAAAAACATCGCGTGTGAAACATAACGGAATGTCAATCTTTTCATACGCTACACAGCCGTTAACGGCAATGCGCTATCATTCCCTTGTTGCAGAGCAAACGAGCTTGCCAGAGTGTTTTGACATATTAGCGACAGCGATGGACGACGGAGAAATAATGGCAGTCCGTCACAATTATTATCCGCTCTTCGGATTACAGTTTCATCCGGAATCAATCGCAACAGAAGAAGGCGGAAAGTTAATACGTGCCTTTTTAACAGAAGTAAAAGAGGAGGAAAGAGTATGAATAACTATCTTCGTAAATTAGTTGAGGGTCAACATTTAACAGAAGAGGAAATGTATAAAGCAGGATTACTTTTATTAAGTGAAAACATATTAGAAAGTGAAATTGCAGCTTTCTTAGTCTTACTGAAAGCGAAAGGTGAAACTGCAGAAGAAATATACGGTCTCGTTCGAGCTCTTCGCGAAAAGGCATTGCCGTTTTCGAACCATATACAAGGAGCAATGGATAATTGCGGGACGGGTGGCGATGGTGCTCAAACGTTTAATATTAGCACAACATCAGCATTCGTACTGGCAGGAGCAGGTGTAAAGGTTGCAAAACATGGTAATCGTGCTGTTTCTAGTAAAACAGGAAGTGCAGACTTATTAGAAGAACTCGGTGTAAATATTAGCAGTACGCCAAGCGAAATTGATTATTTACTAGAGCATGTAGGTATTGCATTTTTATTTGCACCAGCGATGCATCCAGCACTAAGGCGCATTATGAAAATAAGAAAAGAATTAAACGTACCGACGATCTTTAACTTAATTGGCCCTTTAACAAATCCAGTGAATTTAGAAACACAATTTGTCGGTATTTATAAACGAGATATGTTATTACCAGTTGCACAAGTATTACAAAAGTTAGGCCGGAAACAAGCGCTTGTCGTAAATGGAAGTGGTTTTTTAGATGAAGCATCATTACAAGGGGAAAATCACGTTGTCATTTTAAAAGATAATGAAATAGTTGAAACGAGTATTGAACCTGAGAAATACGGTTTCTCAATAGTGAACAATGAAGAGATTAGAGGCGGGGATTCGAAAGAAAATGCAAAGATTACAGTCGGCGTATTGAGCGGAGAAAAGAGTGTTTACCGCGATACCGTTTTATTAAATGCAGGTCTAGCTCTTTTCGCAAATGGAAAAACGGAAACGATTGAAGAAGGAATTAAACTCGCGGCACATAGCATCGATTCTGGAAAAGCATTAACCAAATTAAACTTATTAATTGCAGCAAGCAACGAAAAATTAGAAAGGGTGAACTAAAGTGGGGACGATTTTAGATAAAATTGTAGAACAGAAGAAAAAGGAAGTTACGGAGTTATATGAAATATATACACCAGTAAAAGCAAAAAGAAAGACACATTCACTTGTAGAAGCGTTACAGCAGTTTACTGTCATTGCAGAAGTAAAGCGAGCATCACCATCAAAAGGAGATATCAATTTACACGTTGATGTACGAAAACAAGTAAAAACATATGAAGAATGCGGCGCAGGAGCAGTTTCTGTTTTAACAGACGGTCAGTTTTTTAAAGGATCGTTTCATGATTTACAAACGGCGAGAGAAGAAAGTAACATTCCGCTTTTATGCAAAGATTTCATAATTGATAAAATTCAAATTGATAGAGCGTATGAAGCTGGCGCAGATATTATTTTACTAATCGTAGCGGCGTTAACGGAAGAGAAGTTAAAAGAGCTGTATAGTTACGTACTAGAAAAAGGATTAGAAGCAATTGTTGAAGTTCATGATGAGCAGGAATTAGAAATTGCGATTGTATTAAATCCGCACGTTATCGGTATTAACAACCGTAATTTAAAAACGTTTGAAGTGGATTTAAACCAAACGGAAAAGCTCGGGAAACGATTAAATGAGGAGAAATTACTTTGGATTAGCGAAAGCGGGATTCATTCAAAAGAGGATATTATTCGTGTTAAAAAAGCAGGAGCAAAAGGTGTATTAGTTGGGGAAGCGCTTATGACATCATCTTCTATTCGTACCTTTTTTGAAGATTGTAAGGTGAACATATGAAAGTGAAAATTTGCGGCATCACTGATATGGAAACAGCAAAACGTGCTTGCGAATACGGAGCAGATGCACTCGGATTTGTTTTTGCAGAAAGTAAACGGAAAATTACTCTGGAGCAGGCGAAAGAAATTATTACGGAACTTCCGGCACACGTGTTAAAGGTTGGTGTTTTCGTAAATGAATCAGTAGAGGTAATCCAGAAAATTGCAGATGAATGCGGGTTAACGCATGTGCAACTACATGGGGATGAAGATAATCATCAAATTAAGAGATTGAATATTCGGTCTATAAAAGCTCTCGGAGTAACTTCAGAGGCCGATATGAAAAACGCTCAAGCATATGAAACGGATTATATATTGTTTGATAGCCCAAAAGAAAAGTTTCACGGTGGAAATGGAAAGAATTTTTCATGGGAACTACTCACACATATGCCAAAAGAGTTGCGAGAGAAAACGATATTAGCTGGTGGATTAAACGCTCTTAATATAGAAGAAGCAATTCGAACTGTTCGGCCATATATGGTCGATGTGAGCAGCGGAGTAGAGACAGAAGGAAAGAAAGATGTAGAGAAAATAAAACAATTTATTATAAAAGCGAAGGAGTGTTCCAAATGAACTACGCATATCCAGATGAAAAAGGACATTACGGTATATACGGAGGACGATACGTTCCAGAAACGTTAATGCAATCTGTACTAGAACTAGAAGAAGCATATAAAGAAGCGATGCAAGATGAGGCGTTTCAAAAGGAATTAAATCATTATTTAAAAACGTACGTCGGAAGAGAAACACCGCTATATTATGCTGATAATATGACGAAGTATTGCGGCGGTGCAAAAATTTATTTAAAACGTGAAGATTTGAACCATACAGGAGCTCATAAAATTAACAATACAATCGGTCAGGCACTACTTGCAGTACGAATGGGCAAGAAAAAAGTTGTCGCTGAAACAGGAGCTGGGCAACACGGAGTGGCAACAGCTACTGTATGTGCTCTACTCGGATTAGAATGCGTCATCTTTATGGGAGAAGAAGATGTGAGACGTCAAAAATTAAATGTGTTCCGAATGGAATTACTCGGAGCGAAAGTAGAAAGTGTAGCGGCAGGTAGCGGTACATTAAAAGATGCGGTAAACGAGGCGCTTCGTTACTGGGTTTCACATGTGCATGA
This sequence comes from Bacillus sp. ISO11, assembly GCF_003458115.1. Taxonomy (NCBI): domain Bacteria; kingdom Bacillati; phylum Bacillota; class Bacilli; order Caryophanales; family Bacillaceae; genus Bacillus; species Bacillus sp. ISO11. Next base: position 160,304 of record NZ_QXCO01000001.1, on the reverse strand, counting down.
TACGCACTACATTATGGGATCTGTTCTCGGACCACATCCATTCCCGCAAATTGTACGTGATTTCCAAAGTGTAATTGGAAATGAAACGAAAAAACAATATGAGGCGTTAGAAGGAAAGTTACCAGAAGCAGTCGTTGCTTGTATTGGAGGTGGTAGTAATGCAATGGGGATGTTTTATCCGTTCGTACACGATGAAGAAGTTGCTCTTTACGGCGTAGAAGCAGCTGGAAAAGGCGTTCATACAGAAAAGCATGCAGCAACTTTAACGAAAGGAAGCGTTGGTGTCCTGCACGGATCAATGATGTATCTTCTGCAAAATGAAGAAGGGCAAATTCAAGAAGCACACTCTATTTCAGCAGGACTTGATTATCCAGGTGTTGGTCCAGAACATAGTTTGCTAAAAGATATTGGCCGCGTTTCTTATCAGTCGATAACAGACGAAGAAGCATTAGAAGCATTTCAATTATTAACGAAAAAAGAAGGCATTATCCCGGCGTTAGAAAGTTCACATGCTGTCGCATACGCATTAAAATTAGCGCCGCAAATGAAGACAGACGAAGGGCTTGTCATTTGTTTATCAGGCCGCGGGGATAAAGATGTAGAGAGTATAAAACGTTATATGGAAGAGGTGTAAAAAATGGGAGTAGAAAAAATTAAAGCAGCGTTTGAAAATGGCAAGAAAGCATTTATTCCGTATGTAATGGGCGGAGATGGCGGCCTTGAAAAATTAAAAGAAAGAATTCGTTTTCTAGATGAAGCTGGAGCAAGCATCGTTGAAATTGGTATTCCGTTTTCAGATCCAGTCGCGGATGGCCCAACGATTCAAAGAGCAGGAAAGCGAGCGCTAGATAGCGGCGTAACATTAAAAGGCATTTTTCAAGCGTTAGCAGAGGTAAGGAAAGAAGTACAAATGCCCTTTGTACTCATGACATATTTAAATCCAGTACTTGCATTCGGAAAAGAACGATTTGTAGAGAAGTGCTTAGAGGCCGGTGTGGATGGTATTATTGTTCCAGACTTACCGTATGAAGAACAAAATATTATTGCGCCGTTACTTCGAGAGGCAAACATTGCGCTCATTCCACTCGTTACCGTAACGAGTCCTATTGAAAGAATTGAAAAAATTACGAGTGAATCAGAAGGGTTCGTTTATGCTGTTACAGTAGCGGGCGTAACGGGAGTACGTCAAAACTTTAAAGAGGAGATTCATAGTTACTTAGAAAAAGTAAAATCACACGTCAACTTACCAGTAGTCGCAGGATTTGGTATTTCAACAAAGGAACATGTAGAAGAAATAATTACAATATGCGACGGAGTTGTCGTTGGAAGTAAGATCATTGAGCTTTTAGAAAATGAAAAGCAAGAAGAAATATGTGAATTAATATATGCAACAAAACAAAAAGAAGAGGCGTAGTCTCTTCTTTTTGTTTTGCGTAATAAATGTTAAAATATACAGAAAATACATATAATTCAGAGGGTGAGAAGGCATGCTAAGACGTAAACTACTATATCTATTTTTAACTGTACCGCTATACGCTTGGCTCATTAGCATGACGAAAATAGAGTTAATGGCTCTATTTTTAGGGTATGTATTCATCTTTTCCAATTTAAATCGCATTCAAGAACAGTCTATTTTAGAAATATGTCTATTTTCGATTAGTATAGAATTATTTAGTATCGTTTCGATTGTATTATTAAACGAATTATTTCTACGGATTCATTCATTTGCATTAATGAAATTTTGGAATATTATATTGCAAGCAATATGTACTTACATTGTGTTTGTTGTGTTGAAAGAAATAGTCGGAAAGCAGACAGTTTTTCAGGATAATAGAAAATGGGAGTGAATAAAAAGGAGCCGTTTGGTTCCTTTTTTGAATCTGTTGTAAAAACAATTGAAAATTATGTCATCTGTTATATAATAGTTAAAAATTGTATTTTTAATGAAAAGAGATGATAACATGGCCATATTGTTGGCACTTATCCCAATTATGATGATTTTCATTTGTTTATTTTTATTTAAACAAACGTCATTAAGGTCCTCGTTAATTTCTTATGCTGTGTCTGTTGGAATTGTTTTACTCTCGCCAATGTTTCAATTAGGGATAAGTGAAACTGTGCACGCAACGATTAAAGGATGGTTAATTTGTTTTATTGTCGGGTACGTTTTATTTTTCGGTATTTTTTTATTTCACCTCATGAACAAAATGGGGTACATCGATCAAGTAGCACGTTTTCTAGAAGCAGTTACTCAGGATCGCTTATTACAAATGCTGCTTATGTGTTTTGGCATTTGCCCGCTTATTGAATCAGTAAGTGGATTCGGTATTGGCTTTATGGTTGCAGCACCTATTTTTCTTTCACTAGGATATAAACCATTTCAAGCTGTACTACTCTCATTCATCGGCTTACTAGCTAGTTCATGGGGCGCAATGGCAACTGGTACGATTATCGGTTCGCAGCTAATAAATATGCCTCTTACAACACTTGGCACAAATACAGCGCTATTAAGTATTCCGATGTTTGCTTACTTCGTTATTCTTTCTTTACACGTTGTTGGCGGCTGGCAAGCGGTTATAGAAAAGTGGAAAGAAGGAGTAGGGTTCTTTCTATTATTTTCTCTCGGAATCTATCTTTCTAATGCGTACGTAAGTGTTGAACTAGCCGGGATATTAAGTTCTATCGTTACGATTACCTTTGGCTTTTTTATCATTAAATTAAAAGGAAAAAGTGGGCAAAATCTTATAACAGAACATGCGGCTGCAACGGAGAGAGAAGTATCCATTATAAAAATTATTAGCCCTTATATATTTCTAACAGTTTGTATTTTACTTTCTCGCCTCGTTCCAGCATTACATGATTTGTTCAAATCATATGCGGTTCTTGATTTGAAATCATACTCTTACAAACTAGAGTTACTATATTCACCAGGATTTTGGCTCGGTATGACTTGCTTATTTACTATTATTTTCTTCCGCATCCCGTCTAATATTATTAAACAATCACTCTCACAAACGATTAAACAATGGATTCCATTTGCTATTACGACGACAATGTTTATCGCCATTTCAGAACTAATGGGTGCATCAGGCATGCATTCATTACTCGCAAAGACAGCTGGTGAAACATTTGGAACCTTTTTCGTTTTCGTTGCTCCGTTTATTGGCGCTATTGGTGGATTTTTAACAGGTAGTAACGCAGGATCAAATGCAATGTTTATAAAACTACAAATGCAAACCGCACAAAACGTAACACTCCCGTGGCAATATGTCACAACACTTCAAAACACCGCATCATCAGTAGCGACAATCGCTTGTCCATCACGGATTACACTAGGTGCTTACTTATGTAATATCCCTTACCGTGAAAATGAACTATTAAAGAAGACGACGTTAATGATCTTTGGTGCGGTTTTGCTTGTAGTGGTAGAAGTTATTGTTTGGTATATGTTGAGAAATTAAAAATCCTCCTAACATAGGAGGATTTTTTTTATGAGTGGATAATGATTTAAATATGAATAGCTTCTACTAGATGAATAGGAGATGAAATGTATGCCCCTAAAAAACTACGGTGTGTTAAAAGGTACAGTTATACAATCAAAGATTGGAAAAGGGAAAACACCTCATTATCAAGTTCATTTACAGGGCGAGACAGGAGTAGATTATCGTATTGCAATTAACGTAAAGTCACAAAGTTATCCATCAGAAGTTTTATATTTTGCGAGTAACAATATTAAGTCAGAGGCGATTCATATTTTACCGACATTACCATTCGGTTTTACAGAAATAAAAAACAATGAACCGAAAGTAGCTTTAGATTATATAAGAGGAAATCTATTTGACTCAAATCAAATGATTCCTTTACCTCCCGAAAAAGCAGGAGCAGATAATGATTTAAATGAAAAAATAGAACGTTATATAAAACGAGCGATAGAAGAAAAAGCAATTATTTACGCGTTTGGCGAAAGATGGGGACCAGAAGAAAATACACCAGATTCCTATTTTCATTTCAAACCAGGAAACGGTATACATGATATTCATATGAATCAAGGGAATGTAGAAAAATGGCAAGGTGATGATGGCATATGGCAAGACGGAGGAATACTCATTCACTTTGAAAAGGAAGAAGAATGGATTGGTATCTTTCTTGCATTCCAATCACAGTCATGGTGTACCGATGAAGAGGGGCATGCTCGTGTTCCGGTTGAGCATTGTGATTATAAGGGGAATAATTAATAAGAAGAGGGCGTTTAAAAAGAACGCCCTCTTCTTATTTTATAAAACGAAAAACTAACAAGTGTAGAAATACAAGAGAAAAGCAGTGCTACACTAGAAAACGCAATGAGATACATATTATATTTCATAACCTGTCCAATTAGCTGGTTACTGTCGTATTGAAACAGTCCCGCGATGATGTTGAATAAAAATAAAACGATAAACATGACGATAACACCGTCTATTGATCCTTTAATGTCTGGTTTACTTAAAGCGATATGTGCGGAAATGCAAATGGCGATAAATAAAAATAACCAAAAGGAAGGATTCAATAAATTGCCGATTGTAAATAAGCTTTTCAATAATACAAACGTCGACAAGAGCATGTTTTGGATCATTTCTACATTAATAGAAGTAGAAGCAATCGTTTTTTCGAGAGTTGTATTAAATAAAAAATATGATTCTGGTACGAAATAGCGCATTAAAAGGATTAGTGCAGTAATACCAGAAATAATAGGCCCAATGCCGATGAAGAAATTCCCAATCCGTTGATACACACTTTTTTGATTGTATTGATGTTGTACGTAACCTAAAGCCCCTTGGCTTGTATCTGTCGGGAAGAACTGCGTTGCTACAATCTTATGACGGAACAGCACGCACATAATGGCATGTCCAAGTTCGTGAATAGGAACACCAATCCAAGCCGTTAATAGGAATCCTTTTCTTCCAAAAGCTCTCGACCAATACATGCGTGTGAGAGATTCTAAATATCCTAATAAAAATCCAATTACAATGATAACGCCAATTAAAGAAAATAATTGGATTACGCTTGTAAGGAGTATTTGAAAAATTGAGTTTACCAATTCCATTGTCTTTCATCCAATCTGCTAAAAATGTTATTTGTTCTGTTTCATAATAGCATTTTTTTTCAAGATTACTAGCACATATATTTTCTTTCGGAAGAAGGATTTCAGAATCTTTTTCTTGTAGTCATGTTTTATGTACAAATTCATATATTGAATTTGTAACACCCTATACGGTATATCCTTAAGGAGGGATAAGAGAATGAAATGTCCGTCATGTCATACAGAAAATGCAGCGGAGGCAAAATTTTGCGGGAATTGTGGACATTCGTTAACGGAAGAAGTAGTGGCAAGTAGTGGCCAAGAAGAAGGGCCGGAACAAGCACGTGCGGCACAAGCAAAGGAAGCTCGGCAAAATGAAACGGTAGAGCAAGCGAAGCGGTTTGCGAGCGGCTATTTTCAATTTTTTAAACATGCATTACAAGCACCGACAGCGATTATGCAAAGCGGCGCTATTGAAGTACGAAATGGAATTGTAAGTCTTGTTCTTATTTGTTTTTTAGGAGCATGTATTTTTTATAGAATGATGAGTGCAGCATCAGCAGTTACGAGAACATTTGCACCAGATATATCTACTCCCACGTTTTTTGGAGAATCTATAACGGTCTTTTTCTTTTTATTAATTTTAACTTTATTTGTCGGATTTATTATTTTTGTAAGTGGTAAGATGATGAAATCATCTTTTTCGTTTCTTGAAGTATTCGGTATGTGGGGAACGATAGCGACGCCGGCTATTGTCATATTAGTCCTTTCTTTTCTTTTTAGTTTCTTATTAATTTTTTTCTTACCGATATTATTATCGGTAGCTGCAACTTATATAGGGATTAGTATAACTGTAGCCGTATTAAAGCTAGACAATGACGGATTAGATCTCGTTTACACACTTATTATTGCAAATGTTTTAATTGGAATTGCAACATTCATTGTACTTTGGTCTTACATTAGCACGATAATTCAAGCCTTAACACAGGGAATAACTGGCTTCTAATGAAAAGGTGGTTGACTGGATGAATGTATGTACAAAGTGCGGAATTCAGTTTGAAGATGGTGTGCAATTTTGTCAAAACTGCGGGACGAAGAGGAGACGTTCTGTAGTAAAGAAGAACATTAGCGGTGGTGCAAAAGTTGGCATTACACTGTTAGCGCTATTTGTTATAGCAATTATTGGATTGTATTTGTACGGATCGTCGTATTATACGCAGGTGGCACAAGTAGACCGGATAATTACGATTTTACAAGAGAGGTGAGATCGTTACGGCAGATGATCCATCGGTTATGATAACGAGAGAGAGTGTAACGCCTCTATTTTCATATATAAAAGAAAATCCATCTTACGTAAATGAATTAAAACAATATTTGAGACAAGGTGAAAAACAACGGGACGGAATAGAAAAAGCTGATTTTTCATTAACGAAAGACGGAAAGTATTTCTTTATATTTGATCGATATAAATTGAAAGCAAAGACGTACTATACAACTTTGCTTACAAATGAAAAAGACGTATCGTTAAAAATGAACGGAAAAGAAATTGATAAGACAGATGACAAAAAGTTTGAGAAGCAATATGGGCCATTTCTTCCGGGAAATCAAGTGTTTCAATCAGAGTATAAAAATGACTACGTAAAATTATCTCGTGAGGAAAAGGTTGTACTTATGAAACAAAGCCAAAATAACGTAACGATAGATTTAACGTTGCAAGGTCAATATATTACAGTTCAAACGAACGCGCCTGGTGCAACATTGTATGTAAATCAAAAACCGGTTACAGCGCTGGCAGGAGAAGAAATTACATGGGGGCCTGTAGCGACTGATGGAAGTGCGACGGTTTATTTAGAACGAAATGGAGAAAGTGGACGAGAAACGACAAAAGTAGAGACGGTAACGGCACTTTCGTCTTATAATCTTCCATTTCAAAAGAAAAGTACAGAAAAAACAGTTGTTTATAATGTTACTCCAACGCCCGCGACTGGGTATGTATATAATGGTTTCATCTTTCCTGATAGTGATATTCGAAAATTAACGAGCGCAGATTTAACATATTTATCGAAAGAGCAGTTGAAAATTGCTAGAAATGAAATATATGCAAGGCATGGACATATTTTTCAAACGAAAGATATGCAAGCATATTTTGCAAAACAGCCTTGGTATAGAGAAAATCCTTATTTTAAAGGAACGTTAACAGATATCGAAACTTATAATATTGAACTAATCAAATCAAGAGAATAGAGCGCTTGAAAAAGGTACAGTGTATATTGCTGTACCTTTTCTATCGTTATTTGGCTGGAGCAGGTTCCCTAGAGAAAAAGATATGAAAGAGAAATGTGACTTTACTTGCCCCTCCTGATGTACTGGCTTGCACATCAGATAAAGAACTAGACGTTAAAGCAGCTTCAGAATGTGGAGGGACGATTATTTTAAGAGCATCTTTTGATTCTGATGATATCGTAACCGTTATTGTATCATCAGAAACATTTACAATTTTAACAGTACCGACTGGGAAGATGGCCTTGCGAGCGTGTGATGCAGAAGCGAAGCGGGTAGCTTTCCAAATAGTTTGAGAGAAAGTGTCATTGTCTGATAACCAAGCGCGAGCACTGTATAATGTTGCATTAATGGTAAATTCTTGTTCAAGCGGGAGGGCGGCTTTCGGTTCTTTCGGTTCCTCTGGAAACTGAGCGAGAAGACCAGCGCACATGTATGTTTCACCTACTTTCAATAGTTACTGTTATAGCATATTAAACATGTTGTTTATAAGACACGACAGTTACCTATTCATACATAAGTTTGTGCACCAAATTTGAAGATGAAATTCTCTTTCTTTACAATGGAAGTAGGTGTTATTTCTATAAAATATGGAAAACGTAAAGAGTATGTAAAAAAGAAGGAGTGGTAAAGTGAACTATGTCATTATTGGCGGAGATGCAGCTGGTATGAGTGCAGCGATGCAAATTGTTAGAAACGATGAAAATGCAAATGTTGTAACTTTAGAAAAAGGTGAGATTTATTCGTATGCTCAGTGTGGATTACCGTATGTCATTAGTGGTGCTATCGCTTCAACTGAAAAGTTAATCGCGCGCAACGTGAAGACGTTTCGTGAGAAATATGGAATTGATGCGAAAGTGCGTCATGAAGTAACGAAAGTAGATACGGAAAAGAAAATGGTGTACGCAGAGCATACAAAGACGAAAGATGTCTTTGAATTTTCGTACGATCGATTATTAATTGCGACCGGGGTACGTCCTGTTATGCCGGAATGGGAAGGACGGGAATTACAAGGCGTTCATCTTTTAAAAACAATTCCGGATGCTGAACGTATATTAAAAACGCTAGAAACGAATAAAGTTGAAGATGTAACTATTATTGGCGGTGGTGCAATCGGACTGGAAATGGCAGAAACATTCGTCGAACTTGGTAAGAAAGTAAGAATGATTGAGCGAAATGATCATATCGGTACGATTTATGATGCAGATATGGCTGAATATATACATAAAGAAGCAGATAAACACACTATTGAAATTTTAACGAATGAAAATGTAAAAGCGTTTAAAGGAAATGAACGAGTAGAAGCAATCGAAACGGATAAAGGTACGTATAAAGCAGATCTTGTTTTAGTGTCGGTTGGAGTGAAGCCAAATACTGATTTTCTTGAAGGGACAAATATACGTAAGAATCATAAAGGAGCAATCGAAGTAAATGCATATATGCAAACAAATGTGCAAGACGTATATGCAGCCGGTGATTGCGCAACACATTACCACGTTATAAAGGAAATTCATGATCATATCCCGCTCGGAACGACTGCCAATAAGCAAGGGCGACTTGCTGGACTGAATATGCTTGATAAACGAAGAGCTTTTAAAGGTACGTTAGGCACAGGCATTATTAAATTTATGGATTTGACACTCGCAAGAACAGGGTTAAATGAAAAAGAAGCAAAAGGGCTACACATTCCGTATAAAACGGTCAAAGTAGATTCTACAAATATGGCGGGCTATTATCCAAATGCAAAACCACTTTATTTGAAATTACTATATCGCTCCGATACGAAACAATTATTGGGCGGGCAAGTAATTGGAGAAGAAGGGGTAGATAAACGGATTGATGTGATCGCAATGGCGCTTTTCAATAAAATGAGTATTCACGATTTAGAAGATGTCGACTTAAGTTATGCACCACCATATAACAGCGTGTGGGACCCAATTCAACAAGCGGCAAGGAGAGCGGAATAGCACTTTTTAAAGTGCTATTTTTTTTACAATGAGGGAGTAAATAAAGTTTCATTTTATTTTGAATATACCGTTCCCCCTTGAAATCATATTACGTATCGCTTATATTTTCATATAGTATTTATTTTTTAAACGAAGCAATGAACGAACCAGGGGGCGCAGTATGGCAATTAACATGAAAACAATCGAAGAATGGATTGCTGAATCAAATGCAAGACATGAAGAAGACTTTGGACACGTTGTGGAAGAAATGAAAGAAGTATGTGTCGGACTTGATAACGCGACATTAATTTATACGAAAAATGTATTTTGTTTCGGTAAAAAAGTAGAAGTATTTTTCTTCTTTCAAGACCATGTCGTGATTGGACAAGAAAAAGACGAATATGTTGAGATTGAAAAATTAAAGTATGATGCCATTACAAATAGTAATTTAAAAACAAATGACAAAAATACTACGTTAGAATTAAAGTTTGCTAACGGACAATCTATTAATTTAGATAGTTTAAATGATAACTACGGTACGAAAAATTGGTTATTTGCTAGACAAATTAAGAGTATTTTTAAGTTAATCTAGTAAAAAAGCACGCCGTCCATCGGCGTGCTTTTAACTATGCAAAGCCCCTTTTAACCAATTCCGCGCCCGATATGCCCCGACTGGAACTTGAATAAGAGATGTTTCATTCCCAGCATCTATTCCATACAATTGATCACATGAATTTGTATCAAAACTAAGTAAAGGATGCCCGCCCATCCCCATCGCGGTCGCTGCAAAAACGAGTTTATGAACGAGTATACCTGCTTCCATTTGATGAATACGGTACCCTCTATAGCCTAGTGCATTTGTATAATAATCTTTCTTTCCGACTACATGTAAGCAAAGTGGTACTTGAAAAAGGTTTACGTTATCCATCGTCATACTAGACTGAAGTGGGTAGCGAAGGTCTCCATATCGAATTGGTTGTATGGAATGTGTTTTACTGTTATAAGCGTAAGCTCCGTTTTCAATATTTTTCACGTTATAAAAACATCCATATAAGGAGACGCGTGCATTTTCATTTGTATACTTACCGTCAAGGTCGTTGTAATAGGGGAAGGAGAGGCTCGCTTCTTGTAGTAAAGTAGCGAGCTCGGCTGCATCCCATTTCGTTAAAATAAAGTCCGCATCAGGAGAATATCGTTTTTTACAAAGTTGTAGGAAATCATACGATAACCGTTCTACTTTCGGTAGCTGTACAGCGTACGTATTATGTTGATAGTGCTCTTCATGATGTAGCGTTTGGAAGTGTGCTGTCGATTCGATCATAGAAGCTTCATTTATTTTTGTTATCATCGGATATTCACCTACATGTTTTGAGCGAACGAAATGTTCATGTGCGAGCGGCGGAATTTGTTGCAACAACTCATGAGAAGTAACTATTTTATTTTCACGGTAATTATTGTGAAACCAATTAGTTTCTGGTTCTGTACTTAAAGGAATAACGGCATACACACTTTCTTCACCTTCTGACAATCCGAGTAAATGGTTCAGTGCACGGTCTAGAAATTGAAAGTATACGCCGTTCGTATAACCGAACTGTTTTGCACATTCTAGCAATTGTCCAATGAGAACCCCGCTATCTAATCCTTGAAGTCGATATGAAAAGTTATTGTATTTAAAGAAGTTTTTCCAAAACATAGTGGATACGAATGCAGCACCGAAACAATCATGTATATTACAGCGATTACCGAGTGCGTCTGCCAAATAAGAATCGAAATTTCCTTCGCGAAGTAAAATAAGTCGGTGATGCGCGGCGTCATAATGGTAAATGCCGTCTGGATAATCGTCAATCTTTAAATAGATATACAATTCATTCGGGTATAAGGCACCGCCTGAAGGAATGGATCTACGTAATACATTTCTCTCGCTATTTAGCTGACATAATTGTGTTACACCAAATGAATACCAAAGGTAGTGACCAATCTCATCTAAAGTAGGTGTAGTAGAAGAGTTCGATAAAGATAATGGGATTTCTAAGGAGAGCGGGATGGTAGGAACATTTCGATATAATTTATAAGGAAGCGGTGCGTCTTTCCAGTCCACCTCATGATTCGGCATAATTTCGTCAATAGAGAAATGGAGATGATGTAAAAAAGTATCTAGCTGCATGAAATCCCTCCTTTACTATGGAAACGGATGTGGATGTGGATTTAATCTTTCATTCGTTAAAGGTTCGTCTGTATATCCAAGTGTCATCGGTACGGTATATACCCGGTCCAGTCCTGTAACTCGAGTAAGATGGTGACCAAACGTCATCGGTAGCATGCCTGGAATAATAACTTTTACACAATGTAATCCATTCTTTTCTATGAGGGGAACGGTTTGATCTACAACGATTATTTCAAGATTAGATTGATGCAAACGATTTAAAAGTTGGTGGAGATCGGATGTTAAATCCATATCAAATGATTGTGATACATTCATTTCTTGGAACGTTTGCACCGGTGCATCTTCCCGTAAAAGGAAGTGAAGACGTTCTTCCGTTTCTTTCAATCCATACAGCATACTATGGTCTTCCATTTTATTAACGAAATAAGGATCTTGTAAGCATTTTTCGTAGTATTCTCTTTTGTGCTCGAGCTCATCGTCTGTTATAAGTAACATGCCTGCTATTTCTTGAATGGCGCTTTTTAAGGCTCGAATAGGATCTAAATGAGCGCCTCCTGCACAAACAACGTTCATTCCATTTTCACGCGTATTTTTTGCAATTACCCATAAGCTAGGAATGCCGTGTTCCATCGTCGCGTTAAAAGCGTGTAATTCATATCCGGTAATCGTACGTAACCGCTGAATCATTAATTGTAATTCTGTATCATTTGCTGAACTAAGATCAAGGCGGGGAAGAGGTAATTTGGCATACCAAGTGAGTAAGAAGGCATCACGCTCTACAATTTCTAAAATGCCGTGAAAAATCGCTTCTTCTAAACTACCGCCAATTGCACATCCATTTGATGTTTCATACACGAAAGCATCACGATGACCGAGGCTATAATAAGCAATTGATTCAGGAACTAAAAGCGGTCTGTTTTGTGATAAAGAATATCCCCATACCCAGTTTTGCTTATAATCAGGATCAAACGGTTTAAATGGAAAATTATCACGATTGTAATGTTCATTTGTATGTACACCGAGTGTGAGGGGATTTAGTGCATGTTCCTCTAAATCATGAAAACTACCGTGCACATTTGTTTTTTTTCCACGAGGCGACATACCGCAATATCGTTCTAAACCTTCTAAAATGGCAGTTGCTTCACTCACTGCAAATGAATGAGTTCGGCCTGCAACACCTTCATTTCCAAACATTAATGGCATGTTTATAATGACGTCAGCGAATGGTAATAAAGAATGCTGCATTTTGCCGTTCAACATACCGACCCGATAATCTAAATAGTCTCTCGTTAAAAATGTGCTTAATTCATGAATGGAACGGCAGCGATACGTTTCGGTGCTTACTTTTAAACTCGGTTGTAAAGAAACTTCCGCCGCATCCGCAGTATCATCAGGTAAATTACTACATACAGGACAGAGAGGATCTGGAAGAAAAGAATGCCGCGTACATTGTAATGTTTGTAAGTTTAGTAAAATAAGTTCATTTTCTAAAGAAGAATGGTTATGAGTTAATATTTTTTCTGTTTCTGCGCAAATAAGATGACACATTTGCAACATTCCATTTTGGGTGGCACGTACATCACGTCTCGTTACATTATCTGCTTTAAAGGCATATTTCCGCTGTAGTTCCCACATTTCTTTTTGATCAAAGCCAGCGATAAAACGGCGTCCATCAGAACAATGGGAACATCCGGGCGTAAGAGGATGAATGTAAGGACCGATAATACCTTCGCCAAATGAAGTAAAACCACGTAGCCACGGAATATGATTTGACCGAAAAATTAGCTCAGCGTCATGATGAATAGTAGAAGGAGATCCGTCATGTAATACGAGAGCGAGATAAATATTTTCAGGAAGTTCTTCTGTAAGGGTATGCTGACGAATGATGGAATATTGTTTGCATAATTGATCATGTACATAGTCTGCAAGAAGGCCATCTCCTATAAGCAATATATTTTGAATCATAAACCGTCCTCCTTTGCAATTAATACCCCATACACACCGTCTAGGTTTTCTTTCAAAAATGGTTCGATTGCTAAATCGAACACGAAGGGATAAAAATTATGTTCTTCTAAATGCTGTAAGGCAAGCTGTAAAGATTGCACACTTGGAATTTCTTCTTCCGCTTGTATTTCCACTCTAAAAGAATCCGTGTCATATAAAATAATAGAGGATTCAGGCAAGATATTAGCTCTGTAAGGAATTTCTTCATTTTGAACGTGAAAGAGTGATAGTTGTAGTGCGTTTCGTAACGCTAACGTCATATTAATATTAGATGCACCGTACCATCTATCATTTATACCAACCCAAACGACGGGAAAACTGAGAATCTCTTCACTCATTGCGATTTTAGGTGTTTCATGGATTGTAGAGAGAGCATCGTAATAAAATTTACAATGTTTATCTTGAATATCAGTTAAATCAACAGTTGTAAGTTCCTCTAGCATATGTGACTGCCGCTCATACAGTTTATTGTTTAAATGTTGTTGTAGTGCCCGGTAAAATCCTTCTGTCATCGTTTCTCCAGCACCGATACCGATATCGTTATGTTCAGGAATAAGGCGGTGAATGATTTCTGCTACATATGTTTCAATTCCTGTTAAACCAGCTTCTCGGCGTGCTTCATTATGAGTTAATCCACTGCGAGTCATAAGAGGCAGAAGGGGAGCTGGGCCATCTGATAATGGATTGGCTACTTGAATATAGCATTGTGATAACGGTAATTGATATGAATCTTGTTCATCCCATACATGGAATATACCGGTTTCTTTAGAAGTTAATGAGTCGAAAAAGCGGAATATATCAGTTGAAGTATGTTGGCCATACCGATGCTCAAGTTTTTCAGAAAGATTTTCTATCGTATCAATTGTAAAACTTTCATCAGTTGCAAGAGGGTGTTTTATAAAAGGATGCCACGTTCCTTCAAGTGTTTCATAGTTTAATAAAAAGAATTGTGATTCTTTTTCACGATATGAATCATCCGCGACATGTTTAAACAATTCAAAAACGATTACATTTGCTAACATGGCAGATGTAATTGGTGAGAAGGAATCCGATGAATTTTCATTTTGCAAAGTCGTTTCATGTAGCCGATGCCATGCGGATTCCCAGCATTCATCACGATTTTTTGTTACGACAGGTCCAGCTATACCGAGTGTTGATAAACAAATAGCTGGTATGAAATTCTTTTTCGTTTCTCTACAAATAGTGTGAACTGTTTTTAAACCGTCGATGTCTCCGTTTTGAGAAACATATAAAATCCAATCAAAAGGTTCGAATACTTCATGCAAGGGGCGGTCAATTGTAGTATCGATTTCTTGAAGGAGTACACTGTTATCAACTTCATATGCACGTTCTATTAGCTCATGTATTCTGTCATAGTTTGTTTCATCCCGATCTGTAACGAGGTAATGAAATGTAGGTAAACCAGATTCTAATAAAGAAGAAACTAAGGAAGTGAGCATATCCCCAGAACCAAGTACAAGGACATTTGCTCCGCGGTACGTTTCGAATTTTAAAGCACCTGAATGAGAATCAGCTTCTAAAAATTCAATTTGCGAAGCATATCTGTCGAGTAATGTACTGTTTAATTCATGAGGTGCATCTTGATTTGCATCACGAACGAAACCATTTTCATATAAAATCTCTCCAATTTCAAATACACGGTTTTGATAGGGGAGAGGGAGGCCATCGGTTATTTCGGCTAAAGAATAATTCCCGTTAAACATTGGCATTAATTTTTCAATCCAGTCATAAATTCCATCACCGTCCATACGAAATGAACTGGCGTTATTTCGAAAATAGACACCCCCGTTTGAATCGGGGAGGAAGAAAGTATCCTTATTTACTTTAAGTTTTGCATGAATTGGAAGGTTATTCATTTTAATCCTCCTTACGTTTAGGCATACATTATTACCTTATGTCATGAAATTTGTCCCGTATGAACACAATAAAAAAAGGCTGTAGAATGATTCATTCTACAGCCTTTAATAGATTTTTAATCTATCAACCTTCTAATAATAATGACTTTGGATCTTCAAGCATATCTTTAACAGCAACAAGGAAGCTAACTGCTTCTTTACCATCAACAATACGGTGATCGTAAGATAAAGCAATGTACATCATTGGGCGGTTTTCCATACGCTCGTTATCAATTGCAACTGGGCGTACTTGGATTTTATGCATTCCTAAAATACCAACTTGTGGGCTATTTAGGATCGGTGTTGACATTAGAGAACCGAACACACCACCGTTTGTAATTGTAAATGTACCACCTTGTAGTTCTTTTAATGAAAGTTTGTTGTCACGTGCTTTTTTACCTAATTCACGAATTTCACTTTCAATTTCAGCGAAGTTTAATTGGTTAGCATCGCGTACAACTGGAACAACTAATCCATCTGGAGCTGCTACTGCAATACCGATATCATAGAATTTTTTAATGATAAGCTCGTCACCTTGAATTTCAGCATTTAATAATGGGAATTGTTTTAATGCTGCAACAACTGCTTTTGTGAAGAATGACATGAAGCCAAGACGTACATCATGTTTTTTCTCGAAAGCATCTTTGCGTTCTTTACGTAATTCCATGATCGCACTCATATCAACTTCGTTAAATGTTGTTAACATTGCAGATGTTTGTTGAACTTCTACAAGGCGTTTTGCAATTGTTTGACGGCGGCGGGACATTTTCACGCGCTCAACTGGTTTTTCGAATTCAGTTTTTGCAACTGGAGCAGGAGCTGGACTCTTTGGAGCAGCTGGTGCTTCTTTTGGTGCTGCAGCATGAGCTTGTACATCATGTGGTCTCACGCGTCCAAGTGGATCTGTGCTACGTACGTCGTTTAAGTCGATTCCTAATTCACGAGCCATTTTTCTAGCAGCTGGTGATGCGATAGGACGGTTTGTATTTGGTAAACCTTGTAGTGTTGCAGTTTGCTCAGCATTTGGTGCCGCAGCTTTCGGTGCTTCAGTCGTTTCTTGTTTTGGTTGCTCAGCCACTGGTGCTCCATTAGCATCTAAAATTGCGATAGTTGCGCCAACTTCAACTGTATCCCCAGGTTCGCCTAGTAACTTCGATACAATACCTGAATCTTCTGCAATGATTTCTACATTGACTTTATCAGTTTCAAGCTCAACAACGCTGCCACCTTTCTCAACTTTGTCGCCTACGTTGATAAGCCATTGTGAAATAGTTCCTTCAGTAATAGATTCTGCAAGCTCAGGTACTTTAATTTCGATCATTTTAAATGTCCTCCCCTTATTTGCCTAACGGTGTGTTTTTTCTTCTTTTGTCTTCGGTAATCTCCATTTGTTAGCCTGGCCTTGGGCAGAATATCTGCCCAAGGAACAAGCAAGAAAGCTTCATTGTTACTTTTTAGTTGCTGTAAACTTCAATTTCTTGTTTATCTTGACGGAAGTTATACTTTACATCTAAAGCATGTGCAACGATTAGTTCTTGCTCAGCTTTGTGAGCGAATGGATCGCCGCCAGATGGACTAGAGCGATCAGGACGTCCAATGTAGCCTGTTTTCACTTTATCTCCAGCAAGTTCGAACAGAATTGGAGCCATGTAATGCCATGCGCCCATATTACGAGGTTCTTCTTGAACCCAAATGATTTCTTCTAAGTTTTTAAAGCGTTTAATAATAGATTGAACTTTCTCAGCAGGGAATGGGTACAATTGCTCAATACGAACGACATGAACTTCGTCTAAGTTGTACTCATGTTTACCAGACTCGATTTCTGCTGCTAAGTCAATCGCCATTTTACCTGTGCTTAAAACAAGACGTTTTACTTTATTTGGTTTCATGCCAAGGTTTTCTTGTTCTAAAGCAGGTTGGAAACGTCCTTCGCTTAACTGACTAGCAGTTGAAAGCGTAAGTGGGTGACGTAATAAACTCTTCGGCGTCATCAATACTAATGGTCGAACAGCTTCCGTTCCTAAGATAGATGCTTGACGACGCAGGATATGGAAGTATTGAGCTGCACTCGTTAAGTTTGCAACTGTCCAGTTATTCTCAGCAGCTAACTGTAAGAAACGCTCTGGACGTGCACTAGAGTGCTCTGGTCCTTGACCTTCATAACCGTGTGGTAATAGAAGAACTAAGCCAGATTTTTGACCCCATTTTGCTCTTCCTGCTGAAACATATTGATCAAATAATGCTTGCGCAGTATTTGAGAAGTCACCATATTGCGCTTCCCACATAACAAGAGTTTCTGGAGCGAATACGTTATAACCATACTCGTAACCAACAACAGCAGCCTCTGATAACGGACTGTTATGAACAGAGAATGAAGCATTAATGTTTGGTAAGCGATGTAATGGTGAATATGTTTCATTTGTATCAGTATCGTGTAATACGATATGACGGTGTGCGAATGTACCACGCTGTGAATCTTGACCAGTTAAACGAATTGGCGTACCTTCTTGTAAAATAGAAGCGAATGCTAATGATTCAGCAAGTGCCCATTCAATTTTGCCGTTCTCTTCAAGAGCATCTTTACGGCGCTCAAGAATTTTCTTCACTTTCGGATATACGTTAAAGCCTTCTGGCCAAGATAGTAGACCTTCATTAATTGCACGAAGTGAGTCAATCTCAACGCCAGTATCAATTGACTGAATACCTTTTGCAACAACATCTGGTACTTTAACGTGAATTGTTGCATCACTCGTATCAGCTGGTGGTACTTGTGCATAGTCAGACTTTAATTGTTCTTGTATAAACTGTGTAATCGTTTCAACCTCATCTGCATTTAGTACACCAGCAGCTTGTAATTGATCTGCATAAATTGCTCTTACAGTTGGATGGTTTTTAATTTTTTTGTACACTTGTGGTTGCGTAACTGCCGGGTCATCCATTTCGTTATGACCGTAGCGGCGGTAACCGATTAAATCGATTAAGAAGTCTTTTTTGAACAACATGCGATATTGAATCGCAAGGTTAGCAGCTGCAAGACAAGCTTCCGGATCATCAGCGTTCACGTGAACAATCGGAATATCGAAACCTTTTGCAAGGTCACTTGAATATTTCGTAGAACGAGAATCATAGCTATCAGTCGTAAAACCAACTGCATTGTTTGCGATAACATGAATCGTTCCGCCTGTTTGGTACGCGTTCAATCTGCTTAAGTTGAGTGTCTCAGATACAATACCTTGACCAGGGAATGCAGCATCACCATGAACTAAAATTACGAATGATTTTGAAGTATCTTGATCTGGAAGACCAGATTTTTTACGATTCTCTTGAGCCGCACGTGCGAAACCTTCTACTACAGGATTCACGAACTCAAGATGACTCGGGTTATTTGCTAATGTAACGCGAGTGCTAACTTCTTCGTTACTAACGACTTGTTCTCTACCTAGGTGGTATTTCACGTCGCCAGTCCAGCCAGAATTAGCCACTGCGCCTTCTATTTTTGCATGTTTGAACTCAGCAAACATGTGGCTATATGGTTTTTCTAATACGTGAGCAAGTACGCTTAGGCGACCGCGGTGAGCCATACCAATCATGACATCCTCTACGCCGTTCTTAGCACCTTCTAGAACAATTTCATCTAAAACAGGTACAAGCATATCAACGCCCTCGATAGAGAAACGTTTTTGCCCAACGAATGTTTTATGCAAGAATTGCTCGAAACCTTCAACAGCTGTTAAACGTTTTAAAAGAGCAGTTCGTTTTTTATTTGATAGTGGTTGACGCAATGAATTTGATTCCACCATTTGATGCAACCACGCGCGTTCTTCACTATCTTGTATATGAGAAAATTCATAAGCTAAAGATTTTGTATAAACGTCTTTTAATCTATGAATTACATCAAGTGCAGTGTGAATACCTTCTGGTGCATCTGGCCATACTGTTTTCGCTGGAATCGCTTTCAAGTCAGCATCGCTCAGTTCGTTCATTGCTTTCTCAAGAAGAGATTGTCCATTTGCAGCATCTTCCATCGGGTTGATGTGAGCCAACGTGTGCCCGAAAGAACGAATCTGCTCAACAAGTTGAACGACTTTAAGAATTTTTTCAATGTTACCTGTGTTTTGAGGAGAAAAATGTGTTGCTGTGTTGTCCCCTGTTACGACATCATCTTGAAACGAAGGAGCTCCAAAAATTTCAAAAAGCTCTTGTAATTCCGGATCAACAGAACCTGCTCCAGTTACGTAAAGATCATACTGCTCAATAACATAACCAAGGTTCGGACCGTGGAACTTGGCCCAAGGGTTTGTCGTTGTATTCTTCCTCGTCATTTGTTTAAACCTCCCAATGCATATAATCCTTTTCCATACAAAGGTGCATTTTGCTCTTTTTCAATAAGTAATGAATCAGTAATCAATGTAAATGTTTTCTTTACCCTTATGTTATTACAATAATTTACATAATACCAAACACTATTACTTATCTGTTTTGTAAAAAAACATTCACAATAACTTATCACCCAAGTTAATCTTTCATGTTATAAAGTAATTTTACAGAAAAATGGGGTGGATATATTTGGTATGCCTATACTAATAGCTATAATTGTTGCATTTAAATATAGGTGCAATAGTTAGAATGTTTCGATAAAAATAGTTTGAATTATGTATATTGAAATAATAAGCGCTTTCATAGATATTATACAACAATATAACGGAATATAGTATAAAAAATAAAAAATTATGAATTTATCGTAAACTTTATTTAGATAGTGTTAAATATTAAAAGGAAAGTGAAGGATTTCTACAAAAAAAGTTGCTAAACATAAAAAATGCTCCATAAACAGTTAGTTTCTATAAATATGACGAAAAACACCGTAAAACAAATAACGTATTTCGTGAAATAAAGAAATAAATGAAATATTTTAAAAGGATAAAACAAATATGGAGATATTAAATTTTAAAAAAAGAAGTGAGGAGATATAGTAACAGTTATTTACAGTGTTCCGTGTTTCGCTTCAAAATAGACGTGCTGAAATTTAAAAAAGTTTCTTCTATATTATTGAATATACTTATGGCACTTACAATGAGTACCGTCTTTATCTCATTTGTTGTTTTAGCAAAAAGATATTAAGATGGAGGAGAGAAAGGAAGATTAACATATGCAAATGATGTATGCTTTTGGCATTGGGCTTGTATTATTTTTAGCCGTATTCTTATTTATTCGTAAAGACGTTCAAGGTGGGACGTTAACGAAGCGAGGATTTTATAAATTAATCGGCTGTTTAGTTATTATGCTTATAGCAATTATTGTAATGATCGTATTAATTAATCAGTCACTATAGAATGTAAAAACGGAACCTTACTTCGGTAAGGTTTTTCTTTATTATTCAACCTGAAAATTACCGCTAAATCCATTTGATGGAAATAACTTGTGTTATATAATCCAATGAAATGATAGATAAGGAGTGTAGTATATGAATAAAAAAATTATCTTCTATTTATTAACTTGTATACTACTTGTAGCTAGTACTACTTATATAATATGTAACAAAAGAGAACAAGTGCCACCTATATTAGTATGGGACGAACAAGAATACTATGTTACAAATGAACCTGCCAAAGTAGAAGAAGTTGGGCAAAAACTTGGCGAAGTAACAAAGAAAATTAAAACAAGTAAAAAACCTACTAAAAATAGAGAATCTAATACATTACAAGAGAAAACAGAAGTATTCACAATGATTGAGGAAGAAAAAAGTGATTACCCGCCTTTAATCATAAAGGAAGCTTATAGTGATGAATATAGGGTAGTGAGGCCGATGTTGAAGCAAGTATTATGATGAAAAGGAGGTTCATATGCAGACACTAACTCCGCATCCGTAGTCGTTAAGAAAAATATTTGTCTTTTTCCTCCTATCGGTGCCGCTTACATTTTGATGAATAGAGGGGCACTACAAAAGAGAGATTTCATTTTATATTTATTATTTGCTGCTATTAATATATGGCTTTGGCTGTCACTTATGATTTTTGATCGGAGTGTGTGGATGGTAGCGGGTAGTAGGGAGCAGAAAATGTGGTTCATTTGTGCTACGGATACAGATTGATAGAAGAGGGACCTTGTAGGAATGCTGCAAGGTCCTTTATCTTTTGGGAATTAATAGAAAATGAATCATATAAATGCTATACTAAAAAATGTTTGTAATGTCAGTTTCTTAATATTGTATGATGCTGACTTAATAGAAAAGATAAGAGGAGAATGAGCGTGCAAAAGGTAAAGAGATTATTGCTATTAATGATGGTAGTAGGATTAACAGCAGGTGTTTTAGCAGGGTGTGCAAATCCGAAAGATACTACAGAAGAATTTTTAACAGCGATACAAAAAGGTGATGTAGAAAAAGCTCGTACATTTGTCGAGAGTGACAAGGAATTTAATAAACTAAATGAAAAAACAGATGATGCTGAGGCAAAAGCAATGCTAAGTGCAATTACAAAGAACTTTAAATTTGAAAAGCTAGAAGAAGTATCGAAAAAGGATGACAAAGCAGAAGTGAAAGTGAAAATTACATCTGCTGAT
The DNA here is from genome assembly GCF_003458115.1 of Bacillus sp. ISO11. Taxonomy (NCBI): domain Bacteria; kingdom Bacillati; phylum Bacillota; class Bacilli; order Caryophanales; family Bacillaceae; genus Bacillus; species Bacillus sp. ISO11. The sequence goes on along the minus strand of NZ_QXCO01000001.1, from coordinate 138,374 downwards.
CTATCCGTTGCTGTAACAAAAGCAGTGGGAGAAGTTATGCCAATGGCCTTCGCTAGCGCATTTAGCGAAGACAAAGAACAATCTGAAAAAGCGATTGAAAAAACAATGACCTCAACTATCATCAAAAACTTAACGGATAAAGATGCAGCAATGGCAACTCGCGAAGTTACATTGAACTTAAAGAAAGACAAAGATGGCGACTATAAAATCGTTGCTGACGATAACTTGAAAGAAGTATTGTTTGCCAATGCAAAGTCTTTGGAGAAGATGTTTGGTGGGAAGTAATTGAATTAGATAAAAAAGAGACACCATATCACGTAGAAGGTTGATATGGTGTCTCTTTTTTATATGACCCCGGAGAGGCTCGAACTCACGACCTCCACCCTGTCAAGGTGGCGCTCTCCCTGCTGAGCTACGGGATCCCAACTATAAATATTACGACCAGCAATATGTTTTCATTCGTATAATAAGATAATTTTTATAATTTATTGAATATTGTAACATTTTATGTATTCCTATAATAGCAACAAACTTCAATAGTGTAAAGGTATAATTTTCTGAATGTTATCATTCCAATTTTTATATAAAAAAATAAGCCCCGAAGAGCTTAGTTTAATAATAATATCACCGCAATTATCAATGATATCATCAAAAATACAAGTATAAATAATGGAGCTCGTTCATGAGCTATCTTCCTGTAAGTGTCATTGAAGCTGTATAAATTGTATCTACAGAACCGTCAGCATTTGTAATTTTAACTTTGTAACGATATTCCCCGTTTTCTGGAAGTTGTCCACCCCAACCAGTTGTATTGTAAAATTCTTCGTTTGTTCCAGCTGGTAATTCGGAGCCAAAATTGAAGTCAGTTTCATAGTAACCCCAGCCACTTGCCCATTTCTTTTCAATAGTTACACGATAGCGCACATCTTCAGCTCTATCATTTGTGATTTTTGCAATCATATTTTGGCCGTAGCTATACTCTGTAGAGTGTAATTGAATTGTGAAGCCATTTAACGTTTCGCTAGGACCACAAATATAACGACAGAACTCGCTTGCTCCGTCAGCATGTGCCTTCGGTGTTTCAATGTTCATAACCGTTAAACCGCCTAAAGCTAATGCGCCAGTTAATAATACTTTACCAAATGTTTTCACTTGAAATTCCCCCTAAGTATACTCTCAATTCGTTCGATAGATATCACATTAATCTAATGGAACGTTTTTTCCTTAAGTGTATTCGCTATGAATCTTTCATCTTGTAGTAATCTAATCACTACATAAAATTTCATAGTTTTGATTCCATATATGTATCATGATTTACATAGAACAAATCTGTTAATACGCTTTGGTTATTTACTTATTCCACTACTTCTTATTACCTTTTATTGGTAAAACGTTGGTTTTATTATATAACATTATTATCTATTTACAAGAGAAAATAATACTGTATGCAAAAATGCATAATAAAAAACACTGCTTGTATTCTAGATTACAGATTAAATGGAGTGTTGGGTTTCAATTAATATTTGAGTGGAACTTAATGCTAATTTTTTATGCTTAACAGTATGCATATATCATCGTTTATTAAAGTCATAATTGATAAACCTTGTTCAGGGGACGCTCTTCCTGCTGAGCTACAGAATCTTCAAAAGGGAAAGTATAAGCGATTATGCTAGTAATGTATGAAGGAATAATGATGAGAAGCGAATTCAGTAGAAAGTAGTCTTTGGATGTAGTGGTTATATTATTTACGATACCAATCCAAAGGACCTTCAGCACTCAAATCAACAAGAAAAGGGAGTAAGAAATGTAAAGGTAAGCTTATAAGTTCTGGCATAGCGTTCACCGTTTTCTTTGATAGATATTGTCTCATAAAACAATACGGACAATCCTTTTCAAATGTCACGAGTATTGCCCATACATCTTTTATTGTCCACTTCGTTTTACAATACGTACAACGCTTCATGAGGTTCCTCCTCATTTTAAGTTTTCTTCTAGTATACTCCATTCCATTGTAAGAAAGTCATTTGTATTTGGTGTGGTAAAATGTAAGTTGTTTTATTTTTATGTGAATCTATTTAGTCATTTATGAACAATTACATATCATTTGATATTTTTGCAGAATGATAGATTTTCAGTTTCAATATGCCAATTGGCCAATATATCCTTTTTACAATTTACTGAAAATCATGTATAACAGAGATACATGATTATTTTATCTCGCTATTTGCGGGCAGTAAGATCCCTTACTTCGAAATTCAGCAAAAGTAAAGAAGTTAGGTTCGGGTCGGAATGCCCGTAAAAGTCCGATTCGTGAGGGTTGATGAAAGTTTCACTTTATAAATATTCAGAAGTAGAGGGAGAAAAGTTGTAATGGTAAGAAAAACGTTCAAGATGCGCGTGTCTAAAAATAGAACGATTTCGATTAATGGATCGATTCTTGATGTGGATGTTACACATGATGAATTTTTACAAGAGTTTGTTGAGTGGGTTGATTCTAAAGGTTGGTCGTTTATGGAAATAACAGATGAGATTACGCCCGAGGAAGCTAGTCAAAAGTTAATAGATTCGTTGATTGATGAGAAGGATAAGAAAGAGTAATTCCTTCTTATTTTTATTGTATATTTATGTTCTTTATCGTAAAAGTATGATATAGTAAAAAATAGTGAAAATTCTTCCAATATAATACAAATTACATATGATTGGTAGATTTATTATTTTGTTAAGGAGTAAATGGAAAAGGGAGAGTCATATGGTAAATTTTAAGAAAATTTTGGTTTTTATTACAGTTATTTGTTCGTTTTTTTTGACGCCCATAACATTGCGTGCTGAGACGAATATTGGAGTAAATCCAGAACAAGTTGCACCACCACCTGCGGAAGGACCGAATGTTTTTAGTCAGTTTGCAACGACAATTGATGCAAAAACAGGAGATGTTTTGTATGACAAAAACGCATATCACCGCGCATTTCCTGCTAGTACGACGAAGGTGTTAACAGCGATTTTACTCATGGAGCATACAAAGCCAGAGGATCAATTTACATTTTCACAATTAGCATTAGATCAAGAGAAGAGTAATTATCAAATTGAGTTTCAACCTGGAGAGACAATTAATAGAAATACTGCGCTTATGATTTTAATGGTGCTGAGTGCGAATGATGTGTCGTATGCGATTGCGGAGCGGATTGGCGGGAGTGTTGAGAATTTCGCTAATATGATGAATGAGAAAGCGAAGCAATTAGGGGCGAAAGATAGCCACTTTGTAACACCGAATGGATTGCATGATCCGAACCATTATACGACGCCGTATGATATGGCTATGATTACGAAGGGTGTGCAAAAGTATCCTGAAATTTTACAAGCGATGAATACGAAAAGAACGACAGTTACGACGTCTAGGCAGACGGTGTCTATTTTTAATAAATCTAATTTTTTTGAAAATCCATATAGCATTGGCGGTAAGACAGGGTTTACGAATGAAGCACGTAATACACTTGTTTTATTAAATGAGAAAGATGGAAATCGTATTATAAGCGTAGTAATGGCTTCTCAAAGACCTGAAATTTATGAAGATTTGAAGCAGATGGCGGAATATTCTTTCGGTCAATTTACGAAGCAAATGGTGCTTGATAAACATAATTGGCATCAAAAAACAACATATTTAAATAAAGATGTTAATTCTGAGTTGGAACAAAGTGCGGAGCTTATGCTTAAGAAAGATGAAGGGAAAAATGTGAAAACTATTTTCCGGGCGGCTTCATTAGATAAAGAATCTTTATATCATAAAGGAATACATCGTGGTGAGGTAGTTGGTGCAGTTGATATTACGAAAAATAATCAAACAATTGCGACGGTAAATGTTCTTTCAACAGAAGATGTCACTTTTACGATGCCTAAAAAAGATACAACTATGCCTGAAGTAAAAGACTCAAATGTGAAAGTAATAAGTGTTGGGATAGGTGCGATTATATTATTTGGAGCAATTTTATATGTAGTGTTGCGCCGAAATACAAAAGGAATGAAATCAGAAGGTAAATAAATTACTAATAAAAAGACTGTGTAAAATTTTGGCACAGTCTTTTTTCTATATTTTAAATAACTAATAATTGTAAATTTTCTTATTGCAATAACTTAAAGTTCGTTATATCATTTACTTGTGTTCTTGTTAAAGAACAAAGTGGATATTGCATACTTCAAATAATATAAAACAACGGAGAGGGAGAGAGACGATGAAATTAATATGGAAGATAATTAGCAACGCGATCTCATTTGTTTTATTTGCATTGATGGTTTTTTTAGCTTTTGTAGTTATTTCTTCAAAAGCAAGCGGTGGTGATCCGACAGTGATGGGATATCAATTTAAGAGCGTTCTTTCAGGATCAATGGAGCCGACGTTTTTAACAGGATCAATCATTGCAATAGAACCAAACAAAGATGGTTCTAAATATCAAAAAGGTGATGTTATTACCTTTAAAGAGAAAGATCAAAAAATTATCACTCACCGTATTATCGGTGTGAAAGATACAAATGGAAAAGTAATGTATGAAACAAAAGGGGATAACAACAACGGACCAGATTTAGAGCCAGTACTTGCAGAAAATGTAGTTGGAAAGTATGCAGATATTACAGTTCCGTATGTTGGTTATTTACTGAATTATGCGAATTCAAAAGCGGGAGCAGCATTGCTTCTTATTATTCCAGGAGTCTTTTTACTTGGGTATTCCGCGATTTCTATTTTTGGTGCTATTCGTAGCATTGACGGAGAAAAGAAAGATAAAAAAGTAGAACAATCCGTCTAGTTCGTTTGGTTATACTTTCCGTTTAGGAAGTTAACAAATATATATTAAGGGGATATGGACATGACTTTAAAGAAAAAATTAGGAATGGGTATTACATCAGCAGTATTAGGAGCAGCTTTAGTTGGTGGAGGAACATTTGCATTTTTCAGTGATAAAGAAGTGTCAAATAATACATTTGCGGCTGGAACACTGGATTTAGCATTAAATCCATCAACAGTTGTTAACGTATCGAATTTAAAACCTGGGGATACAATTGAAAAAGAATTTAAACTAGAAAATAAAGGCTCTTTAAATATTAAAAAGGTTCTACTGAAAACAGATTATAATGTAGAAGATGTAAAGAAAGACAATAAAGATGATTTTGGTAAACATATTAAAGTAACATTCTTAAAAAATGTAGATAAGCATGAGACAATTGTGAAACAAACTACTTTAGATAAATTAAAAGGTGACACACTTACAGCTGTAGATAATGATTTATCGGCTTGGTTCTGGGATGAAAAAGGTATTTCAGCAGGTAAATCTGATAAATTCAAAGTGAAATTCGAGTTCGTTGATAATGGAAAAGATCAAAATCAATTCCAAGGCGATAAGTTACAATTAAATTGGACGTTTGATGCACAACAAACAGCAGGTGAAGAAAAATAGAAAAAGGGCTATCACATGGATAGCCCTTTTTCTATTTTTCTAGTATTTGTCTATCAATTTTAATAGTTCTTTACTATAATATAGATAATGTTCTGTATAAAGAACGTAATGTTCGATGGGAGAGATTAAGATGCTGAAAAGACCGCGTAATTTTAAAAAGATGCTTATATTGCCGTGTATGTGTTCTATTACGTTTTATTTAGGATCTCAAATTATGACGCATACAGAAGCGGCGTTCATTCATGAAACGAAAGTAGAAGCGACGCTTTCTACAGCAATTATATTTCCGAAAACAGTTAATACGTTAAAAGAGCAATCTGAGAAACATAAACAGTTTATTGAGCGTGAGTATGGAACGATGAAGGGAAAATCGAAAGCAACTTCTATTGAAGAAATAAAACAGGCGATTTCTGTATGGCAACAAGGGCGTGAGAAAATTGTTGCTGAGAAGGAAGCCCTGCAAAATGTATATACTGAAATAGAAGCTCCTTACAATCAAATACAAGAAGAATTAAAGGTAAATAAAGATGAGTCGATGCAGCAAGTGTCCATATATGTAAATGAAGGCTTCCGCAGTATCAAAGAGAAGCGTGACTATATTGAGAAAGAAATTAGCTTGAAAGCTATTGATGAGCAAATTCAGGCTCTTCAGCAACAATTAAACGTTGCAATTGAAGCAGAAGAACAGAAGAAAGCAGAAGAACAGAAGAAAGTAGAAGAACAGAAGAAAGCAGAAGAACAGAAGAAAGTAGAAGAACAGAAGAAAGCAGAAGAACAGAAGAAAGCAGAAGAACAGAAGAAAGCAGAAGAACAGAAGAAAGCAGAAGAACAGAAGAAAGTAGAAGAACAGAAGAAAGCAGAAGAGCAAAAGAAAGCGGAGTAACTGCTTTAGTGAAACAGCCGGAAAACAAGAATGTGGTGTAAGAGAGAGTAAACGAATAAGCAAGACTAGTAATATTTATACGAGTGTGAGGGAACGTTAGCCCTCACCTCTTTGTTTTTCTTTTTTCTTATAGTATTAAATGATTTGAGTGTGAAAAAAGTTATAAATTATCATTGTTTTTTTCTGAAAAGTCTAAATGATATTGAGAAATAAAAATAACTGAAAATATTAATAAATATGTGTTGTGTTTATATAGGGTTGTTCGTTATAATGAACATAAGGTTTTTAAAAAAGAACGCATATTAGCTAAGCTAATATAGTTTTCTTTACATCTCTTATTGAAAAATAAGTGATAAAAATATAAAAAAAAGCTAGGGGGAATTGATTGTGAGTCTGAAAAAGAAATTAGGTATGGGAGTTGCATCAGCAGCATTGGGGTTAGCTTTAATTGGTGGAGGAACATTTGCATTCTTTAGCGATAAAGAAGTATCAAACAATACATTTGCAGCTGGGACGTTAGACCTTACATTAAACCCTAAGACGCTTGTAGATATTAAAGATTTAAAACCAGGGGATTCTGTTAAGAAAGAGTTCTTATTACAAAACAGCGGTTCGTTAACTATTAAAGACGTTAAATTAGCAACAAAGTATACTGTTAAAGATGCAAAAGGTGATAATGCTGGTGAAGACTTTGGTAAGCACGTTAAAGTAAAATTCCTTTGGAACTGGGATAAACAAAGTGAGCCTGTATACGAAACAACTTTAGCAGACTTACAAAAAGTTGATCCAGATCTTTTAGCTAAAGATATCTTTGCTCCTGAGTGGGGAGAAAAGGGTGGATTAGCAGCTGGTACAGAGGATTATCTATGGGTACAATTTGAATTTGTAGATGATGGAAAAGACCAAAATATCTTCCAAGGTGATACATTGAATTTAGAATGGACATTCAATGCTAACCAAGAAGCTGGGGAAGAAAAATAATAAAAAAGCGGGTATTCCCGCTTTTTTTTATAAAGAAAAAGAAGTGCTGGTTGTAAGCACTTCTTTCTATTATTATTTTTGATTTTGCTTCCACTTTGTAAATTCAAGAAATTCACGAAATTGTTCTTTGGAGACACCAGAGTTCATTGCATCTTTAACGAGTTGTGTCCATTCGGAGTCTAGGTTAGTTTCCTTTGTTGTTTCATCATGAAGTAAAGTATCAACTGGAATTTGTAGAACTGCTGCGATCTTTTCAAGAAACTGAATGGAAGGGTTTTTTTGTAAATTTCGTTCTATAGAACTAATGTAAGATTTAGCAACGCCAGCTTTTTCGGCAAGTTCAGTTAATGAAATCCCTTTTTGTAAACGAAGGCGTTTTATACGTTCTCCAATCATATTTGCGCACCTTTCTATCAATATGTAGTTGTCTTATGATGTCATTATTATAACATAAACTTCGTTAAAAAGAACAAACCTATTGAGCCTGACTGGATGGCTTCATACGTTGGAAAAATTGCTCGATGTCTTGCATGGCGATACCAGCATCTAGAGCTTCAAGTATTAAATCAATCCATTCTTGATCCAGTGCGTCTGTCTTATCTTTGTACAAATGTAATTCCTCCCTAATTATCGGTCATAATTGCTGCTACAGAATACATGATAATGAAATCCGATTTTGTGTTTTATATAGTGAATTATCAAATATTGTGTAGATGAAACAAAGATAAAATCCCCATTAAACTCCCTCTATGGAAATTATAAATTGTTCGATAAAAACTTTCAATATTTTCAGAAAACATTGTTGAATTGTGATATATTCGTATGCTAACTATGAAATTTTTACAAATATATTAAAAACATTACATAATATGACTAAATATTGAAAAAATATTGAATTTTTAATAAAATTCAATTTGTAATACATATTATTTATTAGGGGAGGAAATAAGGGATGAACAAGAAACCGTTCAAAGTTTTGTCATCAATCGCATTGACAGCTGTATTAGGCCTTTCATTCGGAGCTGGCACTCAATCTGCATATGCTGAAACGCCTGTGAATAAAACAGCTACGAGCCCAGTTGATGATCATTTAATTCCGGAAGAACGTTTAGCAGATGCATTAAAAAAACGTGGGGTAATTGATTCGAAGGCTTCAGAGACAGAAACAAAGAAAGCAGTCGAAAAGTATGTAGAGAACAAAAAGGGTGAAAATCCTGGGAAAGAAGCAGCGAATGGGGACCAACTTACGAAAGATGCATCCGACTTTTTAAAGAAAGTGAAAGATGCGAAAGCAGACACGAAAGAAAAATTAAATCAACCAGCAACAGGCACACCTGCAGCGACAGGCCCAGTTAAAGGCGGTCTAAATGGTAAAGTACCAACTTCTCCAGCGAAACAAAAAGACTATAACGGTGAAGTTCGTAAAGACAAAGTACTCGTTTTACTTGTAGAGTACGCTGACTTTAAACATAATAATATCGACAAAGAGCCTGGATATATGTATTCTAACGATTTTAATAAAGAACATTATGAAAAAATGTTATTCGGCAACGAGCCATTCACATTAGATGATGGAAGTAAAATTGAAACGTTTAAACAATATTACGAAGAACAATCTGGTGGTAGTTACACAGTGGACGGAACAGTTACAAAATGGTTAACAGTTCCTGGTAAGGCGGCTGATTATGGTGCAGATGCTGCTAGCGGCGGCCATGATAATAAAGGACCAAAAGGGCCACGTGATTTAGTAAAAGATGCATTAAAAGCAGCTGTAGATAGTGGTATTGATTTATCAGAGTTCGACCAATTTGATCAATACGATGTAAATGGTGATGGAAATAAAAATCAACCAGACGGTTTAATCGATCACTTAATGATTATTCATGCGGGTGTTGGACAAGAAGCAGGCGGTGGTAAATTAGGCGATGATGCAATTTGGTCGCACCGTTGGACAGTTGGACCAAAGCCATTCCCAATTGAAGGTACACAAGCGAAAGTACCATATTGGGGTGGAAAGATGGCAGCATTCGACTACACAATTGAACCAGAAGATGGAGCGGTTGGTGTATTCGCACATGAATATGGTCACGATTTAGGTCTTCCAGATGAGTACGATACACAATATAGTGGTCAAGGTGAGCCGATTGAAGCTTGGTCTATTATGAGTGGCGGAAGCTGGGCTGGTAAAATCGCTGGAACGACGCCAACGAGTTTCTCACCACAAAATAAAGAGTTTTTCCAAAAAACAATCGGTGGTAACTGGGCAAATATCGTAGAAGTAGATTACGAGAAATTAAATAAAGGTATCGGTCTAGCGACATATTTGGATCAAAGTGTTACGAAATCTAACCGTCCGGGTATGATTCGTGTTAACTTACCAGACAAAGATATAAAAACAATTGAGCCGGCATTTGGAAAACAGTATTACTACAGCACAAAAGGTGATGATCTTCATACGAAGATGGAAACACCACTGTTCGATTTAACAAATGCAACGACTGCAAAATTTGACTTCAAATCATTATATGAAATTGAAGCAGAGTATGATTTCCTTGAAGTACACGCTGTAACGGAAGATGGTCAACAAACGTTAATTGAAAGACTTGGTGAGAAAGCAAATAGTGGAAATGCAGATTCGACAAATGGAAAATGGATTGACAAATCATATGATTTAAGTCAATTCAAAGGCAAGAAAGTAAAATTAACATTTGATTACATTACTGATGGTGGTTTAGCATTAAATGGATTCGCTCTTGATAATGCTTCATTAACAGTAGATGGTAAAGTAGCATTCTCTGATGACGCAGAAGGTACACCACAATTAAAATTAGATGGTTTCGTTGTATCTAACGGAACAGAGAAGAAAAAACATAACTACTATGTTGAGTGGAGAAACTATGCTGGGGCAGATAACGCGTTGAAATTTGCTCGCGGTCCAGTATTTAACACTGGTATGGTTGTATGGTATGCAGATTCAGCTTATACAGATAACTGGGTTGGTGTACATCCAGGACACGGTTTCCTTGGTGTAGTTGATTCTCATCCAGAAGCAATTGTTGGTACTTTAAATGGTAAACCAACAGTTAAGAGTAGTACACGATTCCAAATCGCTGATGCAGCGTTCTCATTCGACAAAACGCCAGCTTGGAAAGTCGTATCTCCAACGCGTGGAACATTTACGTATGATGGTTTAGCAGGCGTACCAAAGTTTGATGATTCTAAAACGTATATTAATCAACAGATTCCAGATGCAGGACGTATTTTACCGAAGCTTGGTTTGAAATTTGAAGTAGTAGGACAAGCTGATGATAATTCTGCAGGTGCTGTTCGTTTATATCGTTAATACAGTAAAACTACCGAGAGATTTTCTTTCGGTAGTTTTTTTGTGAGCAATGAATTTTATATAGCTGAAAAAGTCATATATAATGTAACCTTAAGAATAGAAATTTGTTATATATGAAGTCTATATAAATAATGAAAGAATTGGATAAAAATAGTGGGAGAAGGTGAGTGAATGAGTATTTCCTCTATTGTAAGTAGGCAAAAGGAATATTTTTTAAAAGGGCATACGAGAAGCATCGAAATGAGAAAGAATAATTTGAAGAAGCTTTATGAAGGCATTCAGCGTTTTGAAGAAGAAATATTTCAGGCATTGAAATTAGATTTAAATAAGTCAGTTCACGAGTCGTTTACAACGGAAGTTGGATATGTATTAAAAGAAATTTCCTTTCAATTGAAACATATGTCATCGTGGAGTAAACCGAAACGAGTTCGAACAGCACTCACTCATTTTGGATCAAAAGGAAAAGTAGTGCCAGAACCGTATGGTGTGACGCTTATTATTGCACCGTGGAACTATCCTTTTCAATTAGCAATTGCACCACTTGTAGGAGCACTGGCAGCTGGAAATACAATCGTTTTAAAGCCGTCAGAGTTAACGCCAAGCGTTTCAAAAGTGCTTAAGAGAATGTTAGATGAATTATTCCCAGAAGAGCTTGTAGCGGTAGTAGAAGGTGGCGTTGAAGAGAGTACATCTTTGCTGAGGGAACCGTTTGATTATATTTTCTTTACTGGTAGTGTTGGAGTTGGAAAAGTTGTAATGGAAGCAGCAGCGAAACAGTTGACACCGCTCACTTTAGAACTTGGCGGGAAAAGTCCTTGTATTGTACATAAAGATGCAAAGATAGAGATGACAGCAAGAAGAATTGTTTGGGGTAAGTTTTTAAATGCAGGGCAGACGTGTGTAGCGCCTGATTATATGTATGTGCATTCTTCCGTGAAAGAAAAGCTAATTGAGGCACTGCGACATGAAATTATAGAGCAGTATAGTAAAGAACCTTTGCGAAATGAAAATTATGTGCGTATTGTAAGTGAGCGTCATTTTGAACGATTATGTGGATTCTTACAAGATGGTCAAGTCGTAATTGGTGGAAACTATAAGAAAGATACATTACATATTGAACCGACAGTACTAGCGGATATTACATGGAAAGATACTGTTATGGAAGATGAAATTTTTGGTCCGATTTTACCAATCATAGAGTACGACAACATAGAAGATGTAATTGGCACAATCCAGCAACATCCGAAGCCGTTAGCGTTATATGTATTTTCTGAAGATAAAGAAGTACAAAAGAAAGTGACGAGTAATATTTCATATGGTGGAGGCTGTATTAATGATGTTGTCTATCATCTTGCCACGCCATATTTACCTTTTGGGGGTGTTGGAAGTAGTGGATTAGGGGGGTATCATGGGAAAGAAAGTTTTCGGACTTTTTCACATTATAAAAGCATTTTAGCCCAATCTACAGCATTCGACATGAAAATTCGTTACTCTTCTACAAAAAGTGCTTTAAAATTCATACGAAAGTTGTTAAAATGATGATGGTGTTTATCAGTAGGCGTAGCCGTATGATAATAGCCCCTTCGCAATGGAAGGGGTTTTTCTGTTCGACGTTATGTATCATGCGAAAATGAATCCAACATACTACATAAAGAATAGAAACGAACGCTTGTTAAATAATCATTTTTGTTTGGATCGAAACAAAAAATAGTCTATAGAACATAAATATTTATTCATGAATATAAAAATTAAAAATTTAAGGTAGATAGGACGGGAAAATGAAAAAGATTATTAAAGTTGAAGCAGTTGAAAAACATTTTGGAAATCAAGTGATTATCCCACCTCTTTCTTTAGATATTAAAGAGGGAGAGTTTTTAACAATTTTAGGACCGAGTGGCTGCGGGAAAACGACTTTACTTCGTATGATCGCAGGATTTGAAACTCCAACTAAAGGGAATCTTTTATTAGATGCTGAAAGAATTAACGATTTGCCGCCATATAAGCGTCATATGAACCTAGTGTTCCAACATTACGCACTATTCCCACATATGACAGTAGAGAAGAATATTTGTTTTGGTATGAAAATGCAGAAAGTATCAGCAGCAGAGCAGAAAGAGCGTGCTGAAGAGGCAATGCGTTTAACGCAGTTACTTGAGTTCCGTAATCGTAAACCTGCGAAGCTTTCTGGTGGACAACAGCAGCGTGTTGCAATTGCAAGAGCGATTGTAAATAATCCGCGTGTATTACTATTAGATGAGCCACTTGGAGCGCTTGACTTTAAGTTACGAAAAGACTTGCAACGTGAATTGAAAAACTTACAACGTAATTTAGGAATTACGTTCATATACGTAACGCACGATCAAGAAGAAGCAATGAGCATGAGCGATCGTATTGTAGTTATGAATAAAGGACATATCGAACAAATCGGAACACCGAAAGAAATTTATAATAAGCCGAAAACATTGTTCGTTGCGACATTCATCGGTGAAAATAATATTGTGAAAAACGGGGAAGGCTATGTAGCAATTCGCCCTGAAAATGTAAAAGTACGTTCGGTTGAAGAGTCAATTTTAAAAGAATACCATCTTGGACATATTGAAGATATCGAGTTTGTCGGAAATATGGAGAAGCTTTATGTACGTGATGAGAAAACATCAGAATTACTAATGGCATATCAAACTGCTGAAGAGGCAGCGCAGTGGAGCATTGGAGATAATGTATATGTAGGCTGGGAGCAAGAGGACGAGGTGACCTTAAATTGAAAAAAGGGAAATTACTCGCACTACCTACAGTCGCGTGGCTGTTAATTTTCTTCCTAATCCCGCTCGTATTCGTATTAGGATTCGCCTTCATGCAGCGCGGAGCTTACGGGACAGTAGAAATGCAATTTACGCTGGAGAATATATCCCGTGTGTTTGATCCTTTGTACTTAGGAACGTTATGGGAAACTGTTAAGATCGCAGTTATTACAACAGTAATATGTTTATTAATTGGCTATCCGTTTGCGTATACAATTACAATTGTTGACCGCAAATACCGCTCTATTCTTTTATTATTGGCAACGATCCCGTTTTGGATTAACTTTCTTGTTCGTTCATACGCATGGATTGTTATTTTACGTTCACAAGGTCTTGTGAATACGTTGTTATTAAAGCTTGGCATTATTAGTGAACCGTTAAATTTATTATATAATACTCCTTCTGTAATACTCGGAATGGTCTATTCTTTATTACCATTTATGATTTTACCAGTGTATGCAGCAATTGAGCAGCTGGATAAGCGTAAGCTAGAAGCGGCTTATGATTTAGGAGCAACACCAATAAAGGCATTTTGGAATATAACAGTGCCGATGACTATGTCAGGAATTGCGACTGGTTCTATTTTAGTATTCGTTTCTTCTATCGGAATGTTTGTTGTATCAGACGTGATGGGCGGATCGAAAGTAGCATTAATCGGAAACGTTATTCAAAATCAATTCTTAGGTGCACGTGACTGGCCATTTGGATCTGCGTTATCGATTATCGTTGTTCTATTCTCTGTTCTGTTAATTTACTTATATTATCGTGCAACGAAAGTATATAAATATAATGAGAACGGAGGGGAATAGGCAAAGATGAAGAAGTTTTTAGTTTCTTATTCTTGGTTAATTTTGTTATTCTTGTATTTTCCAATGATGGTTTTAATGGTCTATTCTTTCAACGACTCTCGCATTAATGCGGAGTGGGAAGGTTTTACATTCCATTGGTATACAGATTTATTTCAAAAACAAGATGTTATTGATGCATTTGTAAATAGTATTACGATTGCAGTTATAACAACGATTGTGACAACGGTACTTGGTGTATTCTTTGCAATTGCTTTACATCGTTATAAATATCGTTTCGAAGGGGCTATTAATGGCCTTGTATATTTACCAATTTTAATTCCTGATATTTTAATGGGATTATCTTTACTAATTCTTTTCAGCCAGTTAGGAATGGAACTTGGACAAACAACGATTATTATTGCACATATTACATTTAGTATTTCGTTTGTTGTTGTTATTTTAGCTGCGCGTCTTTCAAGTATGGGACGTGACTTAGAAGAAGCTGCAAATGATCTAGGAGCAACGCCTTGGCAAACGTTTCGTTATGTAACGTTCCCAGCAATTGCACCGGGAGTTATTTCGGCAGCATTATTAACATTCACATTATCAATTGATGATTTTGTAATTAGTTTCTTCGTATCAGGACCAGGATCAACAACATTGCCATTATATATTTACAGTATGGTTAAGCGCGGAGTATCACCAGAAATTAATGCTCTTTCTACAATTTTAATTGTTGCTATCGTAGGATTAATGGTTCTATCTGAAATCTTCCGGAACAAAGGTGCAGATGGTGAAGAAAACTCTGGAGGACACCTTCCTTTATAATACGAACGATATAGAAAGTACAAGGGGGTAATAAACCGATGAAATTAATGAAAAGAATAGCTGGCGCAGCAATTAGTTTTAGCCTTGTTGCTGGTGTGCTTGCTGGTTGTGGTGAAAAGAAAGAAGAATTAAATATTTATAGCTGGGCTGACAATTTTGATGAGCAAGTGCTAAAAGATTTTGAAAAGAAATATAATGTGAAAATTAACTATGACAAGTACGCAAGTAATGAAGAAATGCTTGCGAAATTACAAGCTGGTGGCGCAAAGTACGACTTAATCCAGCCGTCTGATTACATGGTTAAAACAATGGCGAAAATGGACTTATTAGCGCCGTTAGATAAAAAGAATATCCCGAATATCGAAAATATGGTTTCTAATTTCAAAACACCTGCGTTTGATCCAGAGAATAAATATTCTTTAGTGTACACTTGGGGTGTAACAGGGATTGCATACAATAAAAAGTATGTGAAAGAAGCACCTACAAGCTGGGCGGACTTATGGAATGAGAAATATAAAGGACATGTAACGTTACTGAACGATTCTCGTGAAGTATTAGGAGTGGGTCTTAAGAAGCACGGGTTCTCAAACAGTACGAAAGACGATGCACAATTAAAGACAGCAGCAGATGATTTAAAGAAGCTGCTTCCAAACTTATTAGCATTTGATACAGATAACATTAAACAAAAATTCATTACAGAAGATGCTTGGATCGGAACAGTTTGGTCTGGAGATGCAGCATTTATCGCAAAAGATAATAAAGATGTAGAATATGTTGTACCGAAAGAAGGCGGCACAATTTGGGCTGATACGTTAGCAATTCCAAAAGGTGCAAAACATAAAGAGCTTGCTGAGAAATTTATGAACTACTTACTAGATGAAAAAGTAAGTGTGAAAAACTACGAGTCAATTGGTTACAGTAATCCAAATGAAAAAGCTCATCCTCTTCATAGTAAAGAATACCGTGATAATCACATGATTTTCTTAACGAAAGAAGAGTTAGATCGTACAGAATGGCTTGTTGATGTAGACGATAAGTTAAAAGACTATGATCGTTACTGGACAGAGCTAAAAACAAAAGGTAAATAAGTAAGGAAATGCGGTTTCTAAAGTAGAAATCGCATTTTTTTCATAGTAGGAGGAAATCGTTTGAATAAGAAGTTACATCAGTATGAGGTAATGTGTATCGGTTTGTTATTTGCTGTATTTGGTATTGTTGCTTGGCGCGTACATGCAGGTGGCGTTACAGTGATGGATACATATGTCCGTGGATTAGTAAGAGGGCTACAAACGGAAAGTTCTCTTATATTTTTCTCATACTTTACAAAATTGGGATCAGCAATTGGGATAGTCGCTACGCTCGTTATAAGCTTGCTTGTTTTTTGGAAGAAGCGTTATTATGCTGCGATGATTGTATATCCAATGGGAATTTTAATAACACATCTTGTGAATAAAGGGATAAAAGAGATTGTAAAGAGAGAACGTCCGTCATTAAATGAAGCGCTAGATGCACTTGGATATAGTTTTCCTAGTGGACATGCAATGCTATCGATTATGACATTTGGATTTCTTACTTATATCATTGCTGCTAATTTGAAAAGCGTAGCTGGGAAATGTGTCACAACGATTTTGATGGGTATAGTAATTCTATCGATTGGATTAAGTAGAGTCATTTTAAATGTACATTACCCAACTGATATTTTAGCTGGTTACTGCGTAGGTGGTATTTTGTTAATTATCGCGATTTACTACCATCGTTTACTTACTGAGAGATTAGGGCTTAATAAGGAGAGATAGAAAAACGTCTGGAAAAACTATTATTATAGTTTTTCCAGACGTTTTTTGTTTATATCAAGATGTGATACAGTATAAGTGACAATTGAATTATTTAAAGTAGGTGAAAATGTGTGAAGACAAATGTACATAAAGTTGATAAGTGGGGGAAGTTAGGAGCTTTTTTGTATCAGTTTCGTTATACAGTAATTGTAGCGTTACTGTTGCTCGCAATCGCACTTGGGATTTTTGCTCCAAAGTTACCGGGAGTATTAGGTGGTGACGGTTTCCAAACGGAAGGCGACTATCAAAAAACAAAAGAAATTTTAGATCAAGATTTTAAGAAGTCTCAAGATACGCTACTGCTCGTTTTTGAGAAAAATAAAGATGCTTCGCATGAGGAATTTAAAAAGCGAATAGATGAAATTGTAAAGAATGTTCAAGAGAAAGAGAGCTATGAATCTTTCCATCACCCAATCCAAAATAAAGAAATGCTACAAGATGACATCGGTTATGCGACAATTTTATTTTCCGGGAAAACAAATAAAGAAAGAATGGAAAAGACATTACAATTTGCTGATGAGATTGAGAAAGAAAGTAATGTAGCATTAAAAGTAACACCTACAGGATTTCCGAAAATTAATCAAGAGATTAATGAAAGAACGCAAAATGATTTAAAAGTAGCAGAAATGATTGGATTACCAATTGCGTTTCTTGTATTACTATTTTCGTTTGGTAGTCTTTTGGCATCAATTTTACCGATTTTGAATGGGGCGCTTAGTGTTATTAGTACGATGGGGATATTGTATTTCATCGGTGTTGATAAAGAACTATCTATTTTCGTGTTAAACGTTGCGCCGATGATTGGACTTGCATTATCTATTGATTTTGCGCTATTATTTGTGAACCGTTTTCGAGAGGAAGTTGCTAAACGAACGGTAAAAGAAGCGATAGCAATTACATATCAAACGGCAGGACGTGCGATTGTATTTTCAGGATTATGCGTATTTGTTGGGTTATCCGGTTTGTTTTTCTTTAAGATAGATTATATTCAATCTGTCGCGATTAGTGGAATGATTGTTGTCATTATGAGCATTTTATTCTCACTCACACTTCTTCCAGCACTATTATCGTTAATAGGTAAAAGAATATTAAAAAAGAATCAAGTAGCACATACGCCGGCAAAAGCATGGCGTAAATTTGCACAATTTGTGATGAAACATCCAATTGCAATGATTATTGTTGTTACAACATTTATTGTTATTTGCTTATTACCGTTACGTACAGCTAATTTACAGTTCCCTGGTGTTGAAGCTTTACCTGAAAAGAGTGATACAAGGATTGCATATGAAAAGTATGAAGAAGCATTTAATGAAACTGTCAAAACACACGCTGATGTTACGTTAGTTGTAGAGACGAAAAAAGATATGAAAGAAAAAGAAAGTCTACAAAAGATAGAAGAAGTCGTTCAAAAGTTAAAAGATGATAAGAAAGTACATGAAGTAAGAAGTTTATACGACGGGTTAACTGGAATGAAAGCAGATCAAGTTGTTGGAATATTGCAGTCGCCAGAATCAGCGAAACTAACTCCTGTATTTGAAGCATACACGCAAGGGAATAAGACGACGATAGAAATCTTTTTGAAAACAAAACCACGTACAGAGACTGCAAAACAGTGGGTACGTGACTTTAAAAAGAACTATAAAGAAACGGATGTTACGTATTATCTAGGCGGAATGACGACGTTTCAACAAGAATTAGAAGATGAAATTAAAGATAAAGTTGTAATTGGTATGTCTGTTATATTTGGATCGACCTTTGTTATATTATTATTTGCATTCCGATCTATACTCATTCCAATTAAGGCAATTGTTATGAATATACTTAGTTTAAGTGCAACCATTGGAATTGTTGTTTGGTTATTTGAAGGTGGTCATTTCGGTTTAGAAGCAAGTCCGGTTCTGTTTGTCTTACCAATCTTCATTTTTGGCCTCGTATTTGGGCTTAGTATGGATTATGAAGTATTTCTTATTTCACGTATTCATGAGCTCTATGAAGAAACAGGAGATAACGATCAAGCAACGTTAGAAGGGCTCGTTTCAACAAGTAGAATCATTACATCAGCTGCTTTAATAATGATTGTTGTAACTGGTGCATTCGCATTTACTGATATTTTACCAGTAAAGCAGATGGGTCTTGGCGTTGCATTAGCAATATTTCTTGATGCAACAATTATTCGTCTTATGCTCGTACCAAGCTTAATGAAGTTATTTGGAGACTGGAACTGGTGGTTACCATTTCGAAAAAAACGAGAAAAATCATCATAAAAAATGCTCATCATATTGATGAGCATTTTTTATGAATAGCAAAGCCTACATTTTGCAAATAGTATGTGATAAGAACATTACATAATAAGTAGGTGAAGGCAATGTTTCGTTATTTTAAGTTTAAGTTAAATGATACAGTACAGTTTGCCGAGAACGATGGGCATATGTATCGCATTGTCGGTTATCGGTTAGAAAAAGGATTTTATCCAAAAGATGAATGGACTCATATCATTTATGAACTACTTAGAGAATTTGACGGGTATACGATGGATGCAGAAGAGGAAGAACTTGTAAAGGTCGTTCAAGTAGAGGATGAGTATTATAAAATACAAGAAGTATCAGGTTATCGCTATCCAGTAAAAATGAAACAAAAACAACAAGTGATGAAAATAGAAAAGATGGACGATTTATTAGATGCTTACAATGATTATAAAAGGTTGGCGGATTTCTTTAAAGATTTATCGTATGAACAAAAAGCTGAAGAAGTATTGTTAGAAATGAAAAGACTTAGAGCTTGAGGGGCAGTCTATTATAAGACTGTCCTCTATTTTTGACAGTGCATCAAAGTGTGTTTTCCGTTACAATGAGAGAATCAATAGAAATAAGGTGATAAACAGTATGGAAACAAAGAAAAAGGGCGAATGGTGTGAAATTATCGTTCCAGCTAAATGGAATGGTATAAGTATTGAATCGGTATTAAAAGTAGAATGGGAAATACCGAAAAAGCTATTACATCAGCTTCGTATGGAAAAAGGTGTTACGGTTAACGGGGAACAAAGAAGATGGAATGAGCTTTTAAAAGAGAACGATAAGTTACAAGTCCATATGTTTGCGGAGGAAGAGTACGGTGTAGATCCAGAATATGGTGAATTACATGTAGTATACGAAGATGATCACGTACTTATCGTAAATAAACCAGAGCAAATGGACACACACCCTGCTGAAAAAGGTGGAACCGGGACGCTTGCAAATCTTGTTGCTTTTCATTTTCAAATGCAAGGTTTAGAGACGAAGGTGCGTCATATTCATCGTTTAGATAAAGATACGACAGGTGGTGTCGTGTTTGCTAAGCATAGAATTGCTGGTGCAATTATGGATCGTCTATTAATGGAAAGAAAAATTAAAAGAACGTACGCAGCGCTCGTTGAAGGGAAAGTAAAGAAGAAACAAGGAAAGATTGATGCTGCTATCGGAAGGGATCGCCATCATGCTACAAGGCGTCGTATTTCTCCAAAAGGTGACCAAGCTATCACATATTATAAAGTAGAAAAGTATTTTAGGAAGCAAAACACGACTTTCGTAACGTTACAATTAGAAACGGGTAGAACACATCAAATTCGTGTTCATATGAGTCATAATGGTAATCCACTAGTTGGGGATGTATTATATGGTGGACAAACAAAATATATGTCCAGTCAAGCATTGCATGCGATGAAGATAAATTTCTTGCATCCAATTACGAAAGAAGCAATTGAAGTTGATGTGCCGTTTCCTACAAATTTAAATAAAAAAATAAAAGAATTTCAAAAAGAAAATGCGTAAAGTATAAGTTTTAACTTGAAAAAAGTAGATTTTTGCAGGGATTTCTCTAAAAGAAGCGAAGCCGTTAAGAGAAAAGAGAGGTGAGAATCACTTGATCAAATATAAGTATGTACTTGGAATATTTTTCGCTTGTCTTTTACTTACTCTATTTCTCTATCCCTATTTACCAAATCGTATGGCAGTACATTGGAATGTAAATGGTGAGCCAAACGAGTTTATGAGTAAACAAGTTGTTGTAGCATTTATTCCTTGTTTTATTATTTTTTCATATGGATTTTTGTATATTATTTCACATAATATATTTAAGTTTAATGAAAGAGAGCATGGTATTATAGGCGGATTTATAAAGAAAATTACGTTATTTATGTTGTTTATTCATATGCTTATCCTCTTTATTAATTTTGGGGATTTGATATCCTTTCAAACAGGATTAACGATTGGGATTAGTATGTTTCTTTTTATGCTGAGTAAAGAATTTAAGAAAATAAAAGGCAAAGAAAAAGATCCAATTAAATTACAAAAAATTCGTTTAGTAAGTAGACGAATTTTTCAAGTGATGGCATGTGGCATATTGTTTTCATTGTTTTTGAACTTAGAGTGGGGATTTTATGTATTGCTTAGTGTAATAAGCTGTGGATCTATGTTGTTTATGTTATATATTTTCTATTCATACATAATAGAAAGCTATGAAACTTAAAAAAGAGTCTTCTCATGAGAAGACTCTTTTAATCTATTTATTTCGTAATAAATTGTTGTGTCCAGTAGTTGCCGCTTTCTACATAGCCAACACCGATGTGAGTGAAGCCGTTATTTAAGATGTTTGCACGGTGTCCAGCGCTGTTCATCCAAGCTTGTACTACTTCTTCAGGTGTACGTTGGCCTTGAGCGATGTTTTCACCTGCAGATGTATAAGAAATACCAAATTTCTTCATCATATCAAACGGAGATCCGTATGTAGGACTGTTATGATCAAAGTAGTTGTTTTTTTGCATATCTTCAGACTTAATACGTGCTACTTTACTTAATTCAGTATCGATTTTTAGTGCTGGTAAGCCTTGTTTTGCACGCTCAGCGTTTGTTAATTCAACAACACGTTGTTCGAACTCGCTTAAAGATTTTGCTTCTTCAGCAGGCTTTTGCTCAGCTGGTTTTTGTTCAGCAGGTTTTTGAGTATTGTTGTTTTCAGCAGGTTTTTGAGCTTCTGGTTTTTGAACTTCTTCAGCAGGCTTTTGCTCGGCTGGTTTTTGTTCAACTGGCTTTTGAGTTTCTGGCTTAGCTGTTGGTTGCTCAGTTACAACATTTTCAGTAGGTTGTTGACCAGGAATGAAGCAGTTTGGTTGGAAGTTTCCTTGTTGCCATTGTGCTAATGATTCAACTCCCATAGATTGTAAGAATGCTTGTAATTCTTGTTGGCTCATTTGTTTCATCATCACTTTTGAATGCTGAATATTTTGAACCTTTAAGTTAGATGGTTGTACTGTTGCAGCTTGTGCATCTAGAGAAGATACTCCTAAAGTAAGAGCTGTTGCAGCAGCTACAGATAATAAAACACGCTTTTTCATGATGTGTGTCCCCCTATATAAAGTTTTAATTTGTTTTCACACGATTTGTTTTTGACAGCCTGTCTGACTGACAAATTCATCGTAGCATACAATTTGCGAGAAAAAAGATGGAAAAAAATTCATAGACTTTAAAATTACCTAATTTATCCTAAGAGAAGGAGGGAGCAAAAATAAGAGAAATATAGAGTATAAAAGGAATTTATAGTGTTTTTATACTTGGTTTTAAGAGGGGGTTTTTGGATAAAGTTACCTAAATAGAAAATGAAGAATCCTATTGTATCAATGGTTTGAGCGATTTTTTGAGGAATATAATGGATTGATTTTTACAAAACTGTAATGTTTCTGTTGTTCTTTTTTATAATAAAGTAACATATTTTTAATGTTGTAGCAGACAAAAAAGCGGCTATCTCTTTACATAGACGAAGGAGATAGCCGTTTTCCTATTATTACGTATGTTACGAGTTATTACGAGTTAGTTTCAATTGCTTCTAATAATAAATCCACAATGTGAATTCCTCTTATCTTATGAGAAAGCCCTTCTCGCTCAATACCCAATTTCATTTGTAATAAACAACCTGGATTTGCAGTAACAATGGTTGCTGCTTCTGTTTCATGCACACGGTCCATTTTGTAATCTAGAAATTCCATTGATAACTCTGAATGAACAATATTGTAAATACCAGCAGAGCCACAGCAACGATCGGCATCTTTCATTTCTCGATATGTTGCACCTTGGATAGCCTCTAGTAACATACGAGGTTCAGAAGATGTGCGCATAACATTGCGTAAATGACAAGAGTCTTGATACGTAATAACTTGCGGCGTGAGTCGTAAGTCAGTTCGCTTATGGAAGTCTAGTTCTACTAGTATAGCAGTAATATCTTTAATCTTAGAAACAAACTGCTTAGCACGTTCAGCCCAATCCGGATCATCCTTTAAAAGATAATCATAGTCTACGAGGTAAGCTCCGCAACCACCTGCATTCGTAATAATATAGTCGATGTTTAAGTCTTCGAATGCTTTTATATTGCGCTTTGCTAATTCTTTTGCTCCACTCTTTTCACCAGCATGTCCATGCAATGCACCGCAGCAACTTTGTGTTTTCGGAATAACGATATCACAACCAGCTAATTGAAGAAGTTTCATCGTTGCGTTATTTGTTTCTAAAAACATCGTATCCATTAAGCAGCCTGTGAAGAATGCAACTTGTTTTTTCTTTGTACTTTCTGCAGGTAAAAATGAAGGACGATCTTTCATCGCTTTCATTTTAGGGACTTTTGGTAAAACGAGATCCATCGTTGCAAGGGTTTCGGGGAATAATTTCATAATCCCTGTTTTATGTGTTAGCGTTTGTAAACCAGAACGTTGATAAAATCCGATTAGTCCAGTTAATGTTCTCATTCGATTTTGATGGGGGAATAATCCTTCAAAAACGACTTTTCGAACAGCTTTCACTGGTACCGAGAATTTTTTATTTTGATTAATAATATCACGAGCTTCTTCTAATAAATGCCCATAATTTACACCAGATGGACAAACAGGCTCACAAGCACGGCAACCAAGACAAACGTTTAATGTATTCTCAACATCTTCATCTGGTTCGATTAAACCATCAACGACAGCTTTCATTAATGCGATACGTCCGCGCGGTGAATGTGACTCTTTATATCCGGATTGAATGTAGGTAGGACAAGTAGGTAAACAAAAACCGCATCGCATACAGTTTAGTAATTCATCTTCACTTAATCGTTCTTTAAATTCTTTTTGAATATTTTCTTTATTCAATGTCGTCATCGCTCAACCACCACTCTTTTTCGGGTGTCTTTCGCGAACATTTTTCCAGGATTCATAATGTTATTTGGATCGAAAGCTTGCTTTATTCCTTGCATAGCTGCAATACCTTCCTTACCTAATTTCATTTCTAAATATGGAGCTTTCATCGCACCAACACCATGTTCACCAGTAATTGTGCCACCAAGTTCAATTGCTTTCGCAAATATTTCAGCAAAAGCTTGTTCAGCTCGATGCATTTCTTCTGCATTACGAGCGTCTGTCATACAAGTTGGATGTAAGTTACCATCACCAGCGTGTCCAAACGTACAAATAGGAATATTATATTTTTTTGCAATGGTATTAATAGCTTCAACCATTGGAGCTATTTGTGAACGTGGTACAGTTGCATCTTCTAATATTGTAGTAGGTTTTAATCGTGCGAGCGCTGATAGGGCACTACGGCGAGCGGTACGAAGCGCATTTGCTTCCGTCTCATCTTTTGCAACGCGAACATCAACTGCATTCATAGAGTGGCAAACGTTAGCCATTTTTTCAATATCTCGATTGACTACTTCGGGTGGACCGTCTTGTTCGATTAATAAAATTGCTTTTACATCTGTAGGTAAACCGATTTGTGCAAACTCTTCTACTACTTCAATTGTCGGTTGGTCTAAAAACTCCAGTGTTGCTGGAATGATTTTATTTGCAATAATAGAAGAAACAGCACGTGCAGCTTCATTAATATCTTCATATAATGCAAGCATTGTTTTCTTTGTTTCAGGCATAGGAACAAGTTTTAATATGGCTTCTGTTACCACGCCAAGTGTTCCTTCAGAACCGATAAATAAACGAGTTAAATCGTAACCAGCTACATCTTTTGCTAATTTACCACCAGTGCGAATAATATCACCATTTGGTAAGACAAGTTCAAGCCCCATTACATAATCACGTGTTACGCCATATTTCAAGCCGCGTAATCCACCTGAGTTTTCATTAATATTACCGCCGATTGTAGAAATTTTCATCGAGCTTGGATCTGGTGGATAAAATAAACCTTTTTCTTCTACTGCTTTAATAATATCAAGTGTAATGACACCAGCTTGTACAGTAATTGTTAAGTTTTCTTCATCAATTTCTAAAATATTGTTCATATGGCGGAAAATAAGGACGATACCGCCTTCAAGTGGACATGTTCCTGCGCAAAGATTTGTTCCAGACCCGCGCACATACACAGGAATTTTGTGAGTGTTACATACTTTTAACACTTCAGCTACTTCATTTGTATTACGAGGAGCAATGACTGCATCAGGCATTGCTTGGAAGTTTGGAGTGGCATCATAACTATAAGTTAAACGCCCCATATTGGATGTATCTACATTATCTTCGCCAACAATAGATACGAATGAATGAATAATTTGTTTTTCTAACATTGGAAATCCCCCTCAAACTGTTAACGTGTTTAGTTATAATAAACAACGTGGTAACAGTGCTTTCATTATAATGATAAAAAAGTCGAGGGATTCTTTCTATGTATAATCATCTAAAGATTAATCTGTTTTATCGTTCTTTTTTGTACAATTATCTAATAGGAGGAGTGCGAAGTATAAAACGTTTAAGTCTTTGAATTGTTTTGGATCAAGTCCTGTATGTTCTTCAATCTTTTTTAGCCTATAATGTAAGGTGTTAATGTGTATATGTAATTGTTTAGCTGTCTGTTTATAAGATTGGTTATAATCGATAAATAAGCGTAAAGTGTGCATAAGCTCAGGAGATGATAGTAAGCTTTCGATGGTACGCTCTAGAAATTGTTCACGCGTTTCGACAGAAATATCTTGTAAACACATTTCTAAACGTAAATCTTCATTAAATACAATTTTTTTCGTTTCCAATGATACAGAAAGAGCACGTAATGCTTGTTCGTAACATATGTTCATATTGTTTGGGGTAACTGTTTGCCCAATCCCGATATATAAAGGAATAGAAAATAAAGCTTCGCAGTCTTGTTTTAACCGTTTTAAGAACTGATAAGTTTGTTCTTTGGAGCTCATCGCTGTAAATAAAATAAAACGATCATTTCCCCAGCGAACAAATAGATGCTCTTTTGTTAAAATATTTCGTACATGTTGCCATATTTTACGCTGGAGCATTGTGTCATTTTTGCCAATAGAAAACAAAACAAGTTGTTTTTTCTTATATAAATCAATGCCAAGTGTTTTGGCACGATCAAGAAAACTCGGGGACCACTCTGTATTTTGAAGCCAATCAAAGACAAAAGCTTCATAAGAACGGTGCTCAAGTTCTAATTGCTCTAAAAAGTAGTTTTCATGAATTAATAATTCGGTCATCTTACGCAATATTTCTCCGTAGCGTGAAATATTTTCAGGTTCTCCGGTAATCCCAATGACACCGATTACTTCATCATGAAATAATAGAGGAAGATTCATCCCAGCCTTTACACCTTGCAATCGCCTTTCATCTTCTTTTGTAATGATGACGGTTTTCTTTTGTTTAGCGCAGCGGAGTGCACCTTCATGAAATTGGCCAATTCTTTCTGTATCTGTACTTGCGATAATAACGCCTTCTATATTAATGATAATTATATTTTCTGTAATTAGTCTGCGTACTTCTCGTACAATTTTATTCGCTAAATCAGGAAATAGCATAATTGACACACCTCAAATTCTATTTGTTGTACATTATATATGTAAATTGAGTAAGAAAGGGGAATTTCACACTTTCCACACATTTATTTGTTATTTTACAATTATAACGAAATCATCTGAAGATGGAGGGAATCTTTTGAGAAAGTATGTTTTTCTTCTCTGTTTTTTATTTCTATTAGTAGGGTGTCAAGGAAGTTCATATACACCAATTGCTAAAGATAAAAATGTTATTATAACTACGAATATAAAAGAAGGCAGTATTAGTTTTATTGATAAAAAGGATAAAAAGTTAATTACGACATGGGAACTAAATGAGCCAATGGCCGGAATCACACTGCTTCCAAATGGCGATGAAATACTTGTATACGGTAAGCAATTAGAATATATGTATGTATATTCACTAGCGGAAGGAAGGCAAGTGGAAAAATATAAAACTGGAAAGGGCATTGTAAATGTGGTCGTATCAGCAGATAAAAAACAATTATTTGCTGCTGATCAAAATGTTCAAAAGGTAAGGTTCTTTACGATAAATGGGAAAGAGACAGGAAATGTTTCAACAGGAAAAGGGCCTATAACGATGGTAGAGTATCAGAATCGGTTATCTGTACTAAACTTTTATGATACGAAACTAACGACAATTGATACGAAGAAAAAAGAAGTTGTTCAATCCTTTATGATTCCGCCAGCATCAACAGGAGCGACGATTAGTCCTGATGGGAAAGAAATATGGATTGGCGGGCATGGTGATGGAAATCAAGTGAATGAGAAAGTATTAGTGTATTCTTTACAGAGCGGTGAAATGGTACGTTCTTTACACGCTCCATTTATGCCTGTGAACATAACGAAAGATAATAAGTACGTATATGCATTAAGCCACGGTTCGAATATGCTTAGAAAATTTGATACTAGTACGTATAAAGAGGTAGCTTCCGTTGAAATAGGCTCAAATCCATTTTCATTTTTGAAAAGCGGAGCAGAAGGATATGTAGCAAGTTATGATAGTGATGAAGTGTGCGTTATGGATATGAAGAGTATGAAAATAAAACAAACAATTAAAGTCGGAAAAGGACCGTTTCAACTCATAGAGAGGGAAGGGAAGGACAATGAATAAATATAGAGTGCTAGTTGTAGATGATGAAAGTGATATGAGGCAGCTTGTTGGAATGTATTTGGATAACTTTGGATATGAGTGGGGAGAAGCTGAAAACGGAAAAGAGGCTCTTAAAAAACTAGAAACGGATCATTATGATTTCGTTGTATTAGATATAATGATGCCAGAAATGGATGGACTTTCAGTTTGTAAAGAAATTAGAAAAACGTCAGATGTGCCGATTATATTTTTAACCGCAAAAGGTGAAGAGTGGAATAGGGTGAATGGCTTACGTATGGGAGCAGATGATTATATTGTAAAACCGTTTAGTCCTGGTGAATTGGTTGCACGTATGGAAGCTGTACTAAGAAGATATACAAAGCAAGAACAGCAAGAAGAGATTCAATTTGGACCAATTCTTATCAATGAAAAAAGCAGACGAATTGAGGCGAATGGTGAGTCGATTTCTCTTACTGTAAAAGAGTTTGATTTACTATATTTTCTTTGTCAGCATACAGGACAAGTATTTAGCCGGGAGCAATTACTTGAAAAGGTATGGGGATATGATTATGCCGGAAGTACAAGAACAGTAGATACGCACGTGAAAACGATGCGCTTGAAGCTTGGAGAAAGTGGAAACTACATTCAAACTGTTTGGGGTGTAGGCTATAAATTTGAGGTGTAACATATGTTTACGATGGTACAAAAACTTTGGCTTACAGTAGTATGTGCAGTATGTGTAACAGTGTCCTTTCTTTATTTCGTATCTTTATACTCGTATGAAAAGTTATACGTTGATAATTTAAAAACTTCGTTAGTAATGGAAGGGAAAAGTCTTGCTGCTCAATATGATAAGCGTGAAGGAATATCAACTTTTGAAGAGAAAGTAAGATCGTTTGATCAAATATCTAGTTCAGACGTTATTTTCGTATCTAATCCGCGTGATTTAAGCGCATGTTTGCCTTTTGATGTGCATCATCATTCTCTTATAAGTGAAGGAGATAGGCAAACGCTATTAGATGGGAAAACTGTGACAAAAATAGGATATGAAGAACATTTTGACCGTAATATTATGGGGGTTGTCATTCCTGTATTGGAAAATAAAAAATTAGTCGGAATTGTCTATTCGTATATTCCTTTAAAAAGTATAAAAGATTTAATCTATGATATGGGTCTTATTTTAGCACCGTTAGCAATTGCTATGATTTTAATTACGATATGGGTTGGAAGAAAAATTATAATTGCAATTACGAAGCCACTTTCGCAAATGGAGCGGGTTGCAAATCATTTGGCTACGGGAGATTTTTCGGAGCGGATTACAGTTTCTTCAGAGGATGAAATTGGACGATTAGGAAAAGCATTTAATAAAATGGCAAATTCATTAGAAACAGAAGATGTAAAGCGTAAGGAATTTTTAGCAAATGTTTCGCATGAACTTAGAACACCACTTAGTTATATAAAAGGGTATAGCGAGGCTATTTTAGATGGTGTTGCAAAGGGAGCTCAGCAGGAAAAAGTAACTCAGCTAATTCATAAAGAAGCAGGTCGTATGCAGCGTCTCGTTCATGACTTGTTAGACTTAGCACAATTAGAAGGTGAGCACTTTCCGTTAAAGAAGCAACCTATCGTTTTTTCACAGCTGATTGAAGACGTATTAGATACGTATGAGATTAAGTTTATAGAAAAGGAAATTCATATTTCAACCAATTTAAATCCAGAGGTCATTGTCATGATTGATGAGGATCGTATGCAACAAGTGCTTCATAATGTGTTAGATAATGCGATACGATATACAAATCAAAAAGGAAATATCGTTATAACTTTAGAGCAAATCGATGATTACTGTGAATTAAAAATAAAAGATACAGGAATTGGCATTGATATAGAGCATTTGGAGAATCTTGGGGAACGCTTTTACAGAGTTGATAAAGCGAGAAGTCGTCAACATGGTGGAACAGGTTTAGGCCTTGCTATTGTGAAACAAATTGTTCATATACATGGTGGACAGTGGAAAATTGAAAGTGAAAAAGATAAGGGAACAACGGTTATTATTAAACTGAATGTACAGGATGAGGGGGGCATGTTCTAATTTTTAGGGCATGTTCTTTATATTGAAGAAAATATTTATCCCGCTATTCTCCGGTCAGTAAGACCCTCACCTCAAAATTCAGCGGAAGCAAAGAAGTTAGGTGGAGGCACTGCTGCCCGTAAAAGCCCGATTGGTGAGGGCTAATAATCAGTGGGGGATGAACAAAACCCTCACTGATTAAAGTTTCACTTTATACGTAAAAATATAAATTAATATGTAATAAATATCGAAAATTTGACTATTTTATGAACAAAACATTTGTACTTCTTATCAATTCGGTCTAAAATAGTTATGATGCAAAGTTCTTATAAATCGTTTCAATTGTTGTTTGGAAGATACTGAGGTGATTTAACTGGAGTACAAATCTATTAAACCGAAAAAAATTTACGAAGAAGTATCTGAAGCTATTTTAACAATGATTAAAAATGGTACGTTAAAACCTGGTGACAAACTACTCCCTGTGCATCAATTAGCTGAGCAGTTTCAAGTTGGCAGATCTGCTGTTCGTGAAGCGCTAAGTGCGCTAAGAGCGATGGGCTTAATTGAGATGAAACAAGGAGAAGGTACATATGTGAAGAACTTCGATTCTTCTTCATTAACGAAATCATTAAACAATAGATTATTAATGAAGAAAGAAGATATTTTGAATTTATTAGAAGTACGAAAGGTGCTTGAAGTGGGGGCAGTTCGAGTAGCGGCGGCAAAACGTACGGAAGATAATTTACAAAATATGAAACATTGGTTAGATGAAATGGCAAAGAGCATTGGAGATGAAAAGGCTGGCGAAAAAGCCGATTTTCAATTTCATATGGGAATTGCAGAGTCTTCGCATAATAGCATTTTGCTTGAGCTCATGAATCATGTTTCAGAGATGATTGCTGAAACGATTGGTGAATCAAGACGCATTATTTTATATGGTGAACAAACGACATCAGAACGACTTATAGAAGAGCATCAAGTTATATATGATGCGGTGTTAAAACAAGATGTAGAATTAGCGCAGCAAGCAATGCTAGATCACTTAACAAATGTAGAACATATTGTCACAGGTAAAAACGATATAAATTCGTAATTTAATCTTTTAAAAATTTAATTTTCTGATAAAATAGAGAAAGATTAAGTAAGCGTTTTCTTTAGGAGAGGGAGAGGATAGGCCATGGTTGAGCCTATTTCTTCTCTGCTAAGTCATCTGATGACCATATGTTTGTTGGTGAAGTTGTAAAAAGGGGGAGTAATAGTTATGAAAGTTACTTTATTTGTTACTTGTTTAGTCGATATGTTTGAAACAAATGTCGGTAAAGCAACGGTTGAAGTGTTGGAGCGTTTAGGTTGTGAAATTGAATTTCCAGAAGCGCAAGTTTGTTGTGGTCAGCCTGCTTATAATAGCGGCCATGTAGAAGCAGCAAAAGAAGCAATGAAACATATGATTGAAACTTTCGAAGATGCAGAATATATTGTTACGCCATCTGGTTCTTGTGCGACAATGTTTCATGAGTATCCACATGTTTTCAAAGATGATCCAAAGTGGGCTAAACGTGCACAAAAAGTTGCTGATAAAACTTATGAATTTACACAGTTTATTGTGGATGTTTTAAAGGTTACTGATGTTGGTGCAAGTTTACCAGGGGTCGCTACTATTCATAAATCATGTCATATGACACGTATGCTTGGAATAAAAGAAGCACCAGGAATTTTATTATCGAATGTAAAAGGATTAACTGTGAGAGATTTGCCAAACGTGCAAAATTGTTGCGGGTTTGGGGGAACGTTTTCAGTTAAGATGACTCCAATTTCTGAGCAAATGGTAGACGAAAAAGTAGATAGTGTAATGGAAACAGGTGCAGATTATTTAATCGGTGCAGATTGTGGGTGTTTGTTAAACATTGGCGGACGTATTGAGCGTTTAGGAAAAGAAGTAAAAGTAATGCATATTGCTGAGGTACTGAATAGTCGCTCATGAAGGGGGAACATAAGCTATGTCTATGAAAATCAGTGAGAAAAAATTTAATGATCGCGTTGGTGATGGAATTCAAGATTCGTTTATGCGCGGAGCAGTATCTTCTGCACAAACGCGTTTATATACGAATCGCTTAAAAGCCGCAGATGAACTAGGAAACTGGGAAGAGTGGCGTGAACTAGGTGAACAAATTCGTCAACATACGTTAGAAAATCTTGATTATTACTTAATGCAGTTAAGTGAAAATGTATCAAAAAGAGGCGGACACGTGTACTTTGCGAAAACGAAAGAGGAAGCAGCAAAGTATATTCAAGACGTTGCAAAAAAGAAGCAGGCAAAAAAGATAGTAAAATCAAAGTCGATGGTAACAGAAGAAATTAGTATGAACCATGCGCTTGAAGAGATTGGCTGTGAAGTGTTAGAGAGTGACTTAGGAGAGTATATCTTGCAAGTAGATAACGATCCACCTTCACATATTATTGCACCTGCACTTCATAAAAATAGAACGCAAATTCGCGATGTATTTAAAGAAAAGCTAGGCTATGAAAATTCTGATGACCCGTATGAAATGACAAAGTTTGTTCGTAAACAACTTCGTGAGAAATTTATGGATGCAGAAATTGGTGTAACTGGTTGTAACTTTGCTGTTGCAAATACTGGCTCTCTTTGTTTAGTAACGAATGAAGGTAATGCAGATCTTGTTATGTCAATTCCTAAAACACAAATAGCGGTAATGGGTATGGAACGTATGGTTCCGACAATGGAAGAATTAGATGTTTTAGTTGGTTTACTATGTCGTAGTGCAGTAGGTCAAAAATTAACAAGTTATGTAACAGTAGCGGGGCCAATTCAAGAAGAAGAAGTTGATGGACCTGAAGAATTTCATTTAGTTGTTGTTGATAATGGTCGCTCTCAAATTCTTGGATCTGAATTCCGTTCAGTATTACAATGTATTCGTTGCGCTGCTTGTGTTAATGTATGTCCTGTATATCGTCACGTTGGTGGACATTCATATGGATCGATTTACTCAGGACCAATCGGTGCGGTATTAACACCGCTTCTAGGTGGATATGATGATTACAAAGAGCTTCCTTATGCATCTAGTTTATGCGGAGCATGTACAGAAGCTTGTCCAGTAAAAATTCCATTGCATGATTTATTATTAAAACATCGTCAAGTCATCGTTGAGCAAGAAGGTCGTGCACCACTTGCAGAAAAATTGGCTATGAAAATGTTTAGTATGGGTGCTTCTTCAGCTGCTTTATATAAAATGGGTTCAAAAATGGCACCAGCGGCAATGAGTCCATTTACATCTGGTAATCGTGTATCAAAAGGTGTTGGACCACTTAAAAACTGGACGGATATTCGTGAATTCCCAGCTCCAAGTAAAGAACGATTCCGTGATTGGTATAAAGATCATAAGAAAGGCGGGGATAAATAATGACAGGATTAATTCAAAACCGTGATGCCTTTCTAGATAACATTGCAAAAGAACTTGGGCGCGCGCGTAAAACAGAAGGTGTAGAGCGTCCAGTATGGAAAAGTAATGTGAATATAGAAACGTTAAAAGATTATTCACAAGAAGAATTACTAGAAGTGTTTAAAGAGCAATGTACAAACATTCATACAACTGTAGTAGAAACGACAAACGACCGTTTAGGTGAAGACCTTCAAAAAGTAATCATGGAAAACGGCGGGGGACCTATTTTATTATCAGCAGATGCGCGTTTTGATGCATATGGTTTAACATCTTTATTTAAAGAAGAACTTCCAAAGCGAGATGTTGAAGTAAATGTATGGGATCCAGAGAGAAAAGACGAAAATATGCGTTTAGCTGAAAAAGCGAATATTGGTATTGCATTTAGTGATTATACATTAGCTGAATCTGGTACAATTGTTGTACAAAGTCATAAAGGTCAAGGGCGTTCTTTACACTTTTTACCGACTGTATATTTTGCTATTATTCCACGTGAAACACTTGTGCCTCGTATTACACAAGCAGTTCAGGATATGAACTCACGCGTAGAAAATGGGGAGACAGCGGCATCTTGTATTAACTTTATTACAGGGCCAAGTAACTCGGCTGACATCGAGATGAATCTTGTTGTCGGAGTACATGGACCATTAAAAGCAGTTTATTTCATCGTATAAAAGAGGGGAAAGCAGGCCTGGAAATGGCCTGCTTTTTAGTAGAATAAAGGATAATATGAAGTAGAAGTTCTCTCCTTTTTTTGCTATGTTTTTTGGGAAAGGAGAGGAAGGGATGTTCACTTATTTATATGCACTGTTAGCAGGGATGGTGTTTGGTTCTTTTTTTATGCTAGTTGCGATGAGGGTTCCATTAGGTGCTTCTATTATTACCCCGCGTTCACATTGTGATTATTGCAAATATGTGCTAAGGACAAAAGAACTAATCCCCATCATTTCATTTTATATACAAAGAGGCTGTTGTACGAATTGTAAGAGGAAAATTCCAATTATGTATGTAGCATTTGAATGTATAACAGGAGGTATATTTCTTCTTACAGTGTATATGATTGGAATAGAACGAGAGCTTATTATTATTTTATCCCTTTTTTCGCTACTTCTTATTATTTCAGTTACAGATTACTTATATATGTTAATTCCTGATTGTATTTTAATTTCGTTTGCCTTTTTACTCATTCTCGAAAGTGTTTTTGTACAATTAGTTACTTGGACAGATAGTATAGCTGGTAGTGGTGTTATATTTATTTTGTTATATTGCATGCAAAAGATATATCCAGAAGGGCTTGGCGGAGGAGATATAAAACTACTTTCGTTACTTGGATTTATAGTAGGAGTGAAAGGAGTTTTTATCGTTTTATTTTTAGCATCTTGTTTTAGTCTTTGTTTTTTCGGGATTGGTATCGGATTAAAACGTATAGAAGTACGAAAGCCAATTCCATTTGGTCCTTTTATTAGTCTCGGGGCAATATGTTATGTATTGGCCGCATATTCAAATTAGAGAGGGAATCGAAAATGAACGTATATATGGATGATCAAAGAAGTTGCCCGTTCGGATATGTGCCCGCAACTACAGTAGAATGTGCTTTGCAAATGGTTCGGGATTATGATGTGAATATTCTTTCTCTTGATTTTAATATGGGATGGGGAGCGAAAAATGGACTAGATTTTGTAGAAGCTTTTTGTACAGAGGGATTATATGTAAATGAAATTCACTTTCATACGAATGATGTCATCGGTATGCACAAGATGAAACAGAGAATGGATAAGGGAAAGGAAGAAGGAGAAATTACTCCTCACCTTGTTGTTAAATACGTGGGTAGCTAAAAACTCCAAAGTAAAACTTTGGAGTTTTTAATGTTTCATATGGGCTTGTAAAGGAATAATCTCTTCTTGTTGAGCTGTTGCGATTTCAGTTTCTTCCTGTTGAACTTCAGGCGTTTTCTTTGTTAAGTAGTGGTATACCATACCGACAAATACTGATCCGCCAATAATGTTACCAATTGTAACAGGAATTAAGTTATGAATAGCACCTGAAAAAGAAATTGTCTCAGGATGCGGTGAAACTAAAGATAAAGCAAAGAGTGATAAGTTTGCAATACTATGTTCGTAACCAGATAAGAAGAATGTGAAAACAAGTAGCATCATCACCATTATTTTTGCTGTGTCACCTTTAACCTGAGAAGGTAAGAAGCAAGCAAGACATACGAGCCAGTTACATAAAATGGCTTTAAAGAATAACTGCATCGTAGGTGTATTCATCTTTCCTTCAACGACTTTACTCATTAAGTGACCGTGATCAATTGCTTCAAAAATTCCAGTTGCGTAAAATAGTAAGGCAAAGAATAATGCGCCGGCTAAGTTACCTGCATAACAAGCAACCCAGTTACGAAGTGTATCAGAAATCGTTGTTTCTTTTCTTAAAGTTGCGACAGTAAAGTACATTGTGTTCCCAGTAAACAATTCAGCACCGCCATATATAATAAGTACGAGAGCAATCCCGAAAAACATAGAGGCAGATAAATAAGTTGCTGGTGAATCTGCAATGTGAAAAAAGTTACCTAATTTAAAACATAGTACAATAATAAAACCGATATAAATACCAGCAAGTGCAGCACGAATGAAATATTGCATTGGGTTTGTATCTAGTATTTTCTTTTTGCTTTTAGCCAGTTTGACAACATAATCTAGTCCTTGTTCTAGCATGAGTAATACGCTCCTTTAGTAAATCTTCTATAAATACTCCTTATATGAATAAAGTACATGGAATTGTTCCTACTTTCAATGAGTTTGTGCAATGTTTCACAAAAAGGACATACATACATTAAGAAAACGTTTACAAAAGATAGTATAATGGAATTTTTTCTGGACATTGCGAGGAAGAAAGGAAAAAGAAAAAGCGCTGTAATTACAGCGCTTTTTCGTCTAAATTCTTTTCCACTTTTACTTCTACTTCTTTTGAGAAGAACCAACCACCAACTGCGATTCCGACTAATACAATCCAGAATGTAAGCTTCCACGGAGTGGATTCTGGGAATGAATGTGGAATTACATTTAATGCAGGGTGTGCTAATGTATAAACTGCTAGCTTCACACCAACCCAACCTACAATTAAGAATGCTGCAGTTTCAAGCCCTGGTTTACGTTTTAAGATTTGTACGAAAGCAGTTGCTGCAAAGCGCATAATGATTAATCCGATAAGTCCACCTACAAAGATAACAACGAATTGCCCAGTATCAAGACTACCAATTGTACCTAGTCCTGTTTTTGGTAAAGTCATTGCTAGTGCAACAGCAGCTAAAATTGAATCAACTGCGAAGGCGATATCAGCAACCTCAACTTTAAATACAGTCCACCAAAAGTTCTCTTGTTTTTTCTTTGCTTCTTTTTCTTCTGTTTCTTCATCTGTATTCTTTTTAACATATGTTTTAAATAAGTGATTACCAGCGATAAACATAAGGTAGATGGCACCGATTGCTTGCACTTGCCATACATCGACTAAGAACGAAATCATAAATAACGATCCAAATCGGAAAACGAATGCCCCCGCTAATCCGTAAAATAGTGCTTTCTTTCGTTTTTCTTCTGGTAAATGTTTTACCATAATTGCAAGAACAAGAGCGTTATCAGCCGCTAAAATCCCTTCAAGTGCAATTAGGATGAGTAATACCCAACCATACTCCAATAATAATGATACATCCATGTACATTCTCCTCTCATCTCTATAACTTCTAAATAAGTGAAGAATTTCCCCACTATTTAGTTTCCCCATACTCCTGCCTATTAACTTTGGAAGAATCTGGAAATGAATGCAAAAAAGACCTCTGCCGTTAATAGGCAAAGGTCTTGCTAGACATATGTAATAAAAATGCCAACAAAGCCGGAAGAACTAAGTTCTACGTAATGACGACTTTGTTTCCAAGATATATTCTTGGACGCTACTCCCCTTTGGAGATATGTTATTGTATTCTCATTATATGGATAATTTATACGGTTGTCAACCTGTTAAAATATCTTCATTCGGATATTTTATTTTTCGGTTCTTTTTACGAGCAAATGAAAATGCCAATGTTAAAGGACCCATTTTCCCAAAAAACATCATAAAAATAATAATCGTTTTTCCAATTATAGTTAAGTGGGGTGTTAAGTTCATACTGAGGCCAACAGTCCCAAATGCTGAAAATACTTCGAAAGCACTCATCAATAGAGGAACTCGTTCAGTAATACTCAAAATTAAAATAGCAAAAAAGATAAATGAAATAGAAATAATAGTAATGGTTAATGATTTGACAATGAGAGTATCTTTAATGGATTTTTTAAATACGACAATATCTTCTTGTTCTTGTAAAAATTTAAATACACCAAAAAATATGATTAAAAATGTTGTTAACTTAATCCCCCCACCCGTTGAAGCACTACCAGCACCAATAAACATAAGTAGCATCATTAATAGCAGGGAAGGTTTTGACAATGTAGAAATATCAACTGTATTAAACCCGGCAGTTCGCGTTGAAATTGCTTGGAAATAAGAGGCCATTCCTTCTTCAAATGGGGTAAAACCTCTCATAGAAAGAGAGTTATGGAACTCGAATATAAAAATAAAAAGGGTAGCAATAATGTTGATGATTAGAGTAGAAGAGAGCATAAGTTTTGAATGTAGTGTAAGGTTTTTAAAGTTTTTCTTTCTTTTTATGTCTACGATCACTGTAAAACCAATTCCACCTAAAATGATGAGAGAGGAAATGACGAAATTGACAATAATGCTATGAGAATGGGACATTAAATTATCGCTCCACACAGAAAAACCAGCATTGTTAAAGGCTGAGATTGAATGGAAAAAACTATAATAGATCCCTTTGGTAACCCCGTATTTTGGTACCCATTCAAAAGAAAGAATTAAAGTAGCGATACATTCGACTGTAAAAGAGAATAAAAATAATGCTTTGGCAAGACGGATGACGCCGCCTATATTCGTTTGATTTAATGCTTGTTGTAATAAAATACGGTTTTGAAGACCGATTTTTCTGCCGAGCATAATCGCAATTAAGACAGCAAAGCTCATAATACCAAGTCCGCCAACTTGTATAAGCGTTAAAATGACACATTGTCCAAACAAAGTAAATACTTTTCCAGTGTCCACAACACCAAGCCCTGTAACCGTACAGGCAGAAACTGTTGTAAATAAAGCATCGAGCCATGAAATAGACGTTGTTGTAGCGATTGGAAGCTTTAATAAGCATGTACCTATAATTGATAACATGATAAAAGACAAAGTAAGAACGCGGGGAGGACTCATACGAATGTTAATCCGTTTCATGTTATATATCGTTCCTTTCTGTTTGCTCTTACTAGTATGTGAAAAAGTCCGATTATGTATGTGAAAAATAGAAAGAGGCAGAGAATATCTGCCTCTAAGCCATATGTTATATTATTATCCGCGTAATTGTTGTTGAGCTAAAGAAACAAGACGTTTTGTTACTTCACCGCCAACTGATCCGTTAGAACGAGATGCTGTATTAGACCCTAAGCTTACGCCGAATTCTTGTGCAATTTCATATTTAAATTGATCAAGTGCTTGTTCAGCACCTGGAACTAGTAATTTGTTTGTTTTTGCCATGATGATACACATCCTTATGAGTAATCCAGTCCAGATAAGTACTTATCTGAATTGGTACTGTTATTTTATGTGGAACCGGCGTGCTCATACGCGGAAGTAATCGGTGTGATTAGAAGTTATTGGATAGAAAAAAGAGTAGCAAATTTGCTACTCTTTTTTTAGTATTGTCGCTGTACCTTCCACGACAATATCATCCGATTGATTATATATATTTGTTTGCAACGTAATGATTTTTTTATCGTCACGCTTCTTAATAACCTCTGCCACAACGCGAAGTGTATCACCGATTTTGACAGGGGCACGGAATGAAACATTTTGGGATAAATAAATCGTATTTTTGCCTGGGAGTTTCGTTCCAAGGATGGTAGAAATAAAACTCGAAACGAGCATACCATGGGCAATGCGTTCTTTAAACATTGTCGTTTTTGCAAAAGAGTCTAAAATGTGAATAGGATTCACATCCCCAGTCAATTTTGCAAAATTGATAACATCTTCATCTGTAATTGTTTTTGTAAGGGATGCTTGATCACCGACTTGAATCTCATCATAACGAAGCTCCGGGACGGTTTGTGCTTCTTGGAATGGATTCATTTTGTCCTCCTTCTTTTCCATATCGAAAAATGCCAGCCATCTTGATGTAGTAGGAGGAAGAAAGAGTTTTGTTTGTGCTGCAGTTAGCTCCCACATTTTTCTTACTTGATGGAAGTAAATAGATTTTTTGAGTTTTCCTCGAACTTTTTTGCGAGTTCCAACTGTTTTGACTTGAACTCTTCCAAAAAACCCTCTAACTGTTTTTGAGCCTCTTCACGTTGTAATTGTTGTTGCTCAATAAATTGTTTTGTTGTTTCTTCAAATTGACCGCTTGTTTGTGTAAGAATTGACAAAGATGTTTTTGTAGGAGAAACAGTAAGTTGATGCATATGAGCAGAAAGTTCCTTCCATTTGTCCTGCCACTCGTTAATTTGATCATTTAAGGAGTTTCCAGTTAATTGTTTCACGTAATCTGTATATTGGTTGTTGAACTGAGCAGTGAGTTGTTGTAGTTCTTTTTCTAGTTCATCTACTCCTGATGTTAATTTATGCAAAGCGTCTTGTTGTTGTTTTAATGTTTCTAAAGTAAGCTGCTCTAATTGTTTCCCAGCTGAAGAGAAAAGGGAAAGTGATTGAGACCAGTTTTTCCAAAATGCATCGACTAATTCGTATGGTTTAGTTTCCATTATTTGACCTCCAAATGTTTTTTTGCATATTGTGAACGCAGATTACTCTGCTGTACCACCAGGTGAAGATGAAGAATCCTTTTCATCCTTTTCTGGAGAAGTAGAAAATGGAAAGAATGCATTGGTGTATAATGTGAAAAACGTTCGCAACATATTTTGATAATGTTCAAAAGAAGTCGCACATGTTGTTAAATATTGCTCTCCATATTCAGTTAAAGAATAAATTCTTTTTGCCGGCCCTCCATCGCTTGTATCCCAAGTAGAAGAAATAAGGTTTTCTTTTTCTAATTTGCGTAGTGTTCTATAAACATTACCTTGGTCAACAGAAGAAAAGCCGATATCCATTAGCATTTGAATAAGTTTGTAACCATGAAGACTCCAGTCTTTTAGACAGAGAAGTAAGAAGGGAACTAAGAAGTTTTTTGGCATGGAGTTTGGTTGTTTCGCTTGGTTGCTTTCCAAACTTTCGCGTTGTTCTGGTTCATTTTGTAGCATGATTGTGCATCACCTCATGAATCAGTTAGATGGAATTTTTTGCTTATAAGTGCAATTTACACCTATCTGTTTTTAAAGTCAACACATTTGTTAGAAAATAGAAAAAAATAAAATATAGACTTGAAGTTTTATTCAGAATATTAGAAAATAGTGAATAGGTTGAATTGTTTCAAAAACGAAAAAGGGAGTGTAGGTAAAGTGATTGATCAAAAATTCGATCCACTACAAGCATGGAAAAATGCTTATGAACAAACCGAAACATTTTGGGGAAAAGCGCTCAATGAAACAATTAAAACAGAAGAATATTCTGCTTGGATGGGCAGCGTTCTAGATTTGAATTTGTTTTATCAAAAAGCATTAAATGATACGACAAAAAACTATTTAGAACAAGTAAATGTGCCGACGAAAGAGGATATCGCAAGAGTAGCTACGCTAGTTATTAACTTAGAAAATAAAGTAGATAACATTGAGGAGTTTCTAGAGGAAAAAGTAGATTCTTTAGGACAAGCTCCTACATTAAAGCGTGATGTAACGAAAGTAAAACAAGATATTCATACGCTTGAAACAAAAGTAGATCAAATTTTAGAATTGCTAGAAAAGCAAAATGCAGTACTAGCTAAACTACAAGTACCTGTAAAAGAAGAGGTAAAGCCTGCGAATAAGCCAGAAAATAAAAAATGATAAAAGCGCTTGTTTATAACAGATAAAAGAGAGAGGGAGAATCTCTTTTCACGTATAAACAGCGAAACATAATTATATATGGACTCTATAGTATGAGTACCAAAATGATTCATAACAATCGTTCACAAATTCATTTAAGGGGGAAAAGAAATGGTTCAATTAAATGGAAAAGTAGCAATCGTAACAGGTGGAGCAAAAGGAATTGGAAAAGCGATTACAGTAGCATTAGCACAAGAGGGAGCAAAAGTAGTTATTAACTATAATAGCAGTAAAGAAGCAGCTGAAAACTTAGTAAACGAATTAGGAAAAGACGGACATGACGTTTATGCAGTGCAAGCGGATGTTTCTAAAGTAGAAGATGCAAACCGACTTGTAGAAGAAGCTGTGAATCATTTTGGTAAAGTTGATATTCTTGTTAATAATGCTGGTATTACAAGAGATCGTACATTCAAAAAGTTAAATCGTGAAGATTGGGAGCGCGTAATTGACGTGAATTTAAGTAGCGTATTTAATACGACA
The DNA here is from genome assembly GCF_003458115.1 of Bacillus sp. ISO11. NCBI lineage: Bacteria > Bacillati > Bacillota > Bacilli > Caryophanales > Bacillaceae > Bacillus > Bacillus sp. ISO11. The sequence continues at coordinate 96,520 of NZ_QXCO01000001.1, read as the reverse complement.
AGCGCGGTTCTTCCATACATAACTGAAGCGGAAGAAGGAAGGATTATTAGCATTTCTTCTATTATTGGTCAAGCAGGTGGATTTGGCCAAACAAACTACTCAGCAGCAAAAGCAGGTATGCTAGGATTTACAAAATCGTTAGCGTTAGAACTTGCAAAAACAAATGTCACTGTAAACGCTATTTGCCCAGGATTTATTGATACTGAAATGGTAGCAGAAGTACCAGAAGAAGTACGTCAAAAAATCGTTGCAAAAATCCCGAAAAAACGTTTTGGTCAAGCTGATGAAATTGCAAAAGGTGTAGTATACCTATGCCGTGACGGTGCGTATATCACAGGTCAACAATTAAACATTAACGGCGGATTATATATGTAATGAAGTAAGAAAAATGTGCATATCCATAGCAGGAATGCACTTCTTTTTTTAGAAGGAAATCGACCAAAAAGGAGATAGAAAAATGACTACATTCGCAACAGAATGGGAAAAGCAATTAGAGCTATACCCAGAAGAGTACCGAAAAGCATACCGCCGAGTGAAAAGGGCGAGTGAAATTTTATTACGTGAACCAGAGCCGCAAGTAGGATTAACGCCGAAAGAGGTTATTTGGACGAAGAATAAGACGAAGCTTTATCGCTACATTCCAAAACAAGAAAAAACACAAAGAGTTCCAATTCTGTTAATATATGCTCTTATTAATAAACCATATATTATGGATTTAACTCCTGGAAATAGTTTAGTGGAATATCTAGTGGATCGTGGTTTTGATGTGTATATGCTTGATTGGGGCACATTTGGTTTAGAAGATAGTCATTTGAAATTTGATGATTTCGTGTTTGATTATATTGCAAAAGCCGTAAAAAAAGTAATGCGAACTGCGAAATCGGACGAGATTTCTTTACTTGGTTATTGCATGGGTGGAACGCTAACTTCTATTTATGCAGCGCTTCATCCGCACATGCCAATTCGTAACCTAATCTTTATGACAAGTCCTTTTGATTTCTCTGAAACAGGATTGTATGGTCCTTTATTAGATGAGAAATACTTCAATTTAGATAAAGCGGTTGATACATTTGGAAATATTCCGCCAGAAATGATTGATTTCGGAAACAAAATGTTAAAGCCAATTACGAACTTTGTTGGTCCATATGTTGCTTTAGTAGATCGTTCAGAGAATGAACGCTTCGTCGAAAGCTGGAGATTGGTTCAAAAGTGGGTTGGGGATGGTATTCCGTTCCCAGGTGAATCATACAGACAGTGGATTCGTGATTTTTATCAAAATAATAAATTGGTTAAGGGTGAACTCGTTATTCGCGGACAAAAGGTAGACCTTGCAAATATTAAGGCGAATGTCTTAAATATTTCTGGGAAACGTGATCATATCGCTTTGCCATGTCAAGTAGAAGCATTGCTAGATCATATTTCTAGCAATGATAAACAATATGTATGTTTACCGACAGGACATATGTCTATCGTTTACGGTGGAACAGCTGTAAAACAAACATATCCGACGATTGGAAATTGGCTTGAAGAGCGTTCTAATTAAAGATAAAAAATCCAACTAGCCTATGTTAGTTGGATTTTTTTATGAAAAATAACAAAACATAGAAAGGAGAAATTTATATTTTAGGAGTATAATTATGAAACTTATGATGGGTAAGTTGTTTTGGAATACAGGAGTTTCTGTACCTTGTTATCCACTGTTAGAAAATGATATGATATGTGATGTGCTCGTAGTCGGAAGCGGCGAAGCTGGTGCTCATATAGCGCATTCGTTAGCGAAAATTGGCATGAGTGTTACACTTATTGAAAAAAGAGCCATTGCATGTGGTAGCACAGCTGCTAATACAGGTTTACTACAATTTCTTCATGATAAATCGTTAACCTCTCTTATCCATACATTTGGTAAAGAAAAAGGGGTGCGAGCATATAAGCTTTGTTATGAAGCGCTAAGAACAATGGAAGCGGTAATACCGACTCTTGATATTAATCCCCATTTTATTCTGCGAAATAGTTTATATTATGCAAGTAAAAGTGAGGATGTCTCATTTTTACAAGAGGAGTACAATACGTTACAGAATTATGGATTTCCTGTTGAGTATTTTACAGCATCTGATATTAAGGAGCGTTATCCTTTTATAAAACAAGCGGCATTATATACACACGGTGATGCTGAGGTAAATCCGTATTTATTAGCACATAGTCTTTTGCATAAAGCAAACCAAATGGGAGCTAATATATATGAACATACAGAGGCAATACATATAAAAAAACGCAAAAATGATTTAATTTGTTACACGAAAACAGGGAATCAAATTGTAGCAAAGAATATTATTATGGCGACAGGTTATGAAGCGCTTTTTGGAAAGAAAGAAAAAAATACAACAGTAGACACCTCTTATGCAATTGTAACAAATGAAATAGATCAGTTTGAAGGCTGGCATGAGCGATCGTTAATTTGGGAAACGGCACGACCCTACTTATATTTTCGAACGTATCAAAACCGCATTATTGTAGGCGGATTAGATGAAGCGATGCAAATTCAAACAATCGGTGATACGAAATTATTGCATAAGCGTGATATCCTTATTAATATTGTAAAAGAGATGTTCCCGCAGTATAAAAATATACAGGCAGACTACTATTGGGCAGCTGTATTTGGTGGTACTCATGATGGTCTTCCCATTTTAAAAGAAGATGAAAAGATACATAATTTATTTTACGCATTGCCGTATGGAGGTAATGGAACTGTATATGGAATGGTCTTTGCCAAATTATTTGAGCAGTTATTTACAAATAAAGAAAGTAAAGATTTTTCTTTATTTAATCGATAGAAAAAAGGTAGCGAAGTGATGGAATGAGAGATATAAAAAAGTTTTTACAAAAATTACGTCCTGTACAACTCATCGTTTTGTTTTATTTATTAGCGGTAGTTGTATCGGTGATATTGCTTAGTTTCCCGTTTGTTACGAAGCCCGGTGTGAAATGGACATTTATAGATGCTCTTTTTACATCGGTTAGTGCGGTAAGTGTTACGGGGCTGTCTGTTATTACGATTCCAGATACGTTTACTACTGCAGGAATTATTGTTTTAGCTCTTATTTTACAATTAGGCGGCTTAGGAATTATGGCGCTTGGTACATTTGTTTGGATCATTACGGGGAAAAAGATTGGTTTGCAAAGAAGAAGATTAATTATGGCAGATCATAATCAAGGAAATTTATCGGGTCTCGTAGAATTGATGCGTTCTATTTTAATTGTAATTATTTCGATAGAACTTATTGGAGCAATCTTATTAGGTACAAGATTTTTACTTTACTTTCCGACTTGGCAAGAAGCTTATTTTCACGGTTTCTTTGCAGCTGTTAGTGCGACTACGAACGGCGGATTTGATTTAACAGGACAATCATTAATTCCGTATAAAAAAGATTATATTGTTCAAATGATTCATATGTTACTAATTATTTTAGGAGCGATTGGTTTCCCTGTGCTAATGGAAGTAAAGCAATTTCTTAGTAAAAGGCGACAACAATTATTCCGTTTTTCATTATTTACAAAATTGACGACAACAACATTTTTCACACTCGTTGTTGTGGGTACAATTATGATTTTTTTACTGGAGAGAAATCATTTTTTAGTAGGAAAATCATGGCATGAAACTGTATTTTATACATTATTTCAATCTGTGACGACGCGAAGTGGTGGACTTGCAACAATGGATATACGTGAATTATCACAACCGACGCTTTTATTTATGAGTATATTAATGTTTATAGGGGCATCTCCAAGTTCGGTTGGGGGCGGAATACGTACAACTACATTTGCTGTTAGTATATTGTCACTATACACCTTTGCAAGGGGCGGTAGAACAGTTAGAGTCTTTAAACGTCAGCTACATGAAGAGGATGTACTGAAAGCATCTGTCGTTATGACGATGGGGATTTTGTTATGTGCTACTGCGCTATTCATTTTATCTATTACGGAAAATGTACCGCTTATGAGCTTAATTGTTGAAGTTTGTTCTGCTTTCGGAACGACGGGACTATCAACAGGTGTCACGCCTGATTTAACAACTGTTGGGAAACTTGTACTTATTGTGCTTATGTTTATCGGACGCGTTGGTATTTTAACATTTATTTTAGCTAGTGGTGGAAGGGAACAACCACCTCGCTATAAATACCCGAAAGAGCGGATTATTATTGGATAGTATGAAACCATTCTACCTACGTTAGGTAGAATGGTTTTTTAGTCGTTAATTCCAAATTGTGGATGCATGAAAGCTTCATCTTTATTATCCGCTTCGTTTTTTAGCAACTCTTGATTTTCTTCTGAAATCCACCCAATATCATTTGTAGGATGGATCCACTCATCGCCAGCCATAATGGCAGAATCTACTTCATCACTCCAATTGTTAAGCGGACTGTTCTCGGAATTATATTTACTGTCTCCAATTACAACATTATATTGATTCACAAAAGGTTGTTGCATCGTTTTTCCTGTTCCTTTAAAAGATGGAAAATTCATTTGATGCGGGAGCGTTTCGTCTAAAATGGGTGATTGAATCTTTTCTTTTTTCTTCAAAATTATCGCTCCTTTTTATAATGATTTCTTCATATGTAGTATTTCCATCTAACGCCTCTTATGTACTTGTTAACACTTGCCAGTAATAATTATTTTAAGTTGTTTCAAACTAGAGTAGAAAGTGATTTCTTGAGAGCAGGTGAATGTATTGGTAAAAAGAAAAGTGAAACAAAATGCGGCAATCAATAATAATAAAACTCCGAAAGAAAGCTTACCAGATGCAGAATTTGCATTAGAGTATGAAGGAGAAAATAGCGCAAAGTATGCGAATCGTAATTCAAAAAAAGGGAAACAAAAATGAGGCGTTTTTTACAAACGCCTCATTTTTTTGTGGGATTATAAAGGTTTTTTTAATTATTTGTAAATTTAGTGTTTTCTATTAGCAGAAAAATGCGAAAAAACATAGAAGTAGCAACGTATTACACAAAAACAAACAACAAACAAAAGATTAATGTTGGTTTAATACTGCTTTTACACTAGTTGTTTATATTTGAGTTGTACATAAGATTTGTAAAAGGAGAGAGAAACAGTGAAAAAAACAATCTTTAAAGCTGTAGCGACTGGAATGGTATTTTCGTTATTAATGGGGTGTGGTGCAAAGAAGGAAGAAAGTGCTGGAGCGAAAGTGAAAGATGACAAATTATCTGGATCATTAACTGTTTACACAGCAATTGAAGAAGAGCTTGTACCAATTTATCTTGATTCCTTTAAAAAGAAATATCCTGATGTGAAATTGAACATTGTACGTGATTCAACAGGAGTTATTACTGCGAAATTGCTAGCTGAAGGGAAAAATACACAAGCAGATGTTGTATGGGGAACTGCGGCATCAAGTCTATTAGCTTTAGATAAAAAAGATATGTTAAAAGGATACTCTCCAAAAGGAGCAGATCGTGTTCTTCCACAATTTAAAGATGATAAGCAACCTGAAAAATGGGTAGGAAATACTGCATTTATGACGGGGATTGCTGTAAATAAAGAAGAGTTAAAGAAGAAAAATTTACCGATGCCAGAATCATATGAAGATTTAACGAAACCAGAGTATAAAGGAACACTTGTTATGCCACATCCAGCATCATCTGGAACAGGATTTTTAACAGTTTCTGCATGGCTACAAATCATGGGTGAAGATAAAGGCTGGGATTACATGAAGAAACTTCATGATAATATGGCAAGTTATACGCATTCAGGATCAAAACCAGCGAAATTAGCAGGAGCGGGTGAATATCCAGTTGGCGTATCAATGGTTTATAGTGCTTTGAAAGAGAAACAAAAAGGTGCACCAGTTGAAGTTGTATTGCCGAAAGAAGGATTAGGTTGGGAAGTAGAAGCGAACGCACTTATTAAAAAAGATAATGCAAAAAATGAAAAATTAGCGCAAGCATTTTTAGATTGGGCGATTACTGATGATGTAATGAAGTTATACTTCGAGAAAAATGGATTTGCGACAATTAAAAATGATTATAAACTTCCAGATGGATTTCCTAAAGATGTAACAGAAAAGTTATACAAAAAGAATGACTTTAAGTGGGCAGCAGAAAATCGTGACAAAATTTTAGAAAAATGGGAAAAAGAGTTTGGCCAAAAAGCAGAACCGAAAAAGTAAGTGAGTGGGAGAGAGAAAAAATGAGCGAATATTTATCAATTCAACACATTCAAAAACAGTTTGATGCATTTACAGCGTTAAAAGATATTTCTTTTACTGTGAACAAAAATGAGTTTGTATGTTTATTAGGCCCAAGTGGTTGTGGGAAAACGACATTGCTTCGAATTTTAGCAGGGCTAGAAGAGGCAACAACAGGTAGTATAGCTGTGAATGGAAAAGATATTACAGCATTACCTCCTGGAAAGAGAAACTTCGGAATGGTGTTTCAATCGTATGCATTATTTCCGAATTTAACAGCACTTGAAAATATTGAATACGGCTTAAAGACAAAAAAATATGGAAAAGTAGAAGTAAAAGAGAAAGCGCTAGAGGCGTTAAAACTTGTAGATTTGCTGAATGTAAAAGATAAATATCCTGCTCAAATGTCTGGTGGACAACAGCAGCGAGTGGCACTTGCACGTGCGCTCGCTCTGTCTCCAGATATTTTGTTACTCGATGAGCCGTTATCTGCTTTAGATGCAAAAGTACGTGAAAAGTTACGTAGAGAAATGCGTGATTTGCAAGAGAAAGTAGGAGTAACAACTATTATGGTCACGCATGATCAAGAAGAGGCATTAACGATGGCTGATAAAATTGTTGTAATGAATCATGCGGAAATTATGCAGATTGGAACACCAGAGGAGATTTATCAAAGACCGGCCAATCCGTTTGTGGCAGATTTTATTGGTTCTATTAATTTCTTTTCGAAAAATAACGAAGAGCATGCAATTCGTCCTGAACATGTAACAATTGTACAAAAGGACGGTATTAAAACAGTTGTGGAAAGTATGGAATTTCGTGGATCTGTATATCGAACGGAAGTGCGAGTCGTAGAAGAAAACACACACCTTTATAATGAGAAAATTGTAGTGGATATATTAGCATCAGAAGTAGAAGTAGCTGATATTAGAAAAGGAAAGTCGATTCAAATCTCTTTCTCAGAAAATCATATGTTGTCATATGGAAAGAAGGTCATTGTATAGATGGAGATGTTAGAAAACTACAAGGTAGAAAGTGCGAAAAAAAAGATTAAGAGAAGTATAGGGAAAGAGGAATGGATCCAAAGGCTTGTAATTATCGGTATGATTCTTTCCTTCCTTGTCATACTTGTATTACCACTATTACAACTATTTACACAAGCTTTTTATAATAAAGATGGAGTTTTCATTGGTTTAGCGAATTTCAGTAAATATTTTACAACACCAACTTTAGTTCAGTCTTTACAAAATACGGTATGGATTTCGGGCGCAACAACAATTATTTCAGTTTCAATTGCATTCGTTTACGCATATGCAATTGCCCGTACGAATGTTTTTGGAAAGCGTGTATTTCAGTATGTAGCGTTATTACCATTGTTTGCACCAACGATGATGCACGGTATAGCACTTACATATTTATTTGGTAATCAAGGGCTAGTAACGAAAGGAATGTTTGGGTTATTTGAAGGTATACAAATCCCTTTATATGGACCAGTAGGAATTGTAATAGCTGAAGTTATGTATACATTTCCGCAAGCCTTTCTCATATTACTAATTGCCTTTCAAGGATCCGATTATCGTTTATATGAAGCTTCTAATATGCTAGGGGCGAGTAAAACAAAACAATTTTTCACGGTTACTTTACCTAGTGTAAAGTACGGATTAATTAGTGCAATGTTTGTTGTGTTTACACTTAGTTTCACTGATTTTGGGGCACCAAAAATTGTTGGTGGACAATATAATGTGCTTGCTACTGACGTATACAAACAAGTAATTGGACAGCAAAATATGTCGATGGGTGCAACAGTTGGAATGATTTTATTAATCCCAGCTATATTCGCATTTGCAGTTGATCGTATTACGCAAAGAAAGCAGGCGAATTTCTTATCTTCAAAAGCAGTACCATACAGAATAATAGCTAATAAGAAAAGAGATGTCATCTCATTCATATACTGTAGTGTGATTACATTTATGATCATTCTGTTATTTGTGGCAGTTGGTATTGCTGCAAGTGTGAAAGTATGGCCATATAATATGAGTTTTACATTTGAGCATTTTAATTTTTCGAGTTTAACAGGAGATGGACTTGAAGCATTTAAAAATAGCGTAATTGTTTCAGCAGTTACAGCAGTTATTGGGGCGATTTTAACATTTGTATTTGCATATGCAATTGAGAAAATAGACCAGCTACAATTCTTCCGAAAAACAGGTTACTTTTTCTCTATCGTTCCTTTAGCCATACCAGGTTTAGTACTCGGATTAGGATATGTCTTTTTCTTTAGTCAACCAACGATTCAAATTTTGGGACTATCAGTAACGAACCCGTTTCATTCTTTATACGGAACAATCGCTGTGTTAGTACTAGTAAATATCATTCATTTTTATTCTGTAACATTTGTCACGGCAACGACTGCTTTAAAGAAATTAGATCGAGAGTTTGAGCTTGTTTCGCAGTCGATGGGTATTCCGTTTTATAAAACATTCTTTAGAGTAACGGTACCAATGTGTTTACCAGCAATTTTAGAAATGGTAATGTACTACTTCGTAAATTCAATGGTAACTGTATCGGCAGTTGTATTCCTATATGCAGCTGATTTTAAACTAGCTGCCGTATCAATCGTAAATATGGATGATGCAGGAAATGTGGCGCCAGCAGCTGCAATGAGTGTGCTTATTGTTGTTACAAATATTGTAGTAAGAGTTGTATATGAATGGGGAACGAAAGCACTTCGTAACCGAACTTCACAATGGCAAAAAAGATAAGTAAGAAAGGTGATGGACAGAATGAAAATTGAAGCAGTTATTTTTGATTGGGCAGGGACAACAGTTGATTACGGATGTTTTGCACCACTAGAAGTATTCATGGAGATTTTTCATAAACGGGGTGTAGCAATTACAGCAGAAGAAGCTCGTAAGCCAATGGGGTTATTAAAAATAGATCATGTAAGGGCACTTACTGAGATGCCTCGTATTGCGAGTGAGTGGAATCGTGTTTTCCAACAATTACCAACAGAAGCAGACATTCAGGAGATGTATGAAGAATTTGAAGAGATTCTCTTCGCTATTTTACCACGCTATGCTTCGCCGATTAATGGAGTAAAAGAAGTGATTGCTTCTTTACGTGAAAGAGGAATTAAAATTGGTTCAACGACTGGTTATACGAGAGAAATGATGGATATTGTAGCAAAGGAAGCAGCGTTACAAGGATATAAACCTGATTTTCTTGTTACGCCAGATGATGTTCCAGCAGGCCGTCCATATCCATGGATGTGCTATAAAAATGCAATGGAACTTGGTGTGTATCCGATGAACCATATGATAAAAGTTGGGGACACAGTATCAGATATGAAAGAAGGTAGAAATGCTGGAATGTGGACAGTTGGTGTAATTCTTGGCAGTAGCGAGCTCGGTTTAACGGAAGAGGAAGTGGAGAATATGGATTCGGTAGAACTTCGTGAAAAAATAGAAGTAGTTCGCAATCGTTTCGTTGAAAATGGGGCGCACTTTACGATAGAAACGATGCAGGAACTCGAAAGCGTAATGGAACATATCGAGAAACAAGAACTTATTATTTCATAAAAGGGGAATAGGATCATGACTGAAAATCACTACTTATTATTAACACCAGGACCATTAACGACAACAAAATCAGTAAAAGAAGTTATGCTATACGATTGGTGTACGTGGGATGATGAATATAATACGATGGTGCAAGAAGTAAGAGCTAAACTTGTATCGTTAGCGACGAAGGAAGAAGAGAAATATACAACAGTGTTAATGCAAGGAAGCGGTACGTTTTCAGTTGAAGCAGTAATTGGTTCTGTTATTCCGGCAAATGGGAAGATTCTCGTTTGTACAAATGGTGCGTACGGTAAGCGCATTGTGCAAATGGCAGAGATGTTACAGATTGATGTGGTGGTCAGTCAAACAGAAGAGTGGGAACCTACTAATATTGTAGAAGTAGAGAAGTTATTGCAAGAAGATAAAGAGATTACGCATATTGCAGTTGTTCATTGCGAAACGACGACAGGCATTATAAATCCAATTGTAGATGTATGTAAATTAGGAAAACAGTATGGAAAGGTTACAATTGTTGATGCGATGAGTAGTTTCGGCGGGATTGAAATAGACATTGCTGATTTACAAATTGATTTTTTAATTAGTAGTGCGAATAAGTGTATTCAAGGGGTTCCTGGATTCGGATTTGTAATCGCAAAACGTGATGAATTATTGAAGTGTAAAGGGCAAGGACGCTCTTTATCTCTTGATTTATATGATCAATGGGAAACGATGGAAAAACAAAATGGGAAATGGCGTTTTACTTCACCTACACATGTTGTACATGCTTTTTATCAAGCACTACTTGAACTAGAAAAAGAGGGAGGAGTAAGAGCGCGTTACAATCGATATTACAACAATCAAAAACTACTAGTAAATAGAATGGGAGAAATCGGATTTAAGCCACTAGTAGATGAGGAATACCAATCTCCTATTATTACATCTTTCATTTATCCAAAAGAGGGATTCGAGTTTCAACAGTTATATAACGAATTAAAGCGTTATGGATTTGTTATTTACCCTGGGAAAATTTCGAAAGTAGATACGTTCCGCATTGGAAATATCGGTGATGTACATGAACAAGATATTAATCGCTTAGTTGATAGTATTGCTAAAGGAGCTGTTATTGGGTGAAAGTGTTTTGCTTAGGTGGAGCAGGTAAAATTTGTCGCGAAGCTATTTTGGATTTAGTTCAATTTTCATCTTTTGAGACAATTACAGTAGCTGATTTTAACGAGGTGGAGGGCCGTAAAGTAGTAGAATGGCTCAACGACCCTCGTGTTGATTTTGTAAAAGTAGATGTAACGGATCACGAGGATACGGTTGCAAAAATGATTGGTTATGACATTGTAATGGACGGTACGACGATAAAGTTAAACAGATTGTCGACCCGCTGTATTGCAGAAGCAGGATGTCACGGTGTGAACTTAAATGGATTTGGTGAAGAAAATGAATCGCATGCTATATTTGTTGAAAATGAAAAGATATGTTTACCTGGATTTGGCATGACGCCGGGTGTAACGCAAATGATGGCAATGCATGCAGCAAATCAATTGGATACTGTAGAGTCTGTCCGTGTAAGTCACGGTTCGTATCGTCCGATTGCTTTTTCTGCATCAATTACAGAGACAACGACATATGAATATGATCCATATTTACCATCGCGTACAGTGTATGAAGATGGTGAATTTAAGCAAGTACCTCCGTTTGCGCGTCCGAGAGAAATAGAATTGCCAGAGCCTTATGGTAAGGCAACGCAGTATATCATTCCGCATTCTGAAACGATTACGCTAGCAAAGGCATTAGAAAATAAAGGTGTCAAACTGATAGAGACGAGAGGAACTTGGCCACAGCAAAATATGCAACTTGTACGTGCTTTATATGATTACGGCATATTGCGTAATGATCAGATTGAAATAAACGGGAAAGAAATAGGCATTATGGATTGTATTTCACAGTATTTATTGCAATCGAAAGAAGGGCAAGAAACAGAGCTTTATGGTTATGCACTTCATGTAGAAGTAATAGGTATGAAAAATAATGAGAAGCAAAGACATGTGTTATATCATACACATCCGTTATCTGATGGTTCTGTTGTAGGATGGGAAAAATTAAGAGCGTATACGAGAAACGTCGGTATTCCATTTGGGATTGCTGCAGAGTTAATTGCAAATGGAAATGTAAATAGGGTGGGTGTTGTTACGCCTGAAGAAGCCTTTGAAAATCCACAATTGATTTTTGATGAGCTAGCAAAGCGCGGTATTCATATTCATGAAGAAGTTTCTACTTATAAAGAAAATTATAGCTTTGTATAAGTAAGGACGTTTATAAGGGAGATATAAATGAGGTGAAGCTATGTCTGTAGTAGGAGAAGAAAGAAAGCGAACCATTCTTGAAAAGGTAGAATTTAAAGGGAAAGTAAAGGTTTCAGAATTAGCGAGAGAATTTGCTGTATCAACAGAAACGATTCGTCGATATTTAGAAGAATTAGATCGTGAAAAGAAGCTGAAAAAAGTGTATGGTGGAGCTGTTCAACTTCCAGGCGCTGGAGTAGAGGCACCAATGTTAGAAAGAGAAATGCTACATATAGAAGAGAAGAAAAGAATTGGTTATAAAGCAGCGACATTTGTAGAAGACGGTGATGTCATTGCAATTGATGATGGAAGTACACCGCTTCAAATGGTTCCATACCTTGTTCATCGTAAAAACTTAACGATTGTAACAAGTTCATTTCCAGTCGCAACACAATTAATTTCTTCTATTAATAAAAAGATGTTTCACGGTGAAGTTTTGTTTATAGGTGGAAAAGTATCTCCAAAGCATTCGCGTGTATCAGGGTCTATTTCTCAGCAAGTCATACAGCAATTTCATTTTCATAAAGCGTTCGTTTCGATTGATGGGTTATTACCTAGTTTTGGAGTTTCCAGCTTTGAATTAGAGAAAGCGAAATTGTCAGAGGCGATGATGAAATTAGCTGAGAAAACATATATTTTATGTGATCATACGAAGGTAGGCGTGAAAGGGAATTATCGTATAGCAGCAATTTCGCGTATTCAACACGTAATTTGTGATAAAAAAATGCCATATAGCTTTGAAGAAGAACTTAAGAAGCATAATATTCAGTGGACAGTTTGTTAAATACAGTGAAAGCACATAAACTCCCGCCTAATTTTTAGGAGGGAGTTTTATTATCTGTAAATTGTAAAATAAAAGATTTGCAGTTATGCAAAAAGTGGACACATTTTCTCACCTCTTTCATATAATTTACCAATACAAAAAAAGTTGGTCGAAGGAAAGAAGGGAGAACATGTCAGAACGAATATATAATAAACTTGTATTGTACGCGAATATTTTGCAAAAAATCGGTGTCATCAATGAGAAGGAAAAAAGTGAAATTCTTCATACGATAGGTAAAAAAGCCCTTTGAATAAAGGGCTTTTTTATTTTTTTATCTTTAAAAATATAAATTTAATGTAATATTCTCATTGACAATGATAATGATATTCATTATCATTTATTTGTGGATAATTGATAATACTTATCAATTGTAAAGATTATATATGATAGGGGATATTATTTTGAAAAAAAATTACATGAAGGCGCTAGTAGTAGCGACAACATTAGCAATTCCATTTGCTACGTACTCTACTCCAGCATTAGCGGCATTAAAAGTTGAAGCAAATCAATCGGTAGCAGCAGCGAGTGATCGCACGTATGATACTGAGATTAAAATATATAAGGACCAAAAAGATGAGCCATCTATGGTTTCTCAATATATAAAAGATCCTAAAGTAACGATTGCGGCTGGCAAAAAAATTGTCACTGTAACAATGCAAGATAGTGATTATTTTCAATATCTTAGAATAGAAGATAGAAACCAGCCTGGTGTATTTCATGATGTGAAGGTTTTGTCAGAAGATAAGAGGAAGAATGGAACGAAAGTAGTTCAATTTGAAATTGGTGAGTTTGAGAAGAAGCACAATATGCAAATGCATATACTTATTCCAGCTATTGGATATGATCACAAATATCAAGTTCAATTTGAAATTAAAGATCCAACTGTAGGTAACAAAGAAACAGAGAAACCAGATGATAACTCTAATTCAGGCAATACGGAAACGGATAATCCAGTTGATAATCAAAATATGATAACAGATAAGAAATTAAGAGAGCTTGTTAATAAAAAAGTATTTAATAGAAAAGATTTAAATACACCAATTACGAAAGAAGATTTATTACAAGTAAAGGATTTGTTTTTAAATACAAATGAGATACTTGATTATAGTGCATTAAAATATATGCCAAATTTAAAATCTTTAACAGTTGCGAATGCGAAGATAAAAGATCCGTCGTTCTTTGCGAACTTAAAGCAATTAAGTCATTTAGCTTTGCGTGGTAATGAATTTTCAGATGTAACGCCACTTGTTAAGATGGATAATTTAGAATCTCTTGATTTAAGTAATAATAAAATTACAAACGTTGCACCACTAACTGAAATGAAAAATGTAAAAAGTTTATTTCTATCAGGCAACCAAATAGAAGATGTAACAGCATTAGCGAAAATGGAACAACTAGATTACTTGAATTTAGCAAATAATAAAATTACGAACGTTGCTCCATTAAGCGCTTTGAAAAATGTAACATACTTAACTTTAGCAGGTAATCAAATTGAAGATATTAAAGCGTTATATTCATTACCTTTAACAGACTTAGTATTAACACGTAATAAAGTTAAAGATTTATCCGGCATTGAGCAAATGAAGCAATTAGAAGAATTGTGGATCGGGAAAAATGAAATAAAAGATGTTACTCCTCTAAGTAAGATGACACAGTTAAAACAATTACACTTACCTAACAATGAGTTAAAGGATATTACGCCATTATCAAGTTTAGTAAACTTACAAAAGCTTGATTTAGAAGCGAATTATATTTCAGACTTATCACCAGTTAGTAATTTGAAAAAATTAGTATTTCTAAGTTTTGTTGCAAATGAAATCCGTGATGTCCGACCAGTTATAGAACTAAGTAAGACGGCTTATATTAATGTCCAAAATCAAAAAGTATTTTTAGAGGAAACAGAAGTAAATAAAGAAGTAAAAGTACCTATATATGAAAAAGATGGTGAGGTTTCTACGAAAATCCGTCTGAAGAGCGATAACGGTACGTATAGTAATGGTGTAGTGAAATGGAGTACACCAGGTGAGAAAATATATGAATTTGGTGTGAAAGATCCATTCGCGGATACAGGAATTTTCTTTACAGGGTCTGTTATTCAAAATGTAGTAGAAAGTAAAGACGGTAATACGTCTAAAGAAGATGAGAAAACAGAAGTGGTAGAATTTAAAGATATACCAAAGGGACATTGGTCAGAAGAAGCAATTAATTACTTAGCGAAAGAAAAATTATTTATAGGCTATGGAAATGGTGAATTTGGATTTGGGGATAACATTACTCGTGGACAAGTAGCTCTTCTAATACAAAGGTATTTAAAATTAGAAAATAATCTAGTACCAAAAACGGCATTTACAGATACGAAAGGAAATATGTATGAAACGGCTATTGATGCAGTGGTTCAATCTGGAATTATGACAGGCTATGGAAATGGTATGTTCCGTCCAGATGGAGTATTAACTCGATATGAAATGTCAGTAGTATTACAAAGAGTATTTCAGTTAAAAGAAAATGAAAATAGTGCAGAGAATTTTAAAGATATACCAAATGACCATTGGGCGAAAGGATATGTGAAAGCTTTAGTGGATAATAAAATATCAAAAGGCGATGGGGAAGGGAATTTTTTAGGAGATAATTTCGTAACACGTGAACAATATGCACAGTTTTTATATAATGCAATAAAGAAATAAAGTGAAACTTTAATCAGTGGGGGTTTTGTTCATTCCCCACTGATTATTAGCCCTCACTAATCGGGCTGCCCGTTAATGCGGAATAAAAAATGAGGAAAATACGCTATTCTTTAATTAAAGAGTAGCGTATTTTTATGTACAAAATGAAATAGAAAATAGATAGGAGTATAGACATATGAATAGCCTATTTTAAAGAAGAACCACGAAACTATATTGACAAAAAAGCGTTCTCATGTGATAATTCAATTAATTTTTAGAATAATCAAAAAATATTCCTTTTACATAGAAAGGATTTGAACCTTATATGAATATTATGCCGGGGGTGACGAAATGTTATTTTTTCTGAAGAAATGGAATGAATTAAAAGATGTGAAATCTGAATTGGCACTTCGTGATTGGTTTTATGGTACCAAAATTAGCTTATCGCTATGTACGTCAAAAGAGCCGTTAACATTCTTAGTAAATGTTGAAGGAAGAGATAAAGGGCTATTTTCGGAAGAAGATTTTATTGTCGTAAATTGCATGTGCGAGTCAGTATTTGAAAATGAAGAAAAACCAGCTGCAGAGTCATTTATGCATGCGGATATTTATAAAAAAAGTAGTGCAGGATGTATTTTACAAGTGCAGACTGTAGATAGTCATTTAATATCAGAGTTATATGGGGAAGAAGGAGAAGTAACGTTCGATAAACGCAGTGTGGAGCGTGTTTTCGGAAAAGAAGGTATAACAGAAATGACAATTCCAATTGTAGAAGATGAAAAAAAATTCGCTGATTTATTAGAAAGGAATGTTCCGAATTTCATTGAAGGTGGAGGGGTAGTTCTTGTTCATAATTACGGCATGATTGTGTGGGGAAAAACGCCAGAAGAGGCGAAAAAATGGCTAGAGGGTATAGAATATTTAATGAACTATCATGTAAAGTTATTAATGATTAAGGGGGCAAGAAGCTCTGTTATATAAAAATGGATGTGATATAGCTACAAGTTAATAAATAAATGAAAGCGTTTTAAAAATAATTTCACTCATAAAATATAGGTCTCCTTATTATATATAGATTACATGTTGACATGTAAGGAGGAACATATTTTGCGAGTTAAATATCATTTTCTGCCAAAGCAGCAAGTAACATTTTGCAAAATAAATGATTCTGGTGAAGAGGCACTGCAAATGATGAACGAAACGGGATTTCGAGCCATCCCGGTATTAGCAGAAGATGAGAAGAAATTCACGGGGATTATTTATAAAGTAGATTTATTAGAAAAAAAATGCAATAGCGGATTAGAGCATGTAAGTGCAGGGGATATGCTCGACGATTCCAATGCATTTATTTTTGAAAAGGATTCCTTCTTCAGAGCCTTTTATGTAATTCGTCGGCTTCCGTTTTTAGCCGTGCTAAATGATTATAATGAATTTGTCGGTATGTTAACGCATTCGAATATATTTGATGTTATTGAAGATTCATTTGGTATGCGAACAGGTGGTTATATATTAACAATTGCAACACAAGATTGTAAGGGAACGATTAAAGAGCTTGGGACATTGTTAAAAGCATATAATATCGGTGGCCTATTTACGCTAGATAACGGTGATCAATATATCCGCCGCGTTATTGTAAATATATCAGATGAGTTAGATGAAACAAAATTAAAGCAATTAATCGGAAAAATAGAGAAAAAAGGATTCAGAGTGAGTCATGTAGATTATATTTAAGTTAAAAAGAAAAGTACCTATCTGTTATATATAGATAGGTACTTTTTTGTCCCGCTATTTGTGGGCAGTAAGATCTTCGCCTCAAAATTCAGCGCAAGCAAAGAAGTTAAGTGGGGGCGGACTGCCCGTAAAAGCCCAATTGGTGAGGGATGTGAGTAATGAACTTTATTTTGAAACAGGAGGCGGGGATAATGCTAGATCAGATAAGAAAATAAAGTCTGCATGCTCACGAATTTTAGGGATAGAAGTTTCAATAACGCGTGATGTAATTTCACCTGGGGGGCCCACATGCCCGATAGCTACCATAATAGGTTTTTCTTGAATTTTTTTGATGAGTAATTGGGCTTGTTTTGAAATATGTCCTGCTGTATACACATCATCAAAAAATAGTTGGTTTTCAATAATAGGAACTCCTAATTCTTTTCCGATTTTTGGGACGACACTATTAGGATTCGTTTTACTATCTAAGTAAAATAAACCGTGTTTTTTACAAGCAGCAAGTATAAGGCGAACAATTCTTTCATCCGCTGTTACTTTTGACCCCATATGATTGTTCATTCCAATTGCATGCGGTACTTCTTGAATCGCTTGTTCAAGTCGGTTGTTTATTTCTTCATCGCTTAAATCAGTTGTAATTGCTTTCGGCCCAAGCCATTCTTTTTTACCTTTTATAGGTTCCATTGGCATATGTATAATAACTTCATGTCCTTTCTTATGGGCAGCTATTGCGTCTTCTTTTGTGGAAGGAAGAAAAGGCATAACAGCAACAGTGAGTGGAATGGGAAGTGATAACATTTGATTAGTCCCCTTCATATTATTACCGAAATCATCAATGACAATAGCAACTTTATTCGTATGAGCATTTGCTTGAATAGGAAATAAGAAAGACGGTAAAAACAAAACAATGATGAATAATGCAATCGTATATTTTCGCATATAAATATTTCCTTTCTATTGTTATCCTGCTATTTGTGGGTAGTAAGACTCCCACCTCAACATTGGGCTGGATAGGTGGGAGATTCACTGCCTACCCGATTGGTGAATGCTAATTATCAGTGGGGGCTGAACAAAAAAACACTGATTAAAGTTTCACTTTATCAATCATCATTATGTTTTGCTTTTTTATATAAATTAAACAAAAAATGTCGAAGAAAAGTAGGTGGAAAATTAAGAATCCCCGGTTTACGTAGAATTTATAAAAAAAGAAGATGAAAAAAATGTCTATTATTGCGAATGTATTTACAAAGATAGAATAATTTGTAATAATTCTCAAAGTGAGGGTAAAGATTTGTAAATTACAGGGAGAAAATGTTAAATTTTCTGATTCTTCAAATTTGCATATGATTAAGTAGTTAAAAAAAGTCAATGGAGAAGTGAAGTTAAGAGCATGGAAGTATAATAAGGGGGATATGGATGTTTACTGTAAAAAGGAAGTACACATTAGAAAAGCTTTCACGTGATATTCATATGAAACGTGAAGAAATGATTCAACTAGGATTAACAAGTGGGCTAAATAGTAGGGAGACAATTCAAGTTAGTCAAGAATTGGACAAGCTTATTTTACAATATCAATGTTATAAAGAAAAACAAACACCGAAATGGTTTTCAATTATAAAAATACCTATTTTCCAAATCGGGTATGAAGGAAAATCAAATAATTTTTGGCGAATGCTTGTGGCTGGTTTTATGAAATAGGTATAATTACCCTTATAGGATAAGGATAATTATACTATGTGTAACGGAATTTCGATATGAACTGTCGTTCCTTCATTTTCTGTACTGTCGATAAAAATATGCCCATTATACATCTCTACAATTCGTTTACATATGACAAGTCCAAGACCTGTTCCAGTATCTTTATTAGTAAAGAACGGATGAAAGAGGTGTTTTTGAATATGTTGCGGAATCCCTTTTCCAGTATCTGTAATATGCAGTTGTGCGTGTGTTTCATTGTTTTTTACTACAATGGTTAGTGTATCATTAGAAGTCATGGCCTCAATTGCATTTTTGGTAATGTTTAAAACCACTTGTTTCATATGGTCTTTCGAACAACGGATATGAACAGGATGGTCTGGCAAATGTAAATGGAATACAATGTTATGTAAATTCGCCTCAGATTGAATAATTAATGCTACCTCATTTAGAATTGTTCTTACATCATATGTTTGTTCGATGATGGCGGTTGGCTTTCCTAGAATAAGAAATTCACTTACAATTTCATTGATTCGCTCTATTTCTTGTTCAATTACGGAAAAGTAGAACTGATCTTGTTCATCTTTATATTTCTCTTTTAATAGAGCGACGAGTCCTTTAATTCCAGTAAGAGGATTACGGATTTCGTGTGCTGTACTCGCTGCAAAAGTTCCAACTAATTCAATTTTCTGTAGTTCATTTTGTTGTCTTTCAAGTTTTGTTTGACGTTTTAACAACATATATTGAGCAAGCAAAAATAAAATAGACATTAAAAATAAAGTAGCTATACACTCTATTGCAACCCACTGGTATAAGGTTTTTTGATGAATGGGTAATGGAGAAACAGAGACCTTCCAATTTAATCTTTGGAGTGGGGTAGTAAGCATATTAGAATGCGTATCACTTGTGTCGTTATTATCATCGGTTAGAAAAACTACATCATGTTTATCAGTTACCTCAAAATGGTATTGTGGTTTAATGGCATTTAAAGAAGAGGAAATGTAATCAAAGCGTAAACTAGCTAATAATAATCCTGAGAGCTCCTTCTGTTTATTAAATATGGGGGCAGCAATCATAATAGCTTTATGTCCAAGAACGCGATCAGTAATGACTGATGATACAGTGGTTTTTTTAGTTTGGAGCGCGTCTTGAATATATTTACGGTCTGAAACATCTATAGGCTTTGATTCATCTTCAGATGCGATTGTAATGACTCCTTCTGGTGTAGCGTAATATAGACCAGAAAAGCGTGCATCGTTTCCATCTGTATCATGTACAATTTGTTTAATGCCATTTATATTACCAGTCTCGGTGCCTACAACTTTTGCAAGCATGTCTAAAGCAGAAATTGCTTCACCAAGATGATGATCCAAATAATCTCTATATAAAAAGAGAACTGTATGAGCAGATAATTTGTTTTCCTGTTTCATTTTATATGTATGATACGAATAAAATGTAGCACCAATCCCTATTGTCGGTAGGATAACAAGCAATATATATATAATTATGCTTTGGAATTTGACTTTCAAATGTGGTACTCCTTCTTTTTTTATTATCATTATATATAAACTATGTTAAAATTGTCATGTTTTTATTCAAGAATGATTTTTAATATATTAGGGGAGAGGAAATGGATGAGTGAATGCTCATTCGGAATTCACATGAAGTATGAAGTGGTATTTTCTTTTTATTGCTGAGAATTTAAGTGAAGGGTTGAAAGTTGTATGACATCAAATAATGAACGAGAAGATGTTTCTCAATCTTTAAAAGTATTTATTGCATTATCTCGTGTACATCGTTCTGTTATGGATACTACAAATAAATCTATACAAAGTAACGGGTTAAATCCAACTGAATTTGCTGTATTAGAACTGCTATATCATAAAGGCGGTCAACCACTCCAGCAAATTGGTGAGCGCATTTTAATAGCTAGTGGCAGCATTACATATGTTGTAGATAAGTTGGAGAAAAAGGGATTAGTAAAGAGAATCCCATGTCCGAATGACAGACGTGTTATTTACGCGCAATTAACTGAGTCTGGCGAGAACTTTATTGCTTCTATTTTTCCGGGGCATGAGAAAGTTATACATCAGTCTTTTGAAATGTTAACGAAAGATGAAAAAGATGAATTACTTGATTTATTAAAAAAAATTGGGAAGTATGAAAAATAATATGTTCCAAAGGAGCTTTGGATAAATAAATCCAAGGCTTTTTTATTTGTAATGAACTCAGGGCAGTCACTGCCGAAATTTGTTGAAAATTAAGAGGGGATTCGAGAATACGTATTGAATTATAATAAAGGTATGTAATGGAGAGGAGGCTCGTTCATGTCATTTAAAGACTATGAATATAAACGCCCAAATATTGAAGAGTTAAAAGAGAAATTTACTGTTGCTTTAGAGAAGTTTGATAACGCAAAAACTGTAGAAGAACAAAAACAAGTCATTCATTCAATTAATGAGATTCGCAACGATTTTGGTACAATGGGAAACCTTTGTTACATTCGCCATTCTGTTGATACGACGGATACTTTTTATAAGGAGGAGCAGGATTTCTTTGATGAATTCTCTCCAGTTGTACAAGGATATGGTACAAAATATTATAAGGCACTCATTAATTCTCCATTTCGTGAAGAATTAGAGGCGTATTATGGAAAACAATTATTTGCTCTAGCAGAATGTGATTTAAAAACATATTCAGATGAAGTCGTGAAAGATTTACAATTAGAAAATAAATTATCATCGCAATATACACAGTTATTAGCATCTGCAAAAATTGACTTTGCTGGAGAAGAAAGAACGTTATCGCAACTGATTCCGTTTATGCAAGGAAAAGAAAGAAGCGAACGTAAAGCAGCAAGTGAAGCATACTACGGATTTTTAGCTGGAAATGAGGAAGAACTAGATCGTATTTATGATGAGCTTGTTAAAGTGAGAACGAAAATCGCAAAATCTTTAGGTTTCAAAAACTTTGTTGAACTTGGATATGCAAGAATGTACCGTACAGATTATAATGCGGAGATGGTGGCTAATTACCGTCAGCAAGTGCTAGATTATATCGTTCCCGTTACAACGGAATTAAGAAAGCGACAACAAGCACGTATCGGTGTAGAGAAGTTAGCTTATTACGACGAAAACTTTGAGTTTGCTACAGGTAACCCAACTCCAAAAGGAGATGCGGATTGGATTGTTGATCATGGAAAGACAATGTATAAAGAGTTATCGGTTGAAACAGATGAATTTTTCAATTTCATGCTAGATAATGATTTATTAGATTTAGTTGCGAAAAAAGGAAAAGCTGGTGGCGGATATTGTACATATATTGAGAATTATAAAGCGCCATTTATTTTCTCAAACTTCAATGGAACATCTGGTGACATTGATGTATTAACACATGAAGCAGGTCATGCTTTCCAAGTATATGAAAGTCGTAAATTTGAAATTCCAGAATATAATTGGCCAACATATGAGGCATGTGAAATCCACTCTATGAGTATGGAATTCTTTACATGGCCATGGATGAAGCTATTCTTTGAAGAAGATGCAGATAAATATTACTTCTCTCACTTAAGTTCAGCACTCCTGTTTTTACCTTATGGTGTATCTGTTGACGAATATCAACATTATGTATATGAAAATCCTGAAGCATCACCGGAAGAGCGTAAGACAGCATGGCGTAACATAGAGAAGAAATATTTACCGCATCGTGATTATGAGGATAATGATTATTTAGAGCGCGGTGGTTTTTGGCAACGTCAAGGACATATTTATAGTTCGCCGTTCTATTATATTGATTACACGCTTGCTCAAATTTGTGCGCTACAATTTTGGAAACGTGCAAGAGATAATAGACAAGAGGCTTGGGAAGATTATGTGAATCTGTGCCAACAAGGTGGAAGTAAATCGTTCTTAGAATTAGTAGAAGTTGCAAATTTAACATCACCATTTGCTGAAGGCTGTGTAAAAAGTGTTATTACAGAAATTGAAGCATGGTTACATGCGATTGACGACACAAAATTGTAAAAAACATACGCTTTTTTTCACATGTTTAACATCGACATAATGGGAAAATGATGAGATAATAAAAGAAAATTCAGAATACTAAAGAGGTGTTTCTAATAAGGAGCACCTCTTTTCACAAACAAAAGGGGGGAACAAGTATGCTTCAATCTAATATGGATGTAAGTTTAGAAAGTTTAGTAAACTCATTACAGTCTACTCGAAGCACGCTATTATCAGAAATTGAAATGTTAAATGACACAGAAGTGAATGTAAAGCCACGCCGTGATAAATGGAGCATTATTCAAATTTTACACCACTTGCATTTAGTTGAACAATCTGTCACGTCTGCCCTTGTATATGCTTTACAAAAAAAGGAAAGAAACATAACTCCATTTAAAGACCTCCAACTTACGCTTGATCGCACACATAAACGAGAAGCTCCTCAGCAAATGCAACCAACAGAAACTTTAATGAAAAAACAGCAAGGAATTCAATTGCTAGAACATTCACGCCAAGAACTATTACACGCGCTTCATAGTGTTATAGATGAAAAAGATTTATTTGAAAATGGATTAAAGCATCCTGTTTTTAATGATCTGAATTTGTATCAATGGGTTCAATTTCTTGATTTGCATGAACAAAGACATCTTACGCAGTTAAAAGAGGCGAAACATGCAATTTTGCAACGCTAAAGTGGAAGAAGTGGGAAACCACTTCTTTTTTGATACGTGCATAGTTTTCTTTCTTATTTTGGAATACTACATGGAGAAAGAAAAGAAGGAGTTGAAAAAACATGTCTAAGAAGAAGCGAGAAGAAGAGCGCGCCTGGAAAGCACGTAAAGAAAATCAACAACCGCACGGAAAAGTGAAAACTTTTGCTGAATTAGTTGAAGGAACAGAAAAAACGTGATGAGTATTTCATCACGTTTTTTGTATGAGTGGAAAAGTTAATAAAAAGGTTGTACCGATTCCTTTTTCACTTATAATATCAATTTTTCCATTCATAGCTTGAACAACACTGAATACGACCATCATTCCAAGTCCAGTACCTTTTTCTTTCGTTGAATAAAAAGGAGAGCCAAGACGTTTTACTTGTTCTGAATCCATACCGACTCCTGTATCTTTTATATATAACTGAATATGCTTATGATCAGGAACTAATGTGAAATAAAGATCACCGCCTTTTGGCATAGCCTCAATGCAATTTTTTAAAATATTTAATAAACATTGATTTAGTTTTTGCTTTTCACCAGCGATAAAAAAAGAAGTGCTTTGCTTTATATAATGAGTACGTACATTTGTTAAATTAGCAAGCGGTGTAATTAACGACAATGCATGTAGTAATTCTTCTTCTAACTGTAATGTTTGTTCTTTTTCAATGCTTGGTTTAGCAAAGGTTAAATAATCTGTAAGAACATGATTTGCTTGTTCGATGCCATTAATGGCAATGTCGATATATAATTTTCGTTCCTGCTCAGTGCATGTACCTGATTGTAACAGTTGTAAAAAACCTTTCGTTGAAGTTAATGGATTACGAATTTCATGAGAGATAGACGCTGCCATTTCACCAATTAAATGAAACTTTTCAGCATTTATAAGTTCGTTTTGGAGACGAACTTGAGTTTGTAATATGTGTAGTAAATATAGAATTAGAATCGTACCAAGCATTGAACATAACTCATACACAATAATATGCGGTATATAATCAGTCTTATTTGTAACCTTTGAAAGGAAGAAGGGTATCCAACTAAATCCGTATGTGAGACTGTAGATAATAGCAAGTGTTATTTTTATACGATTAGAAGTTCGATTGAAAAATTTATATGTTAATAATAGAACAATAAATAGAAGAACAGAACCGATAAGAGATGGGAAAACACCTACCCCACCTAATAATAAGCGATATATGTTTAATACAACTAAGATAGAACCACCAGCAATAGGCCCTCCCGTTAATGTACCGACAATTAATACAATATGGCGCATATCAAATTGAAAACCATTATTTGTTTTTGCTGCAAATGTAATACAGAGTACGGTAGCAAGGCAACAGAGTACAATGAATATAGCTGAATTTAATTTAGGAGAGCGTTTCCCTTTTTGATTCCAAAATAAATGATATACGAGCATTGTAATCAGGATGAATAATATATTTAAAAAGAGATAAATAATAAAGGATTTCAGTGGGATGCCTCCTCTCTTCTTAGATTAAATTAATCATACTATAAAATGAAAGAAATGAAATAATAAATAGCGGAAAAATCAGAAATTTTTACGCTAGTATACAATATGTTACAATAAGCTGTGTCAATGAAAGAAGAAATTCCGTGCATCGCGCGGGAGAGGTTCGCGAACTCCCTCTATAAAAAACTATGGAAACAACAATATCCTTAGGTATTGTTTTGTTTTTTTATTGTGACAGTTCAAGAACGTTCTTTCTTCTTATTTATAGTAGAGAAGGAGAATGAGTGAAATGAAAAAAGAAAAAGCAGTTGTTGTTTTTAGTGGAGGACAAGATAGTACGACATGTTTATTTTGGGCAATAGAGCAGTTTGCAGAGGTAGAAGCTGTAACGTTTAATTACAATCAACGTCATAAGCTAGAAATTGATTGTGCAGCGGAAATTGCAAAAGAACTAGGAATAAAGCATACGGTACTAGATATGAGTCTATTAAATCAACTTGCTCCAAATGCGTTAACCAGAACGGATATGGAGATTACACATGAAGAAGGTGAATTGCCATCGACATTTGTAGATGGACGAAATTTACTCTTCTTATCATTTGCTGCTGTATTAGCAAAACAAGTTGGAGCACGTCATATTGTAACGGGTGTATGTGAAACTGATTTCAGTGGTTATCCAGACTGCCGTGACGTGTTTGTGAAATCGTTAAATGTTACTTTAAATTTATCTATGGATTACCCGTTTGTCATTCACACGCCACTTATGTGGATTGATAAGGCTGAAACATGGAAATTATCAGATGAACTTGGAGCATTTGAGTTTGTTCGAGAAAAAACATTAACATGTTATAACGGAATCATTGGTGATGGTTGCGGTGAATGTCCAGCATGTCAACTTCGTAAAGCAGGATTAGATACGTACCTACAAGAACGCGAAGGAGCGAATAACTAATGGATAACTTTTTTGGATTTCGCATCGTAGAGAATTTGCAAAAAATGGACAAGGATATTCAGCGTAAACAACTCAAATACCATAATAAAAGAGTAATGGTCAGCAAGGAATTTACATTTGATGCAGCACACCATTTACACTGTTATGAAGGGAAATGTAAAAACTTACACGGTCACACATATAAAGTTGTATTTGGAATTAGTGGATATGTAAATGAAATAGGTCTTGCAATTGACTTTGGAGATATAAAAGAAATTTGGAAAAATGAAATCGAAATTTATCTAGATCATCGTTATTTAAACGAAACGTTACCTGCAATGAATACGACTGCTGAAAATATGGTCGTTTGGATTTATGAAAAGATGGCAGAAGCACTAACAAAAGAGAATCGAGTGAACGAATATAAAGGAGCTCGCGTTGAATTTGTTCGTCTATTTGAGACGCCGACTAGTTATGCGGAAGTAAGACGGGAGTGGATGCTTGATGAGTAAAATCCCTGTCTTAGAAATATTCGGTCCGACTATTCAAGGTGAAGGAATGGTTGTAGGGCAAAAAACAATGTTTATCCGTACAGCTGGTTGTGATTATAGCTGTGCTTGGTGTGATTCTGCTTTTACGTGGGATGGATCAGCTAAAGATCAAATTAGACAGATGACACCAGAAGATATTTGGGATGAGCTTGTTGCAATTGGAGGAGAAAATTTTTCTCATGTTACGATTTCAGGTGGAAATCCGGCATTACTGAAAAATATTGAGTTTCTTCTTTCTATATTAAAAGAAAATGGAATGCGAACGGCAATTGAAACGCAAGGGAGTAAATGGCAAGATTGGTTACTTCAAATTGATGAGGTAACAATTTCTCCAAAACCACCAAGTTCAACGATGAAAACAGATTTTCATAAGTTAGATGCTATTATTCAGAAACTAGCAGGAAAAGATATTAGTTTAAAAGTAGTAGTATTCGATGATCATGATTTTGAATATGCAGTTAAGATGCACGAACGTTATCCAAAGGTACCATTTTTCTTACAAGTAGGAAACGATGATACAAAAACAGTGGATGATGCGATGCTTATAAAAAAATTATTAGATAAGTATGAATGGCTGATTGATAAAGCTGTAAATTGTAAAGAGATGAATGATGCAAAAGTATTGCCTCAGCTTCATGCGTTAGTATGGGGAAATAAGCGCGGCGTATAACGAGAAGGGATGTTTAAAATGACAGGAAGATTAGATGAAGATTTAAAAGATGTAACATTACTAGGGAATCAAAATACAAAATATTTATTTGAATATAGCCCAGAAATATTAGAGGTATTTGATAATAATCATCCAAACCGTGATTATTTTGTAAAATTCAATTGTCCTGAATTTACAAGTTTATGCCCGAAAACAGGACAACCAGATTTTGCAACAATTTATATTAGCTATATTCCAGAGCAAAAAATGGTAGAGAGTAAATCTTTAAAGTTGTATTTATTTAGTTTCCGCAATCATGGTGATTTCCACGAAGATTGCATGAACGTTATTATGAACGATTTAATTAAATTAATGGATCCGCGTTATATTGAGGTATGGGGGAAATTCACACCACGTGGTGGCATTTCAATTGATCCATACTGCAACTACGGGCGCCCAGGTACGAAGTATGAACAAATGGCTGACTACCGCATGATGAACCACGATCTATATCCGGAAACAATTGATAATCGTTAATAGAAAGAAAGGGCCTGTATAGTATACAGGCCCTTTCTTTCTATTATATTATGCATTTTGATTAATGACAGTATAGTTTTTATGACTTACAACTGTAAGAGGTTCCATATCTAGTTCTCTAAAATTCTTCATAATTGTTATATCAACAATAACAGAGTTTTGATTTACTTTTTGAACACGGCCTTGCATTCCACCTTTAAATTCGATGATATCTCCAGTTTCTGCGATCTGCATAAGCAACTCTCCTTGTTACAGTTTTCCCAAAAAAAGAATAAATTTGGGTTTTTTTATTTCCTCCTATTTTGAACCATATTTCCTACTTTGTAAATGTTTCCAAAGTAAAAATTCGAAAAATATTCACTTTTTGTAAGAAAATATGTAGAAAATCCATGTTTTTTAGAAAAAATAGCAAAAATGCGAGAATCTTTATATCGAGGTATAATGAAAAAGTAGAATAACCTGCTGAAGTGGGAGAAATTAGAGGCGGTAAAATGATGTTTGAATTTGTGGGGAGTGTTATAGCTTTAATTTTATTTTTATTTTCTTATATGCATTTAAAAAAGATTCGTCAATATGATACGAGTACATATTTTGATGGGATGGATGGTATCCATGCTTCGATAACACATGATAGTGGTGGGGAGATGTAAAGGTATATAACTTTATTTTCTTGCGTGGTATGATGTTTAGAACTAGTGCATAATAGAGTTCATAAGTGATGAATGGAGAGTGAAAAGAATGAAGATTTCTTTTATTCGTCATGGTTGTTTAAGTCGTATAAGAGAACCGATGACAATTAATTCATTTCACGAATGGATGAAACAGTATGATTCCGAGTCAATGATACAAAAAGCTAAAATACCGATAGAAACAATAGAGGCAATTGAAGCAGCGAAATTTGTCTTAACAAGTGATCAAAGGCGTGCTGTACAATCAGCAGCTGAATTGACGGATTCTTTATCTTTTATGCAAAATTCTCTTTTTAGAGAAGCTGAAGTTCCTTCATGCTTTTTTGCTCCGAAGTGGTTGAAATGCACAATTAAGGTATGGATGTTCATTGGACGAACATTATGGATACTTGGCTACCATAAAGATGTTGAGTCTTATAAGGAAGTAAGAGAGAGGGTAAGGCAAGCGGCTTACCTGTTACATCGTTATGCTCTCGTACATGGAAGTATAGCTCTTGTAGGTCATAATTATGTGAATGTAATGATTGGTGCCGAACTGAGAGCGATGGGATGGTCTGGTTCTCCTATTTTGCACAGAGAGCCATGGGGATGTACAACATATACGTTTCACGAGGCGATGGATGGAAATATATTAAATACAAATTTAACATAAAAGCACACGATTTATATAAATCGTGTGCTTTCTTTTTAAGATATAGAAATTTTGACGTTTAATGGTTTTACGAGATGAGCATAAGGTTCCCCTACTAGCATAACAATTTCATCTTTTTTATAACCTAACTTTTCGTATAGTGAATAGGCGCGTTTGTTTTCTAAATTAACAAGTAAAGCGATTTTTTTATGCCCTTTTTCAGTTGCATAGATTTCGGCAGCTTCAATTAATTTAGAACCTATACCTTTTCCGCCGTGTGCACTTGAAACTGATAATGTATCAATGTAATACTCATCAAGCTCAGCTTCTTTTTCTAACGTAATTGATTCATCTTTATGTAATGCTCTTAAGTGATGTACAATTGGTGCGTCAAGCTGTGTTGCTTCACTACCGTGATAAGCGACAATAATTCCAACTGCACTCTCGTCTTGTTCATAGACAAAACAGTTTTCGTAGCTCAGACGGTTATTTTCTTTTGAGAACCATGTCTCAAGTCCTAGTAATACTTCTGCTTCAACTGTGCTACCTGTGATTTTTTCAGCAATTTCATGCAGAGCATTATACAATAAAGGAGCTATTGCCATTGCATCTGTCTTTTTTGCTTTCCGAATCATAGTATCCCTCCTAGTTCTATTTGTATATTGTAGCATAGTGGTATGGAACTTTGCATAATTGAATGCCGAAATGTTTGATATAGAGAAGTAGCTATGTTAGTATATGATATTTAGTGGACATATAGTAAAACAATATTGTTTGCGAAATAACGAAAATAAAATCATGGCATAATAACGAGATAAAGTGAAACGTTAATCAGTAAGATTTTTTGTTCATTCTACGACTGATTAGTAGTCAACACCAATCGGACTACCTGCAAATAGCGGGATAAATTTACAGTTGTTGACCTATAGAATATAAGATAAAATAAAATATTGCAGAGAGGTGAAATACATGGATAAAGAATTAGCAAATACAATTTTAGATCAGCTAAAAAATGGTGAAATAAAGGAGTATGTTGTTACGAAAGATGTATTTTATACGTTCAGAGAAGTTGTTGTAAATAGAGAAGACTTTAAGCATTTCATTGGTAACGCACAGCGAGGCGGGCAAGTGATTTATACATATTCAGAAACGCCACGTTCATAAAGGAGAATTTTGATCAGCAGGGCATCTCTCACTGATTAGTAGCCTTCACCAAACGGACGTTTCATGCGGGATAAATAAAAGATAAAGGAGAGGGGAATTATGGGCGATTTTAAACAAGGCATTTTACCACATTGGGATTATATGTGGAAAGATAGAGCCGGCAATCGATTTATGGGAATGGTTATGTATCCAGAGAAACGAAAATGTTCAGCAAAAATGCTTCAGAAAATAAAAAGAGCATATGAAGAAGCAATAGAAATTAAAGTAACTGTACAAGTTCAACATACATATCAGTACGTAGAAGGACTGATTGTATACTTTGATGAAGAGGCTCCTGTATGTACAATGCTTGATAAAGATGAAAATCCACATCATATATTTGTAAAAGATATTTTGCGCATTGAGTACTCTGAATAAACTTTTCATAAATAAATTGAAGTTCCATAATAATAATCTTTTTCTATAATAGTTATCTTTTAGTATGTAACGAAAAACGAAAGTATATGTATAATATATTTAATAAGGTAAATTTGATAAATGTAATCGTTTTTTAGAGCAGATTATAGTTTCATATCTGTTCTTTTTTGCGTGATGCTGGAGAAATATATTTCTTCAGCATCTACCGTTTTATGACAAAATATATTGTTAACTTTTTTAAAAATAAGGTTAAATTCGTTGACAACTTTTTTGAAAAGCACTTTATTGACATGAGTTTTAGAATGTTGTTTCATAGTCATTGTATTGAAAAAAAACGGCTATCATGTCGAAAAGTAAAAGTTAAAAAAAGAAAGAATTTATACATATATCTTGTGTCTTATTTTGAAACGTAATACAATATATAGAGAAATCAAGAACAACATATAGAGAATATAGATTTGAGAGGGAGGGTCGGAAATGTTAGTTGCATATGATTCTATGACAGGAAACGTGAAGCGTTTCATTCACAAATTAAATATGCCGGCCGTTCAAATTGATGAAGATCTAGTAATAGATGAAGACTTTATTCTTATTACGTATACAACAGGTTTTGGAAATGTACCAGAACGTGTTTTAGACTTTTTAGAGCGCAATAATGAAAAATTAAAAGGCGTATCTGCAAGCGGCAATCGTAACTGGGGAGACATGTTCGGTGCAAGTGCTGACAAGATTTCTACTAAATATGAAGTGCCTATTGTATCAAAATTTGAGTTATCTGGAACAAATAACGATGTAGAATATTTTAAGGAAAGGGTGCGGGAGATTGCGACACATTGAACTGAATAATGAAATCACGCAAATGCAGGACGGTTTTTATCAGCTTCATAAAGATAAAGAGGCATTAGAAGTCTTTATGGAAGAAGCTAGAGAGAATACCGTTCCTTTTAATAGCGTGGCAGAGCGAATGGAGTATATGAAAGAACATGATTACTATTACAACGTTCTGGACGAGTATAGCTTGGAGGAAGTAGAGGAAGTATATAACATCGCTTATGGTGAAAACTTCGAGTTCCAATCTTATATGGCAGCATCTAAGTTCTACAAAGATTATGCGTTAAAAACGAATGATCAAAAACAATACTTAGAAAGCTATGAAGATCGTGTAGCAATTGTTTCATTATACTTAGGACGCGGTGATGTTTCGAAAGCAAGACAATTCGCAAGCATGATTGTAAAACAAAACTACCAACCAGCGACACCAACCTTTTTAAATGCGGGAAGAAGCAGAAGAGGAGAAATGGTGTCTTGTTTCTTGTTAGAGATGGATGATAGCTTAAATTCAATTGGCTTTAACATTAATACTGCGATGCAATTATCAAAAATCGGCGGGGGAGTAGCTTTAAACTTATCTAAGCTACGCGCACGTGGTGAGCAAATTAAAGGTATCGACAACGCTGCAAGTGGCGTAGTACCTGTTATGAAATTGCTTGAAGATTCGTTTTCATATGCGAATCAGCTTGGCCAACGAAAAGGTGCCGGCGCAGTATATTTAAACATTTTCCATTGGGATATTATTGAATTCCTTGATACAAAAAAAATAAATGCCGATGAGAAGAGCCGTATTCAGTCTCTATCAATCGGAATTATCGTTCCAAGTAAGTTCTTTGAGCTTGCTGAGAAAAACGAACCTTTCCATGTTTTCGCGCCTTATACGGTTTATAAAGAATATGGCAAGCATTTAGATGATATTGACATTGATGAAATGTACGATGAATTAATGAGCAATCCGAAAGTGAAGAAGAAGCCACTAGATATTAGTGCACGTGATATGCTTATTAAAATCGCTATGATTCAGCTTGAGTCTGGTTACCCATACTTAATGTTTAAATCAAATGCAAATAATCAACATCCATTGAAGGAGATTGGAACTGTGAAGATGTCGAACTTATGTACAGAAATCTTCCAGCTTCAAGAAACTTCAGAAATAAATGATTACGGTACAGATGACATTATCCGTCGTGATATTAACTGTAACTTAGGATCGTTAAATATCGTAAACGTAATGGAAAATAAAGAAATTCGTGAAGCAGTTCATGCGGGAATGGAAGCTTTAACAGCTGTTTCTGATATGACGATTATTCCGAATGCACCAACTGTGAAAAAAGCAAATGACGAGCTTCATTCAGTTGGACTTGGAGCAATGAACTTACACGGATATTTAGCAAAAAATAAAATCGCTTATGAAAGTGCAGAAGCGAAAGAATTCGCTCGTACATTCTTTATGATGTTAAATTACTATTCTATTGAGAAAAGTATGGAAATCGCTACAGAAAAAGGCGAGACATTTAAAGACTTCGATAAATCTGATTATGCGAATGGCACATACTTCGAAAAGTATGAAACGACAGATTACAGTCCAGTAACTGAAAAAGTTCAGCAACTATTTGAAGGAATTCATATTCCGACAAAAGAAGATTGGACAAGTTTAAAAGAGCAAGTGCAGAAGAATGGTTTATATAACTCATATCGTCTTGCCATTGCTCCAACACAATCAATCAGTTACGTTCAAAATGCAACTTCAAGCGTAATGCCGATCGTAAGTCAAATCGAATCAAGAACATATGCGAATGCGACAACATATTATCCAATGCCGTATTTATCAAAAGATACGTTCTGGTACTATAAATCTTCTTACGATATGAATCAGTTTAAATTAATTGATTTAATCGCAGAAATTCAAGAACATATTGACCAAGGAATTAGTACAATTCTTTACGTTAATAGTGATATTTCAACACGTGAATTAGCACGTTACTATATCTATGCACATAAAAAAGGCTTAAAGAGTCTGTATTATACGAGAACACGTAAATTAAGCGTGGAAGAGTGTGTGGCTTGTACCGTTTAATATAAAAAGTGAGACATGATGAGCAGGGTTTTCTGAACCCTGCTCATGCTTAGTTATCATATTTAGAGAAGGGGCGATTTAATGCGTGCGGTAAACTGGAACAAAAAAGAAGATGATTTTAGTTTAATGTTTTGGAAGCAAAACATCGCTCAGTTTTGGACAGAAGAAGAAATTGCGGTTTCGTCTGACAAAAATACTTGGGTGCAATTATCGAAAGAAGAGCAAATTGCTTATAAGCGTGTATTAGGTGGTTTAACACTTTTAGATACGAAACAAGGTGGCGAAGGAATGCCACTTGTACTTGTTCATCTTGAAAATTTACAAGCGAAAAGTGTATTAGCTTTCATGGGAGCTATGGAAGAAGTACATGCGAAAAGTTATAGTCACATTTTCACAACACTAGCTACAGAAGAAGAGATTGATGATATTTTTGACTGGGTAGACAATCATCCGTTACTTGAGAAAAAAGCTGGTATTATTACTAGTTACTATCGTCGTTTATTAAAGCCTG
Source organism: Bacillus sp. ISO11 (assembly GCF_003458115.1). Lineage (NCBI taxonomy): Bacteria > Bacillati > Bacillota > Bacilli > Caryophanales > Bacillaceae > Bacillus > Bacillus sp. ISO11. Next base: position 62,325 of record NZ_QXCO01000001.1, on the reverse strand, counting down.
AAGTAACAAAAAAAGAGTTATACATGGCAATGGTAGCAAGTGTGTTCTTAGAAAGTTACTTATTCTATAGCGGATTCTTCTATCCACTTTACTTAGCTGGTCAAGGAAAACTAACAGCAAGTGGTGAGATTATCAACTTGATAATTCGTGATGAGTCAATTCACGGCGTATTCGTCGGTATTTTAGCACAACAAATCTTCGCAGAACTTTCTGCAGAAGAGCAACAAGAAGTGCAAAAAGAAACACAAGAGTTATTAATGGAACTATATGAAATTGAAATGGCCTATACAGAAGAAATTTACACTTCTATCGGTCTTGTAGAAGATGTAAATCGTTTCGTTCGTTACAATGCAAATAAAGGGCTTATGAACTTAGGGCTTGAGCCGAAGTTTGAAGAAGAAGAAATTAACCCAATCGTTTTAAATGGTTTACGTACAGATACGAAAAACCATGATTTCTTCTCTGTAAAAGGAAATGGTTACGTAAAAGCAACGAACGTTGAAAAGTTAGCTGACGATGACTTCGTGTTTAACTTTTAATATAGGATTATAAAGAAAAACTGTCTTATTCATTGATAAGACAGTTTTTCTTTATAATTTTGTTTACATAACACTATTATTTTTGTATAGCGATTTATATTTGGGAAGTTCTATTCGTTTAACGGATAGAACTTTTTTGTAATTAAATGGGTATTTACAAACCTTTTGTATCGGTGTATTATTTAACTAGTACACCGATACAAAAGGAGGGAAGAAATGAAAATAGAGTTTTCTCCAAATACACCAATTTACATTCAGGTAATGGAATACATAAAAAAAGAGATCGTAACAGGACATTTATTACCTGGTGATAAAATTCCCTCGGTCCGTGAATTAGCGAGTGAATTACAAGTGAATCCAAATACGATTCAGCGTACATTTCAAGAGCTAGAACGGGATGGAGTTGTTGTCACACGTAGAGGAATGGGACGGTATGTAACGAATGAAGGGGAGAAAATTATGGAGCTACGAAAAGAGATGGCGAAAGAATTACTTCATTCTTTTATAGATGGAATGGACAATTTAGGTTTTTCAGAAGAAGAAATTCTTACAATTCTTCGTTCTTCATTACATGAGAAAAGGGAGGAGAGCGAATGACAGAGCTATTAAAAATAGAAAATTTATGGAAGAGATACGGATTAAAAGCAGTGATTCGTGAATTAAACATAGAGATTCCGGAAGGGAAAATCGTTGGGCTTGTTGGAGATAACGGGAGCGGGAAAACGACGTTATTGAAAATGATTGCAGGCTTGCAACACCCTTCTGAAGGTAGTATTACAATAGACGGTAAAAAGGTAGGATTACAGACGAAAGAAATCGTTTCATTTATGTCCGATAAGCCAATCTTTGATGATTGGATGACTGTAAAAGACGCTTTATTTTTCTACCGGGATTTTTACAATGATTTCGATATTCAAAAAGCGGTAGATACGATTGCAGAATTTAAAATACCGTTAGAAGAAAAAATTACAGCTTTATCAAAAGGTATGGTTGAAAAGCTTCAAATTATATTAACGTTTTCGAGGAAAGCGAAGTTATACGTATTAGATGAACCGCTTGGCGGGATTGATCTTGTTTCTAGAGAGCACATATTGAATCTCATTCTACAATTTTATAGAGAAGATTGTACGATACTAATCTCGACGCACTTAATAAACGAAGTTGAAAATATTTTTGATGAAGTGATCTTTTTAAAAGATGGGGAAATTGTATTGTATGAAAATGTAGAAGAGTTACGTTTTCAGAGAGGAAAAGCTGTTACAGAGGTGTTTAAGGAGGTGTTTAGTAGATGAAGCCGAGCTTAATATATATGTACAATATAAATAAAAAGCAAATAATTATTTCTTTGTTAACATTTATATTCGTTGTCGCTGTAGCTTTCGTAAGTTTGGGGAATTATATTAAGCAAGAATCAGGAGAAGTAAGACAAACAATTATAGTTAGTTTCGTTATTCTAGTATATATAACTTTTTTAGCAATGATAGTTATTCAGGCGGTGTCTGCATTTGGAAAAATGACTGAAAGCACATTATTTCGGTTAACATCGATATCCGGTAAAAAGATTGTTTTAGCAATATTGTTATACGCTGTAATTTATTCACTTATTTTCGAATTAATAGGATCTATTTTTTTATATGGTATTTCTATGAAAATAATAAAAGGTACAGAGCTCTATGAGGTATTATTTACTCAAAGTGTATTCAATCCACTAAAGCACCTCTTTAGTACTATGTTATATGTATTTAATTTATCAAGCATATTGCTAGTATTACTTTTTTCAGTAGCAAGCGTTAAAGTGTTTTCTTTGAAAAAGAAGAAGTTAAAATATCCACTGGTATTTTTCTTATTTTTACTAGTAACAAAATTATTAGGTACTATATATGGAATGTTGGGTGGTCTTGCACCTACTACGCCTTTAATAGCAAAGTTAGTATATATAGATGAATCATCAGAAGTGAATGTGTTTCTCTATCCAGAAAAACTTATGAATTTATATAGTATTGCTTTTTCAATCGGTATATTTGTTCTACTTATTTATATAACAGGTCGCATTATCGATAAAAAACTAGAAGTCTAAAGGAGGAATCAGCATTGGGAAACGTAGTAGTAAAGTTAGAGAATGTTCGAAAAAAGATTGGTGGAACGGAAATTATTCGTGGTTTATCATTTGAGGTTCGTGAAGGAGAAGTATACGGATTCCTTGGGCCGAACGGTAGCGGTAAGACGACGACGATCCGTATGATGACAGGTCTTATTTCAATGACAGAGGGCGATATTACAATTTGTGGACATAGTATTCGCTCGGAGCGTGAAAAGGCACTAGAGCAAATTGGAGCGATTGTAGAAAATCCTGAACTATATGATTATATGACAGGAATGCAAAACTTAAAGCATTTTGCGAATATGGCCATTACACCAATTAGTAAAGAGCGCATTGCTGAGATTATAAAGCTTGTTGAGTTAGAGCATGCGATTCATAAAAAGGTGAAAACATATTCACTTGGCATGAAACAACGTTTAGGAATTGCACAGGCATTACTTCATCAGCCGAAAATCTTAATTTTAGATGAGCCGACAAATGGATTAGATCCAGCTGGTATTCGCCAAATTCGTGATTATTTACAACGTTTAGCGAAAGAAGAGAATATTGCTGTAATCGTATCAAGTCACTTATTGAGTGAAATTGAATTAATGTGTGATCGCGTTGTTATTATTAAACAAGGTGAGTTTGTACAAGAGTACAACTTACATGAAAAAGTGAAACATGATGAGGCAGTCGTTGTAGCGTTTGAAGTAGATGAAGTTCAGAAAGCAAATGAAATCATTAAAGGCAAAGCAAAAGGGAATGTAATTGTAGCATCTGTAACAAAAGACAACATTCCACAACTTGTAAAAAAACTTGTTCATGCTGATGTGCTTGTATATGGCGTTACTGTTCAAAATAAAACGTTAGAGGATGAGTTCTTAGCGATTACTGGGGGAGTGAAAGCGTAATGTTTAAATTAATTCAAAATGAATTTTTAAAGTTGCATGCGAAAAAAGGTATGTATATTTTAATTGGTGTCATTGCGGCACTCGAAATTTTAGGTACTTTAGCAATGTTGAAGTGGGGAAAAGGTGATGAGTTTAAGGGGTCATATTTAGATTATGCAAACTCAGAGATTGGCTTAATTGTTTTATTTACAACGATTTTTGGGATTACACTTGCTGCCCGTACTCTTACTGATGAGTTCCAAAAAGGTACAATTAAACAATTGTTAATCCGTCCAAGAAAAAGACTTGCAGTTTTATTTTCTAAATATATTACAGTGTTATTAGCAATGTTATTTATCGTATTAGCTGGTATGCTAATTGCAATGATTATTGGCGGTATTGTAATGGATGGTAGTAAAACAGAATTAACATTAGGAATCGTAATGAAGTCCACTTTATATCAACTACTTTCACCGTTCTTTTTTGCAACACTTTCATTTTTCCTAGCAAATGTCTTTAGAAAATCTGTATTACCATTAATTATTACGATGTTCCTATTCTTCTTACAAGGTGCAATTAATATGGTATTAATAATGTTTGCAAAAGGTGTAGCGAAGTTTGTAGTATTCAACCATTTGGATTTAAGAGCTTACGATAGTAATAAATTAATCAATGGTGGAATGGAACCAACATTTACAGAATTTACGTTTACAACTTCATTATTACTTGTAGCTGCATACTTTGTTGTGTTACTTGTAGCATCAAGTGCATTATTCCAAAAACGTGACGTATTATAATAAAAGAAATCCCCGCTTGTAAAAACGGGGATTTTTATTACATAAATTTCTCTTAGATTGCAACCTGAAGAACAGCGATATGTTATTTTAAGAGATATGCTGTTTGAAATGATTTGAGAAAAATAGGAAGAATTTCAACTATATTCATATTATAATTTAGTTATCCTGCTATTTATAGGGAAAGGATTGCCTATAAAGTATTGATTAAAGTTTTATTGTATTTTTACTATCTTTGGGGGTGTTCTATATGCACTATGCATTTTCACGTATAAGGCTACGTAGCTTTTTTGGATGGATGATTATAGGGGTGCTCCTTATAATGATCCCATTAGGTCTAGCAAATGTTTCTGAGAATACGATGGAGGTTATTTCACAAATAACTGTATTTTTTGTATTTCCGTTACTTTGGCTATACGTAAAAACAAATAAAAATAATATTGTATTTAACAGTTTTTTTTATAAGCAAGGACATTTACCTTGGGGATTAATTGTATTAGCAACGATAATGGGAATGATTTTTTCAGTTGGCATATCTCAGATTCAATTTTACATATTAGCACATACGTTACCGAATTTCTTAGTTACTATGCTAGAAGACGGAAATGTTATTAATACGAGTAACGTATATATGACGATATTTACTTTCATTTCAGCATGTGTGTTAGCACCTATTATGGAAGAGGTTATTTTTAGGGGATTTTTCTTACAGCGAATGGCTTATAAATGGGGAATTAAAAAAGCTGTAATTATATCTTCAATTATTTTTGGCTTAGGACATTTTGATGTTATTGGTGCGTTCATGTTTGGTGTCGTTATGTGTCTTTTATATATAAAGACACAAAATATATGGACGAATATAGCTGTGCACGCTCTAAATAATTTGATTGCAACAAGTATGCAATTTTTCGGTGGAGAAGAAAGTGGTACAATCTCAATTACTGAATTACAAGCGCAAAGTAATTTATGGATTGGTATTGGTCTTACAGTTGTTGGATTACTTTGGTTAATTCCTTATGTTTGGAAACAATGGCGTACAGTAAAAGAAGTTGGCGTGCCACGCGTACGTTTTATAAATGAGCAAAAAGTAGTGAGTTCATCACAAGAAAATGAAGTGTATAGTCAAGTGATCGTAACCGATAGATTGATGGCCATAGAGTTACCAGATGAGGCTGTAAATAAGCTTCGGTTAGAAGAAAATGATTATGTAACAGTATCTGTAGAAGAAGATAAAATCGTTATAAAGAAAGCACATAATAGATAATTAAAAAGTAGCTCCTTAGGAGCTACTTTTTAATTTGTAATAATTTCTACACGAAAATTATTACCGTTCTTTACATATTTAATATCTGTAACAGTGCGGACCGTCTTTAAAATCTCCACTTTTTCACCAATTCGTGGGATGGTCGGAACATTGTCCCAAATACCAAGCAAGTCATCTAATTGTGCCGTTTTTTCATAAAACCAGATTTTCAATGTAAAGCCCCTTTCTCGAACTTTATGTATTTTAATACATAATATATTATTTTTATTCTTATTGTAAGGGTTTTTTTTATATTTTATGAATAAAAATAAATTAATCTTCTGGGAAGATATGTTCAATATCAGGAGTAAGAGATACTTCTGATAATACGATATGAGAAACGGTCGTTGCATATGAAGAAACATCATTGATAAATTCTTCCAGTTCAACGAGTGAAGGAACAGAAATTTTTACAATGTAGCATAAGCTTCCTGTTACTCGGTAACAAAAACTTGCAGATGGATAAGATTGAATAAACTGTTGCATACGTGTTGTATCACCATTTTTTAAAGTGATTTCTAAAATACAATCTAAAACGAGTCCTGCTTTTTTATAATCAATATCGATTGTGTATTTTTGAATAACACCTTCGCTTTCGAGCTTACGAACACGTTCTGAAGTAGATGGAGCAGATAAGTTTACTCGTTTCGCCAATTCACGCATCGAAAGGCGACTATCATTATATAATTCATTTAAAATTTTTCGATCAACACGGTCTAATTGCATTTGTAAATATACCTCCAGTAAAATAATGATTTTTGTAAAGGGAAAATATAAATTAAGATTCATATGAAATGTAAAGTGAACGTTATTTATTTTACAATAAAACAGAAGGAAATAGGAGGGGAAATGATGGAGAGAATTTCATTATCAAATGTAGGAGATACAAAGTTTCAAAAGTTATTAGGGCATAATTCGGATATATTACATTCGTGGAGTACGTTAGAAGATACACTGTACAATAAAGGAACTCTTTCAGCAGAGTTGAAGGAGCAAGTGAGAAGAACATTAGCGTATGGGAATGAATGTCCGTACTGTATGGCAAAAGGAAGACCTGATGATATGCAAAAGGCAGAGGAGATTGGTGTAGCCGTTACTTTTGCGCATACATTTGTTCATGACCGAAAAGCAATAGATGATACTATGTTTCACGTATTAAAACAATATTGGACAGAAAAAGAAATTGTAGAGCTTTGCGCCTATGTTTGCTTTATTACTGCGTCACAACAACTTGGTTTTCTATTTCAATTACAGCCAAATTAAGGGGGAAATGATGACAAATCAAATAGCACTTATCATAATCGATGTACAAAAGGCATTTCAATTACCAGATTGGGGCGAGAGAAATAATATTTTTGCTGAAGAAAACATGAGAATTTTATTAGAAGAATGGAGAAAAAGGGAACGACCAGTTTTTCATATTCAACATGTAAATAAAGAAAATGCTCAGTCAATGTTTTATGAGAGAGCGGAAACGGTAAACTTTAAAGAAGAAGTGCAACCACTACTTGGTGAAGTGGTTATTCAGAAATTCGTTAACAGCGCGTTCATTGGGACAAATTTAGAAGAGCAATTAAGAAAGAACAAATGTAATGCAGTAGTGGTTGTAGGATTAACGACAAATCATTGCGTGGAAACTACAACACGAATGGCAGGGAATTTAGGATTTACAACATATTTAGTGAGTGATGCAACGGCTACTTTTAACCGTAAAGGTTTAGATGGTAAGGAGTATAGTGCAGAAGATATTCACAATATGACACTTGTAAATTTACATGAAGAGTTTGCTACGATTGTGACGACAAAAGAAGTATTAAAATTATTTTAAGAAAATAATTGCAAATTATGTAGAAAAAAATGAGAATATTTCGTATAATCTAAGTACAATCATTTTGAAAATAGGGGTGGCATCATATGGAGCAAATTTCAGTAAAGAAATTAGAAGAGGTACTTGTTGTAGCAGGGGATGATAAACAGAAGCAAAAGGAATTTTATGAATTGCTCTTATCTACTGAGTTTTATGTTGCTGGTTCACTAGAAGCAGAGGACGGGGCAACAGAGGGAATACTTCGTTTGCGTCATTTCCAAGGAGAAGGTAGATGGATCGTTCCGTTCTTTACACAAATGGAATTTGTAAAAGATGTGTTGCCAGAAGGAACGCCCCTTATTACGATACGTGGGAAAGAGTTATTTGGTAGCATTGAGAAAGATGCTACAGCTGTATTAAATGTTGGTACTGATATAAGTAAAACATTTATTCCAGAAGAAATTGCAGATATCTCATCTGGACGAATTTTTAATTATTATAAGTAAAAGGAAAAGCGTAATCGCTTTTCCTTTTTAATTTGAATATGGAGTGGCTATACCGGAAGAAATAGAGACTGTTTTATTATTCGTGTTTATTGTCGCTGTAGCTCCAAGTGGAATACCGATGTTTGGACTTATATGTCCAATTGGTAAACCGAATAGGACCGGTATATAATATGGTGCGAAATATTCATATAATATTGCTTGCAATGATTGAGATGGCTTTGAAGGAGTGCAGTCGTGACAACTTGTGAAAATAACGCCCCTGCATTCATTAAACTTTCCAGATAAAAGTAGCTGATTTAACATACGGTCAATGCGGTACGGTTCTTCACCAATGTCTTCAAGTAATAAAAGTGTATTGTCCGTATTTATCTCGTAGGGCGAGCCAATTATACTTGTTAACACAGCTAAATTTCCTCCAACTAACGTACCTGTAACTGTACTGTGAGAGCAAGGTACGATACATTCTGATGCAGATAAAATGGTTGAATACGGATGGAATAGTTGATTGAAAGAGGATAAAGATAGGGAATCAATACCTTTTCCTAGTTCTTCAATCATCGGACCATGAAATGTTATAAGCTTTGCATAACGTGAAACAGCAGTATGTAAAGCTGTAATATCGCTATATCCCCAAAAGATTTTAGGGTTTTGCCGAATGATTTCATATTGAATGTGAGGGAGGAGACGAGCACTTCCGTAACCACCTCGTGCACAGAAAACGGCCTTCACTTCATTATTTGTAAATGCTTCATGTATATCGTCAAGCCGAACTTGATCACTTCCGGCTAAAAATCCATATTTCTCGTAAACGCTCTTCCCGATTATTACGGATAACCCCATCTCTTGTAATACATTCACACCTTGTAATACATTTTCGATTGTAGGTGGACCAGATGGTGCAATAATCATTACTGTATCACCTTGTTTTAATGCATTTGGATAAATCATTAAGCTCAGCCTCCTTCTCTTTCAATATATTCGCTTCATATGAAGTTCAACCCTTGCAAAAGCAGGGGAAAGCTTATCAAATAAAGAAGATATAAGGGAAATAGGAGGGAAAATGATGTTTACAAGTCGAGTAACAGACATATTAAAAATTGAGTATCCCGTTGTTCAAGCCGGTATGGCAGGCGCGATTACGACGCCAGAACTTGTTGCAGCAGTAAGTAATAGCGGAGGATTAGGGACGCTTGGAGCGGGCTATATGAGCCCAGAACAAATTCGTGAAGCGATTTATAGAATAAGAGAACTAACAGATAAGCCTTTCGGTGTTAATTTACTTGTAACGAAAGAGATACAAATAGAAGAAGAGAAGGTAAATGAGGCGAAAGTATTACTAAGCGGAGTGAATAGAGAATTAGGTATAGAAGTAGAAGGAACGTTAAAGCTTCCAAAAAGCTATAAGGAACAATTACAAGTGCTATTAGATGAAAAAGTACCGGTCGTTAGTTTTGCATTTCAAACGTTAGAAAAAGAAGAAATAAATGATTTAAAAAGAAGTGGAATAAAAGTTATCGGAACAGCTACCCATGTGAAGGAAGCGAAAGTACTTGCCGAGTTAGGAGTAGATATTATTGTCGGGCAAGGAAGCGAAGCCGGAGGGCATAGAGGAACGTTTATTGGGAAAGAACGAGATGCTATGATCGGTACTTTTGCGTTAATACCTCAGTTAGTAGGGGCTATTCCGCATATCCCAATTGTCGCAGCAGGTGGTGTAATGAACGGACAAGGGCTTGTTGCGGCATTGGCACTAGGAGCAGAAGGTGTTCAAATGGGATCGGCCTTTTTAACAAGTGAAGAGAGTATTACGCACGATGTGTATAAAGAAGCGGTTTTACATAGTACAGATACGAGCACAACTGTAACTCGTGCGTTTTCCGGGAAATATGCACGGGGTATTCGGAATGAATTTATAGAGAGACATGAAGGAAAAGAAGAAGGGCTTCCAATGTATCCAGTGCAAAACGTATTAACTTCTAAAATACGCAAAGAGGCAGCGAAGCAAAATAAGGAAGAATATATGTCGCTTTGGGCAGGACAGGCAGCATCATTAGCTCGAATCGAATCAGCTCAGTATGTAGTGGAGCGAGTTATGAAAGAAGCAGAGAATGCAATCGAACAATTACAAAATATATACAAAAAGACCACTTGAGTAATTCAAGCGGTCTTTTCACTAGTTTGCTTTATAAAATTGTTGGATGGCTTCGTCGATGTAAACCCAGCCTTTCCAACCTAAGTGCATATGATCTTTTAAGAAGTATTTATCATATTCATGATTTGAGAAGTCGGCAATTGGATAACCAGCTTTTTCAATTTGCTCATGAACTTTCTTATAGTATGCTTCGCGGCGTTCTTTCGGGAAGCCAGCGTAGTCGTACCAAGGACCTTTGACAGGAACAGAAATGAAGAGTGGTTTTGCACCAGATTGTTTTAATAAATCAAGTACAATTTGTAAATCTTCATATTCTGGCGATTGGTCGTAAGCATCATTTTTTAAGTAACCTTCACGTTGCTTTAATTTTTTCTTAATTTTGCTATTGAAGTAACCATCTTCGATACCATATTCATTAGATCCAGATTCTGCTGCACCTGTTTGATCCGCATGTTTACGAGCTTCTTCCCAGTTCATTTGTTTTAATGAAGGATCGAGCTTCTCTTTGTGCGGTTTAATATTAAACATAGCTGTAAATAAATCTTTACGATCTAAAATGTTACGGTAAATATAAGCGAAAGGTTTAGCAGCAATTGCTTTTACTTTATACTTCGTATCATCATAAGCGATACCTTCAAGCGAGATTTTTAATAAAGTTTCTTTTTTTACAATCTCAAAGTTTAATAAACGCTTTGCAATTTGTTTTTTCATTTCAGGTTTTAAATCATTGTTGAAAATGAAGTGGTAACCTTGTTGTTTTGAAAAGTTAGGTGCAAAGTGCGTTTCATCAATACCTTGTGGTACAAACCATTGCGGAGAAAGAACGAATACCATTTTCTTATCTTTCAATTGATCCATTGTAGATGCAAAGTTTAACACATGTACAAGGTCTTGTGTTCCGCCGCGTCCAAGAAGGAATGGTGTGAACCCTTCAGGCTTTACTTTAAAATAATTAGATGGATGGAAAGCATCCATACGTGCGAATTCCGATGAACCGTACATCGGAAGATATTTTGGATCTGCTAACATCTTTTGCTGTAAAATCATACTTTGAATTTTTTCTTCTTTTAAAGAAGTGGCAGCTTGTTCTACTTTTTCATCACTTAAAAGTGGAAGTAGGAAGCGCGTTGGAATAAGTAAGAATACAGCAAAAAGGGCCAATGCTAAAAGCATCGGACCAAATTTTGCTTTGTTCATCGGATTTCTTCCAACTTTTTAATAACCATGTTTGGTGTAGCCCACTCGTCACGGTCAAAATCAGAAATAGAAACTTCAATATCTAAACGCTCTTGGAATTCAACTAATAAAGATACTACAGCAAAAGAATCAAGAATACCTTCTTCAAATAATTGAACATCTAAGTTTTCTTTCACAATATCGTTTTCACATACTTCTTCTAAAATATCTAATACTTGCTCTTTGAATTCTGCCATTTTTAAAATCTCCTTTATATCCGAAATATATTATATGTGCAACTTCTTAATGGAATAAGAAGGGTGCATTAAAAGTATCTGTTAAGGTGTCCAGAGAAGATTAGGAAACCGAAACATACAATGTGGAACGTAATTACAATCGCAAGGATGCGTGTGAATTTATTGTTTGGCCAAAATTTATGCTTCTTGTTTTTTCGTTCGAAAATATCGAATAAAATAAACAGTGCGGCATGATATAGACCATAAATAATATACTGCGCAACAGCGCTTCCTTGGATATGCCAAATTCCCATAATGAAGAAGTTTAAAAATGCACCGATATACGAAATTGTGTAACGGTTCTTAATTAACTTTTTCTTCGTTGCAAAAAATACGAAACGCATGTAGATGAAGTCACGGAACCAGAATGATAAACTCATGTGCCAGCGGTTCCAGAAGTCTTTAATATTACGACTAAGGAATGGTTTATTAAAGTTTTCTGGCGTTTTAATTCCCATCATATAACTTACACCAATTACAAAAGAGCTATAACCAGCAAAATCAAAGAATAGATATAAGCTATAGCTATACATGTAAATCATATTTGAAAAGATTGTATCGTGTTGAGCGAATGCTGGATCCATACAATATTGCTTTATTAAGTAAGCAATAATAAATTTATACAAGAAACCTTGGAAAATACGATTTAGTCCTGTATATAGTAAATTTTGATATTCTTCAGCGCTAGGTGGCTTTTGAATATCTTTTTGGAATCTACGGTAACGATCGATAGGTCCTGTTGAAATCGCAGGGAAAAATAAAACGAATTCCCAGAAGTTAAAGAAAGAAAGCTCTTTAATTAAACCATCACGAACTTCAAATACCATTTGAACTGCTCTGAATGTTACGTAAGATATACCTAGAAAAACAACAAGTTTTAACTCAGGTAGTAACGATGCAAATGGTGCGATTTTTGCCAAAATAAGAGGCAAAATCGATAAAATAACAGCTATGCAAAATGTGAATGTACTATTATTTTGTTTTCTTAAAATTAAATAGCCTTTAATTAGGGCATATTGCCAAATAATAAATGCGGCTAACATCATTGCTTGCTTTGGTTTATCTGAGAAGATAATAGCAAGCATGACTAATGTTAAAACGGCATTATATTTACGCAACATTTTACCTTTTAATCCAGCTATGATAGTAGGTATTAATAAAATGCCCACTATAGCGAAAAAATAAAATGATCCATATGCGGTCATGCTGTAACCTCACTCAATAATTTTTTGCGATCTACCTTTCCATTTGGTGTCATTGGAATAGAAGATTGATACATGAATTTACGTGGAATCATGTAGTTTGGTAATCGCTCATTGAGTTCTTTTTTGATTGCAGATGTTAATTTGAATTCTTTTTCAAACGAATGCTCCCCAGGAACAACAACCGCTAATAAATAATCGTATTTCTCACCTTTTTTAATTGGAACGATAACTGCTCCTTCTACGTAAGAACACGCACGAAGGTGATGCTCAATTTCTTCTAATTCCATTCGATAACCATGCAACTTAATTTGGAAATCAAGACGACCATTATAGAATAGAAGACCATTTTCAACATAGCCAGCATCGCCTGTTTTATAGGCGCGCTCACCGTCAATCATAGTAAATGCTTTTTCTGTTAATTCAGGGCTTCCTAAATATCCAACGCTTACGCTTGGACCGACAATTACGATTTCACCTTTTTCACCATCAGGTGCAATCGTGCCATCTTCTTTCATAATAAGAAGGCGACAGTCTGATTTACAATAGCCAACTGGAAGTGATTTGTATTGATTAAGCACTTCTTCTGTAACGTGAATACCTGTTACAGCGACAGTAGCTTCTGTTGGACCGTAAGTATTCATAATTGTTGCTTTTGGGAAACGCTCAATTAATTTTCTAGCCACTTCATTTGGTAACACTTCACCGCAGAATAAGAATGTTTTCATGTTCGGTAGCATACTTTCAGAGAAGGATGATTCCATTAAACACATTTCAGCGAAAGAAGGTGTCGAAGTCCATACTTGAATATCCGATTGCTCTAAAGAAGCAAACAAGTCTTTTGGACGCGCAATCATATCTTTATCGATTGCCCAAAGTGTACCACCTGTTACTAATGATGGGTAAATATCCATTACAGATAAATCGAATGAGAAAGGTGCTTGATTTAAGAATACTTGCCCTGTTTGTAAGTTGAAATCTTCTACAGCCCATTTTGTAAAGCTAACAAGGCAGTTATAAGTAATCTGAACCCCTTTCGGATTACCTGTGCTTCCTGATGTGTAAATAATGTAGAAGTTCTCATCACCTTTTACCGCATGTTCAGGATTTGGAGTGTTCCCTTTATGAGTAAAGAAAATATCTTTTAAGTTGTCTTCACTTACGATGCGAACTGGTAAATCAGTTACAGTTACTGCTGTTGCCGATAAAAGTAATTTCGCACCAGAATTTTCAGCAATACGTTGTACACGATCAGCTGGGATAGATAAATCTACAGGAATGTAAGCATGTCCAGCTTTTACACATCCTAAAAAGTTAACAATCATTTCAGGTTGCATATGGCCATACACCATAATTGGTGAACGATCGTCTGGATACTCAGAAGAAATCCAATGTGCCAACGCATCAGAATCTTCCTTTAATTGTTTGTACGTAATTTTCGCATCTCGCCAAACAAAAGCGGTTTGATCAGGCGTTTCTGCAGCCCACTTTTCAATTTGTTCTAATAACTTCATAACGTTCCCACCCTAGAATTCATTGTAAATAAATGTACTTGTGTTTGTATCATGGAATCCATACAACCAAAGTAATGCAAATAAAATTGCAAGATAATAAACCGTCTTTGCAACCCATTGTGTGAGTGGTCGAGACCATATCTCTTTTAATCTTTCCATGTCTTTCCCTCTCTTAATGAAATAATAGCTCTTTGTAGGTATCATGTCCTACATTATTGTGAAAAAAACAAAATCCCACATTTTAGGTAAAAATAAGTCAAAAGGCTCTTTTTTGATATTAGCACTAAATACTAAAAAAGAAAATCCCTAACTTAGCAATTATATTACATTCAGCATGAATTTGTAATGGGTTTGACATGTAAATAGAAAGTGGATTGTGTGAATACATAAAAGTGGACTATAAGAATACGTAAAAATACAGTATTTGTTTTTATTAATCATTCAAGACGGAGTAAACTTTTAAATTTCTAGTTCTTTTGAAAAGGAGGAAATTATCATGAATAGAGTGTGGAAGAATCTAATTTCGGAAGAAAATATCGTGAAATGGAGAAGGCACTTCCATAAGTATCCGGAATTATCATTTCATGAAAAAGAAACTTCGCAATTTATATATGATACATTATGCTCATTTTCTTCTTTTGAAGTAACGAGACCGACGAAGTATAGTGTACTAGCAATTAAAAGAGGTGTGAAGCAAGGGAAAGTAATTGCGATTCGAGCTGATATAGATGCTTTGCCAATTCAAGAGGAGACAAGTAAATCTTATACATCTGTGAATAAAGGAATGATGCATGCATGTGGGCACGATGCTCACACAGCTATTTTATTAAGCACAGCAGAGGTGCTATCAAATATAAAGGAAGATTTTGCAGGTGAGATTCGTCTATTCTTTCAGCACGCAGAAGAGGTGTATCCTGGCGGGGGACAAGAAATGGTTGAGGCAGGTGTAATGGACGGTGTTGATTATGTAATAGGTTTACATGTTATGTCTGGATTAGAAAGCGGAAAGATAGGAATTGTGTATGGGCCGATGATGGCGGCACCAGACGTATTTACAGTTGAAATTCAAGGCAAAGGAGGACATGCGGCGCGACCAGAAGAAACGATAGACCCTATTGCTATCGGAGCACAGATTATTACAAATTTACAACATATCGTATCAAGAAATACGAGTGCTTTTATGCAAAGGGTTATTTCAGTTACACAATTTCATGGGGGAACGGCTGACAATATTATTCCTAGTACAGCAACTTTAATGGGAACCGTTCGTTCATTTAATCAAGCATTGAGGGTGGAAGCAGAAGGGAAAATCGAGAAAATTGTGAAAGGAATTACAGAAGCACATGGAGGATCGTATACATATACGTATCGATATGGATATGATCCGGTTATTAATGATGAATATATTACGAAAATAGTAGAAGAAAGTGCACTACATTTGTTTGGGAATCAGCGTGTTGTGAAGCTTGAACCTTCTATGGGTGGGGAAGATTTTTCAGCATATTTAAGAAAAGCACCCGGTTGTTTCATTAAATTAGGAACAGGTAATGAAAATATATATACTTGTTATCCACATCATCATCCGAAATTTGACGTGGATGAATCAGCATTAATTTGTGGAGTGGAGCTATTTTTAGAGACGACTATAAGATTACTAAAATCATAGAAAAACAAAAAAAGGCAACTGCACTCTATTGCAGTTGCTTTTATTTCTTTCCGTCAGAGAGGGCTGAGAAAGAACTATGCTCATTCATAGTATATGAATAGCTAACGGACAAGCTTGTACATTTTAATCATTTTTTTAAAAATAGTTGTTGACATTGATAATCAATGTCAATTAATCTAAAAGTAGTTGAAATTGATAATTATTATCAATAGGATGGATGCGACATGTTAATGAGAAAAAATTTTCACCTTCTGCGGAGGGGATTAAAAGATAAAAATAAAGATAAAGATGTTGATCAGCATATGGAATGGCAAAGAAATGTAATTCGGTCTGAATATGTAGATGAGAAGAAGAGCATTCAAACAGAAAAAGAGATACAAAGTAAAGGGAGAGGTTCAGTTGAGTAAGTTAGTAATGATTTTTGCAAGTATGAGTGGAAATACAGAGGAAATGGCTGACCACATTGCCGGCGTAATTCGTGAAACAGAAAATGAAATTGAAGTTATTGATATTATGGATTCACCAGAAGCTTCTATATTAGAACAGTATGATGGAATTATTTTAGGTGCATATACTTGGGGAGATGGTGATCTTCCTGATGATTTCTTAGATTTTTATGATGCAATGGATTCTATTGATTTAACTGGGAAAAAAGCGGCAGTATTCGGATCGTGTGATTCGGCTTATCCGAAATACGGAGTGGCAGTTGACATTTTAATAGAAAAGCTACAAGAGCGCGGGGCAGCAGTTGTGTTAGAAGGACTAAAAGTAGAATTAACGCCAGAAGATGAAGATGTAGAAAAATGTTTACAGTTTGGAGCTGAATTTGTAAAACACCTTTCTTAATGGCAGAAGGGAGATGAAGAGCAAGTGCATGAGAAAATCTCAATCAAAACGATGACAGATTATCATTTGTATGATTTTATGCGTTGTCCGCATAAATTTTATTTTCGTCATATAAAAAGAAGAGAACCTTCTTCATTTGAATGGCAACAAATAGCACAAATGATTGTCAATCAAATTATTAACGAGTATTACACGCTACCTGCGGGTCAACAAACGAAAATTGTACTTTTAATATTAATAGAAAAGTATTGGAAAAAAGTAAGGATTAATATGTTTGCTTCGAAGACGGAGTACTATATTGTATTAGCTAAGCTAACGGATCACTTATTACAGTTTGTTGAAAAGGATGATAGTCAGACACCACCATTGTTTTTATACGAGAAGTTTCAAACATATATGGAAGAGTTAGGTGTCCACATGTCATTGACATTTGAAGTTGGTGAGTGGAGTGCTGGGTCGTTTGTAATTAAAAAGTATGTCGTCGATGCGGATGAGGAAATGCTTGCTCTTTGTCAGAAGCTAATGACAGTATTCAGTTATAAAGCTTTCGGCGTTCTTCCAGGAAAGATTGAAGTTATTAATTTAATAGAAGGAACTAAGTATGAGTACATTCCAAAACAGGAAGATATTATAACTGGAATGGCTGATTTATCTAGAATGAAAGAAATGTTGCAACAACCTGAGCATTATACAGAGCGTCATTTTCGTTCTGAGTGTATAAGTTGTGCATTTCGTAGTGAATGCCAAGGGGAAGAAGTAAAGAAAGAAGCGGAGCAGAAGAAAAATATCGTACATTAAAGGATGCAACTTTGCATCCTTTTTTGTTGTTGACATGAAAAGCTTTTCATCATTTACCGTATATTTGTAGCAGATTTTAATAAAGGGAGGAATAATCAATGAAAGATGAAACGAAAGTATTTCAGTGGTTAAAAGAACAGAATGCTCCTTTTGAAATTCAACTGCAAATTTTACAAGCATTTCAACTGTATAAAGTCATTGTTGAAATGGATAAAAAGTTAATGTTGTATGAGGAGAGAGTATATAGGGAGAGAATGTAATCTCATCCCTGCAGTATTATTTTCAGTTGTTCTGTACCCGATATGAATTCAAGTTCCTCGTTTCTAAGTTAAGTTATTCCACTTTACGATATCAGAATTTTCTTTCTATATGTTAAAATATAGCTATCATTATGAAGAAGGGCGGGAGTATTACGAAAAAAAGACTGTTAATCAGTTCTCTATGTATCGCTTTTATATTGTTATGGTCATATAAAGAGGAGGTTTTTGCTACCTTTAAACCGATTGATCAGTACGAGTTAAATAAGGAGTTAAAGAACAAAAGTATAGAAAATTTAACTCATAATGAAATGAAAAAGGTAGGAGAGCATTTTGTGACCGAGCAACTATCAGTGTTTGGGTCTACTAATAAAGAAGATGTGAAACGAAAAGGTGAAGAACTATTTTTAAATAGAGGGTATGAACAATTAATGGGAAATTATTATCCAAATCGTTTTCGAGATTTAGAGTATAAATTTACAAACGAGGAGATACGTGAAGAGACCGATGAGAGTTTTCTTTATCAAGCTGTAGCGTACGTTGCGGGTACTGAAAATGGTAAGAGAAGCGAAATGAAATTGAATTATGAAGTGAAAATTGTAAAGGTTAATAATATATTTATGGTGCTAGAACAAAAGCAGCGCGTACAATAAAGGAAATTCATTGCTCAATAGAACATTTTGGGGTGTGTACTACTTAATGCGGAATAAAAAGGCCCTCAAGGAATAAAGGGCCTTTAAAGATTTTCATTTTGTTGACCAAGTTCTTTTTGAGCAATATATAAATTTCCTTGCTCGACTTGTTTAAGGGTATGAACAGAATCCCCTGCATATCCTTTTTGTGTTTTAACAGTTCTTTTTGAACGATTGGAATCTTGTTTCTTCATATAATAGGCCACCTTTCATCAAAAATAAACGAAAATGATAAGTATGAGTAATACAGCAGCGAAAATGGTAATGCCCATTAAAAACGAAGTGTTTTTATATTTAGGTGGCTTATGTACATCTTGCCGATATCCAGGTGAAATTTCAGGGGCAAATTCTTCATCGAATGATTGCTTTTTTTCTTTGTCGTCCATATGTACCCACCTTTCTTGTTCATTATATTATACGTTACAAGAAAAAATATGCATAAAGAAAACAGCCGCTTTATTATTAGCGGCTGTTTTGTGTTGTATATTTTCGTTGTACTTGAAAGAGACGGATAAGTAGGAAGGCAGCGCCAAATGCTAGACCGATAATAAGACCGATCCAATAGCCTTTTGCGGCCCATTCTGTATACGTTGCTAATATATAACCTAGTGGTAGACCTATTATCCAATAAGCAATTAAAGTCATAATTAGAGCGACATTTACATCTTTATAACCACGCAGAGCTCCTTGTACAGGGGTTGCAATTGCATCTGAAATTTGAAATAAAATCGCAAAGATAAGAAATTCTTTTGCTAAATGATGAACTTTTGCATCTGTCGTATAAATAGAAGCAATTTGATCATCAAAGAAGTAGAGAAGAATCGAATATAATAAAGCAAAGGCAAGGGCTAATCCAATTCCAATCAGTCCGTATTGTTTTGCATTATCGAAACGTTTTGCACCAACTTCGAATCCGACCGCAATAGTCATTGCCATTGCTAAACTTAGCGGAGTCATATATAACAAGGAAGCAAAGTTCATAGCTGCTTGGTGAGCTGCAATAGTTGTCGTACTAAAATTACTCATCATAAGCGTTACCGCAGCGAAAATACTCGTTTCAAAAAAGATAGCAAATCCGATAGGGACGCCAAGCTTTAAGAATGCTGTCCAACTCGAAAGAGAAGGGCGGTATAATTGTTTGAAAATGTTGAAAGAGGCAAAAGGCTCTTTCGTCTGAATAATAATGACTGTAATAATTAAAATGCACCAATATGTTGCAGTGGAAGCAATTGCCGCTCCGACACCACCAAGCTTTGGGAAACCGAAGTTACCAAAGATTAATAAGTAATTTAATATTACGTTAATTGGTAATGATAGTAATGTAATAATCATCGTTGTTCGAGTTTTTCCTAATGCATCAATAAATCCACGTAAAACCGTGTAAGTGAATAAAGGTATAATTCCTATTGCGATAATACTTAAAAATTGAGCTGCAATACGTTCCACAGGTTCTTCTAAGCGCATGCCGTTTAAAATAGGTGAAACGACGAAGAAACCGATGAGGATAACAACGAAGCTAGCACAAATTGCTAAATAAACTGCTTGTATGACAACGTGAGGAACGTCCTCTTTTTTCTTGGACCCAACGAGCTGGGCAACAATGGGAGTCGTGGCCATTAAAATCCCTGTTAACCCAGTACTAACTGGAATCCATATACTTGTTCCAATTGCGACACCTGCTAAATCAGTTGGGCTTGCATGTCCTGACATTGTTGTATCAAAAAAACTCATCGCAAATAATGACATTTGCGTTACGAAAATCGGAAAAAATAGTAATACAAATTGCTTTAACTTTTGTGAGAATGAAGTAGTTTCTTTCATAAAATCCCCTTTCCGTATAAAAAAACAAACTCTTACTATCATACAATTTAATCAAAGATTAGAAAAGAAATACGCGCCTACAACATATGAAACCAATAAAAAAAAGGATGCACTTTGAAAAGGGATAAGGTATTATGATAAGGTGTGAAAAAATTACATATTATTTGTTATTAAGGAGGCACTACTTGTGGCTGATTGGTTAATTGGTTTAATCATGGGTGCTGTTGAAGGGTTAACAGAGTTTCTACCAGTATCATCAACAGGACATATGATTTTAACAGGACATTTAATTGGATTTGACGATGAGAGAGCGAAAGTTTTTGAAGTTGTTATCCAATTGGGATCGATTTTAGCAGTTGTTGTTATATTTTGGAAGCGTCTATGGTCGTTAGTTGGAATAGGTAAAGTAACAGACGGACCATCGTTAAATTTATTACATATTATTATCGGGATGATTCCTGCCGGGGTACTTGGCGTATTATTCCATAGCACTATTAAAGAGGTTTTATTTGGTCCAGGACCAGTTGTTATTAGCTTAGTAGCCGGTGGTATTTTAATGATTGTTGCTGAGAAGTTTTCAAAACCAAGTACAGCAAGAACGTTAGATGAAATCACATATAAACAGGCATTTACAATTGGAATGTTCCAATGTTTAGCTCTTTGGCCAGGATTTTCTCGTTCTGGTTCTACAATAAGTGGTGGTTTATTAGCTCGCGTGTCGCATACAGCGGCAGCTGAATATACGTTCATTTTAGCGGTACCGATGATGGTAGCTGCAAGTGGCTTAGATTTAATTAAAAGCTGGGATGTATTAAGCTCAGCAGATATAACGCTATTTGTAACAGGATTTGTAACTGCATTCGTTGTTGCGATGCTTGCAATTGTTTCATTCTTGAAATTATTATCTCGTGTAAAACTAACACCGTTCGCTTATTATCGTTTCATTTTAGCTGCGGTATTCTATTTCTTCATTATGTAAAATAAAAACCTGCCGAGCTCGGCAGGTTTTTATTTTACTAATTTTTCTATCATGTTTTCCATTACATGTTCCCAAAGAGAAGTATCATCAGCTAATGTAGCACGG
Source organism: Bacillus sp. ISO11 (assembly GCF_003458115.1). Lineage (NCBI taxonomy): Bacteria > Bacillati > Bacillota > Bacilli > Caryophanales > Bacillaceae > Bacillus > Bacillus sp. ISO11. The sequence goes on along the minus strand of NZ_QXCO01000001.1, from coordinate 40,899 downwards.
AAATTAGCATACATTTCTTTTTGTTTTTCTTCGAATGTTGGATCTTCTTTTTCAGGTAATGTAGCGCGCATTGAAGTTACTAATTCTTGTACTTTTGGAGCGCGTGGTCCAAAGACGGCTTGTTCATTTCCATCTTTATCAATGAAAATAAAGATTGGAATCGCACGTGCTGTTCCATTTGTTAAATATTGATCCATTAATTCTAAGTTTTCATCGCGAATTAATAAACGCATATCAATATTTGCAACTTCAGAAATTCGTTTCATAACAGGTACGCATAAAAGAGCATCGCCACACCAATCAGCAGTTAATACGATAACACGCCAGCCATCATTTTGACGTTCTTCTAATACAGGAAGTAATTCATTTGGAATTAAAAAATTATTGTAAATGTGTAGTAGCTCGTATTGGTTTACTTGCATTTCATTCACATATGTATCAAAGGACATACCTTTATCAGCCCATTGTTGTAAGTTCATAATTAACACCTCTTTAGTAAGATTTGCTTTCATTGTACCAATTTTTATATAGAAAAGCTTGTATTCTTACTCTTTCTTGTCACTTAATAATTTATTTAATAGAAAAAAGAATAGTACGACACATAATTCAGTTAAGTTGGACATTTGTACGCTTTCTATCCAATCATCAGCAGTATGAATGACGAACCAATCTAGTGTAATTTCAATGAATGAGAAAAGAGTGAGAGAAATCCAATTTGGCATGTTTTGAGTCAATGGATATAGCAGCGCTTTGAAGAAACTGAAAATAAATAATGTAATACCATCTAAGAAAGTGATTAATAAAAAAAAGAGAAGTAAAGCAGTACGTGAACTATATGCTATACCTGTAATTTGAAAGATTCCTACATATACAAAAAATATAAATGTAAAAACTATAATGAGAAAAAGAGCAATAATACTAATGATAATTGTTTTATCTTTTAGGCTGAGATTTGAGAACCTATCCTCCTCATGCATTAAAATCCCCCTTTTTCTGGAAGTTGACTTCATTTTATCATGAAATACATATTAAAAAACTACGAATTATGGGAAAATAAGGTGACAAAAAGTAAGATTTCATGTAAAATTATTAATAAGGTTTTTATTTAACTAAATGAAATAAAAGGAGCTGTCAATGTTGTCTCAAAATCGAGAGCAATTAATGGAAGAACTATCGACAAATGTGTTTGCTATGTTTCGCACGTTGCGTAATGATATCGGAAAAATATTCGGTGGTTACATACCGTGGAATGAATTCATCGTCCTAAGAATATTAAATCGTACGAATAAAGAAATGGTATCGCGTGTAGCAAATGAATTAAATGTGTCGAATAGTCATATTACAGCTGTTACAGAAAAATTAATTAATAAAGGTTTTGTAACTCGTTCACGTTCTACATCAGATCGCCGAGTTGTGTATTTAGAGATTACAGAACAAGGGAAAGATTTAGTTGCGAAAATGGAAGATGCGAAAAAACAATATTTACAAGAAAGATTCTCTGCACTTTCTGAAGATGAAATGAATGTAATGATTTCAATTTCCAAAAAACTTATTTAAGTGATTATAAACAAGAAAACGCTTACGTGATAAAATAGAAGATCTTCCTTATAGATGGGAGATCTTCTTTCGTGTGTAATAGATGTTAATAAATAAAATGTGTATGAAAAAAGATAGAGCGCCATACTACTAATACAAGGAAGGAGGGAGAAATATGACGAATCGTAACGGTAGTAAAGGGAGCGGTAATCAAGGATCACCAAAGTCCGGCCAGTTTAATCAGGAATTTAGCACTGAATTTGAAACTGGTAATGATAATAAAGGGAAAGAATATCGTTCTAAAAAAGGGAGTAAATCAAAAAAGGAGTGAATTAATTCACTCCTTTTTTGATTTACGATGCTGCCGATTGATCCGTATTATATTTTTCTTCTGATTTTGCGACAATCATTGCGCAAATTGCATCGCCAGAAATGTTTACAGCTGTTCTAGACATATCTAGAATACGGTCAATACCGATAATTAAAGCGATACCTTCTACTGGTAGATTTACTTGATTTAAAACCATTGTAAGCATTACAAGTCCAACACCAGGTACACCAGCAGTACCGATACTAGCTAGTACAGCAGTTAATACGACCATAGCTAATTGCGGTAATGTAAGTTCAACTCCGTATACTTGAGCGATAAATACAGTGGCTACTCCTTGCATAATGGCAGTACCATCCATATTAATAGTTGCCCCTAGTGGTTGTACAAATGAGCTTATCGCTTTTGGAACGCCAAGCTTATCTTGTGCTGTTTTCATTGCAAATGGAAGCGATGCATTAGAGCTAGATGTACTAAATCCAATTGCCATTATTGGCCCGAAATGTTTAAAGAAACGAACAATACTTTCTTTTGCTAATATCTTTAATAAGCCACCATATACAAAGACCCCGTGAATAATGAGTACTAACATAACGACAATCATATACTTGAACATCGCAGCGACGCCTGCAAGCCCCATTTTACCAACGGATGAAGCGAGCAAACCGAATGTTCCAATTGGGGCTAATTTCATAACGAGATTAACAAGATACATCATTAATTCGTTGCCCTGTTCAAGTAATGAATGGATACCTTGAACTCGTTTTCCTAAAATAGCTATACCGAGTCCAATCAATACGGCAAAGGCAATGATTTGTAACATGTTTCCGTCAGCCATCGCTTTTGCTGGGTTATCTGGTACGATATTTAGCAATGTGTCAACGAAAGATGTTTCAGTTTTTGCACCTTCATACTTCAGACCTTCTGTTTTAAAATTACCGCCAGCTCCTGGTTTTATAATAAGTGCAAATGTAACCGCTATAGAGATGGCAACCGCAGTTGTTACGAGAAAGAATGAAATTGATTTTAAACCGATTCTTCCAAGTTGTTTCGGATCTCCAAGGCCGGCAGCACCAAGTACGATAGAAATGAACACAACAGGAACAACTAGCATTTTAATAAGTCGAATAAACAATTGACCAATTGGGTTGAACATATATTGATTTAGTGGCTCAAAGATAGATGGAGCAGCTAAATTTAGAGTGAGTCCAACAACTAGACCTAGAAATAATGCGATTAAGATTGCTTTTGTTTGTTTCAATAAAATCCCCCCTTTTGTTTTTGTGAAATTTCTTTCTAAAGTAATTATACCGAAAAAACCCCTAATTTAACTATATTTTCTGAATTTTTGGTTTTTAGGTGTAGATAGACTGATTTTGTGTTTGGAAAATAAAATAGACCATCACATAGGATGGTCTAGGGAAGGGGACAATTTATGTCAATTTAATTAGGGATGGAAGTTGCTTTAAGACACTGGGGAATGTCTTATAAATTAGGGAGGAACAACTTCAATACATATACTTTAAAAGGTATGTGTGACTCTCATGTGAACATAGGGTGAAAGAGAGAGGGAGTTTTAAATAAAAGGTAGAAAGACAAAAAAATAAGACCATCACATAAGATGGTCAAGGAAGGGGACAATTTATGTCAATTTAATTAGGGATGGAAGCTGTTCAAAGACACTGGGGAATGTCTTATAAATTAGGGAGGAACAACTTCGATACATATACTATAAAAGGTAGATGTGACCTCTGTGTGAACATAGAGTGAAAGAGAGAGGGAGTTTTAAATAAAAGATAGAAAGACAAAAAAATAAGACCATCATTTATAAGATGGTCAAGGAAGGGGACAATTTATGTCAATTTAATTAGGGATGGAAGCTGTTCAAAGACACTGGGGAATGTCTTATAAATTAGGGAGGAACAACTTCGATACATATACTATAAAAGATAGATGTGACCTCTGTGTGAATATAGAGTGAAAGAGAGAGGGAGTTTTAAATAAAATGAAAATTTAATGAGTGTTTTTTGTTCATCCCCTGTTTATTATTAGCCTTAACCAATCGGGCGTTTATTGCCCACAAATAGCGGAATAAAAGATAGAGCAAACAAAAAATAAGACCATCATTTATAAGATGGTCAAGGGAAGGGGACAATTTATGTCAATTTAATTAGGGATGGAAGCTATTCAAAGACACTGGGGAATGTCTTATAAATTAGGGAGGAACAGCTTCGATACATATACTATAAAAGGTGGATGTGACCTCTATGTGAACATAGAGTGAAAGATATGGGGATTTGAAAGATAGTACATATGAAATTGTTATTGCTAGCAATATAGAATTAGGATATAGAGTTTTCCAGCATAAAACGAAAAGGAATCTGAATATAAATAAAAGTTGTAATCTATGAAAAAAAGGATTATGCTCAACTATATTATGAGAATATAAGGTTTGTCCCAATTATTTAAGGGCTTTTAAAAAGCTTTTTATTTATGAGGGGAAGCTTCACTTTAATAAGGGAGTTAGTGATATGGACGTAACAAAAAAACAAGGGCTGTATAATCGTCTTATACGATTAAACCCACCACAAATATTAGCATTAGGCTTTTTCTGCTTAATTGTGGTTGGTGGTTTGTTATTAAAATTACCATTCGCAACGAAAGCACATATTAGTTGGGTAGATGCTTTCTTTACAGCAACGTCAGCAGCGACCGTAACTGGTTTGGGAGTAGTGGATACAGCAAGTACATTTACGGTGTTTGGCGAAATTGTTATTATGTTTTTAATTCAAACAGGTGGTTTAGGTCTTATGACAATTGCCATTTTAATTGTTTGGGTACTAGGTAAAAAAATCGGATTACGCCATCGTTTATTAATTGGAGAAGCATTTAATCAAACAAATATAGGTGGTCTTGTAAAATTAGTAAAGCGTGTCTTTATATTTTCGATTTGTATTGAACTTATTGGGGTCATCTTTTTATCGTTTCGCTTTATTCCAGAGTTTGGTTTTGGAAAAGGTTTATACTATAGTATTTTTCATGTAATTGCATCTTATAATAATGCAGGATTTGCTTTATGGCCAGATAATTTAACAAGATATGTAGGGGATCCCATTATTAATATTGGGATTTGCTCTTTAATTGTAATCGGAGGACTCGGTTTTACCGTATTAATTGATATATGGTATAGTCGCAGTTTTCGAAAATTATCACTTCACTCAAAAATAATGATTATTGGAACAGTAGTGCTAAATGTTATAGCAATGATTGTAATTTTTGTATTGGAATATAATAATGTGAAGACGTTAGGGAATTTATCTTTAAATGAAAAACTATGGGCTTCCTTCTTTCAAGGTATTACTCCGCGGACAGCTGGATTTAATACGGTTGACTATGGAGGTATGGAAGAATCATCTATATTATTTACGATGATTTTAATGTTTATTGGTGCAGGAAGTGTATCGACAGGTGGAGGAATTAAATTAACGACGTTTGTTATCTTAATTACATCTGTCCTTTCTTTCTTTAGAAAAAAGGAGGAAATTGTTTTATTTCAGCGTACAATTAAAATGTCGACAGTAACGAGGGCATTAGCAATTGCTGTTGCCAGTCAAATACTTATTTTAGCAGCGGTATTCATATTAATGCTTACAGAAAACTTCAGCTTTATTCAATTATTATTTGAGACAATATCAGCGTTTGGCACAGTCGGATTAACGATGGGAATTACTGCACAGCTATCGGCATTCGGAAAATGTATTATTATGTTTGTTATGTTCTGCGGATTAATTGGACCATTAACACTTGTGTTCTCTTTAGCGCGACCAGCAAAACAAAAAATAAAATATCCATCGGAAGATGTGTTTACAGGATAAGGTATCCCGCGTTAAGCGAGATACCTTTTTCTTTTTTAGAACAGGGAGAACAATAGACCAATAAGTGCTACTCGGAATAAAATTGCGATAAGTGCAGCAATTCCACCGACAACTGCAGCGATACCGCCAGTTACAGTAGCTCCGCGATTATAAGCGTAAATACCGAGTAAAACAGAAACAAGACCAAATAGTGTTGGAAATGTAAATAGCGATAAGATAGATAGCGCAAGAGCGATAAAACCAGCAGTTGATCCAGCAGCGGACGATTTTACAACATCTTTATCGTCTTTATCATCGTAATCATAATCAATGCGTTGTGGTGCAACCTCAGCGGCGTACTCTTCTTTATAGTCACTATAATCACTATCTATTCTATCTCTTCTTTTATAATCATCAAATTTCTCAGTCAAAGTCATGACTCCTTTCATAACAAGGTTCAATAGTAGTATGTATCTCTTTTTCTTTTTTATCCCGCTATTTGTGGGAGTCGAGCTACGTACACATCCCACTGATTAAAGTTTCACTATACCGGAGCATGTACAGGGAGTAGTATCTTTTAAAAGAAGGAAAATGTTTTTTTGAAATAGGAAAAGTTAGTATGACTTCCTCTATTTTGGAAAATATAAAAAGGAATAATGAGGAAAGGGTGCAATACATAATGGAACATCCAATTGAAAATTTAATGAAAACGGCAATGACAAATTTAAAAGAGATGGTAGATGTAAATACAATTGTTGGGAGCCCGGTTTCAACAGCTGACGGAAATGTAGTATTAACAGTATCTCAAGTGGCTTTTGGTTTTGGAGCTGGTGGAAGTGATTTTAAAGGGGATTTCATCACTGAAAAACATAACGGTGGGCAAAATCAGCATAAAGAGAACAAACAAGGGCATCCATTTGGAGGAGGAAGCGGGGCTGGGGTTTCCATTAGTCCAGTAGCTTTTTTAGTAGTTGGTTCTAATGGGGTGCAAGTATTACATCTCAACAGCAGTACACATTTAATTGAAAAGGCTTTAAATACTGTACCAAGCACTGTAGATAAATTTGTGAATGCTCGTCAAAAGTGAACTTGCATTTTTTAGGAATTATGATATATTAGAAAAAGTGCGCTTTAGGATGATCGGAATAATTGAAATGTAAATATATATGATGTGTGGAATAAGGGAGAGGAATTTATGATTAATATCAAAAACTTAGTAGTTGGCTTATTTATGTTAGTTAGCGGCTTTGTTGTATATGTAATAAAAGAAAAAGCTCCATTCTAAAACAGACAAACCGTTAATGTCTGTTTTTAATTTACGGAAAAAAGTTGACAAGTTATTGTATTGGTGTTAGAATTTTAATTCGTGTCTCGGTTACAGCTAGTGTAAAGTAAATATCTCTTATGAATGCAATACGAAAAGTTTGCGAAAGATCGGGTAATTTTATCAACAACTTTTGTGAACAAACCCTATAAATTGTATTTGTAAGCTATATATGTATACTAGTGAATCAAGGAGCGGTCAGTGGAACCGTAATGATGAGAGAGAGGTAGGGCTTTCATCCAGTATATGTTACTTTCCCGTTAGGTGAATATAAAAAAGAGGACTCCTTTTAAAAGGGGTCCTCTTTCATTTTTTAAGTGCGACTTTCAACTTGTTGACAAATTTCATCCGTTGTTAAACCGTGAGCTGTAATGACTGATCCTTTAATTGATGTATCTGCAATGCCCATCACATTAGAATCTTGCCCAGTTACAACGCAACAATCACACCCTTGTGCATCCTGTTCTGAGTTAAGTGTAACAACTTCATGACCTTGTTGTTGAAGAGCTTGTTGAACGTCTGTTAATGAGTTTTCAACGCCAATTCTAGCCATAATTATCACCTCCTACCATCTAATTGCTAGTATGCTCAAGTTCACTGCATATATTTATGAAAAGACGGTAGGAAGTAAATCTTTGTTTAGTCGTTATATACGCCAGTAAGCATTTGACTAACGAATTGATCGTTTAATGTATCTTGTGCTGAAGAAGTATTTGAATGGATGTCGATTGAAGCAATAAAATGATTATGTTCTTTCGTATTTGGTTCTACCTCTACGTAATTATCGAATTTACAAAAACCTTTCGTATCCATTAGATCAAATAATTGCAGCATTTCTACTACCTCTTGTCTCGTTCCTTTAATTTGTACACACGCCATATTTATTTCCTCCTTTATTTTGACAAATTGTTTTTTAAAAATAGGATTATGATTACGAAATGAAAAATATGAATGTTATTTTTAGACAGCGCTATTTTTGTTATTTTCCCCCTTTTTCAGCAAAAGTCGTTATATATCCCCGGATTTATAAAATCGGACGTCCGTTTATTGAATACAATAGATTCGTATCAATTGATGAAAATCCTTCTTTTAAACAAATATTTTTTTAGTGGAAATTGGCGAAAAAATTTTTTGACTTTTTGTAAACGTTAACAATGTTGTTAAATCAGTATAAGCAAAGAAGTACGTACGATTAAAAATTATAAATTTTCTAAAAATTCACTTGATTTATTTAGAAAGGAGAGTAAACTAGGAAACAATAAAAAATTCATAGAACATAGGAGGCGCTTCTAGTGAATGAGCAATGGATTTTCTTAAATGGAGAATTTGTTCCAAAAGATGAGGCAAAAGTTTCAGTATATGATCATGGCTATTTATATGGCGATGGAGTGTTTGAAGGAATTAGAGTTTATAGCGGTAATGTTTTCCGTTTGAGAGAGCATCTTGTCCGGCTGTATGAATCAGCAAAATCAATCCTTTTAGAAATTCCATATTCATTAGATGAAGTAACAAATATTGTTGTTGAGACGATTCGACAAAATAAATTATCTAATGGATACATTCGCCTTGTTGTATCAAGAGGAGCAGGAAATCTTGGATTGGATCCCGATTCATGTAAGAAGCCGAATGTAGTAGTAATTGCAGAACAATTATCTTTATTCCCACAAGAATATTATGAGAAAGGGATTCCAGTTGTAACAGTTGCAACGCGCCGAAATCGTCCCGATGTTTTATCCCCTCAAGTAAAATCTTTAAATTACTTAAACAATATTTTAGTTCGTATTGAAGCGAAATTAGCTGGAGTACAAGAAGCACTTATGTTAAATGATCAAGGATATGTAGCTGAAGGATCAGGAGATAACGTGTTTATTGTTAAAGGAAATAAATTAATTACACCACCAAGTTCTGCTGGAGCGTTAGAAGGTATTACACGAAACGCCATTTTAGAAATCGGCGAAAAACTTGGGTATGACGTAAGAGAAGAGTTATTTACAAGACATGATGTATATGTAGCTGATGAAGTGTTTTTAACAGGAACAGCTGCTGAAGTGATTGCTGTTACGACAGTAGATGGTAGAACGATTGGCTTAGGGCAAACAGGTCCACATACGAACCGTTTATTAAAAGAGTTTCGTAAGTTAGTTGTAGAAGATGGAGAGAAAATTTACGAAGAAAATAAAGTTGGATAACAACTTTTTTAACATAAGAAAGCGTTGATAGGGAGGAGTAGTTGATTGTGAAGCCTCACAGAGAGTCGGTGGTTGCTGAAAACCGATGGTTCACGTCGACGAACATCGCCCTTGAGTGCTAAGCTAAAGCATTTGTCTAGGCTTAGACGGTAGCTCCGTTATTAGCTAGATCCATTTATGGATCACTGAGGCAAGAGTATTCTTGCGAAGAAGGGTGGTACCGCGAAATCTTTCGTCCCTTCAGCACATAGCTGGAGTGTGGACGTAGGATTTTTTTATTGTATAAAAGTTTGAAAAAGGGGGCTTATAAGAACAATGTCTTCAAAAACGGAAGAGAAACTGGCAACTGGTGCACAGCTATTGTTAGAAGCGCTAGAAAAGGAAGGCGTAGAAGTGATTTTCGGTTATCCGGGTGGTGCCGTTTTACCTCTCTATGATGCATTGTATGATTGTGAAATTCCGCATATTTTAACAAGGCATGAGCAAGGGGCAATTCACGCTGCTGAAGGGTATGCCAGAATTACAGGGCATCCAGGGGTTGTAATTGCAACGAGTGGGCCAGGTGCTACAAATGTAATTACGGGTCTAGCTGATGCGATGATTGATTCATTGCCACTTGTAGTATTTACAGGCCAAGTAGCAACAACGTTAATTGGGAGCGATGCTTTTCAAGAGGCAGATATTATGGGACTTACGATGCCAGTGACAAAACATAACTATCAAGTGCGAAAGGCCTCAGATTTACCTCGAATTATTAAAGAAGCATTTCATATTGCTAAAACTGGAAGACCAGGACCAGTCGTTATTGACCTTCCGAAAGATATGGTAGTCGAGAAAGGTGAGCAATGTAGCAATGTACAAATGGATTTACCGGGATATAACCCTAATTATGAACCGAATCTACTTCAAATAAACAAATTACTCAAAGTAATTGAAACCGCAAAAAAACCGTTAATTTTAGCTGGAGCGGGTATATTGCATGCGAAAGCTTCGAAAGAATTGACAAATTTTGCTCGTAAATATGAAATCCCTGTTGTGCATACATTACTTGGTCTTGGTGGTTTTCCACCAGATGATGAACTATTTCTAGGGATGGGAGGAATGCATGGTTCTTATACAGCCAATATGGCGTTATATGAATGTGACTTACTCATTAATATAGGCGCGAGATTTGATGATCGGCTTACAGGGAATTTAGCTTATTTTGCTAAAGGGGCTACTGTTGCGCATATCGATATCGATCCAGCAGAAATTGGGAAAAATGTGCCAACTGAAATTCCTATTGTTGCAAGTGCTAAGCGGGCATTGGAAGTATTACTTGAACCAGAAGGGGGAAAAGAAAATCATCATGAATGGATCACTTTATTAAAGGGGAGAAAAGAACAATATCCATTCTCTTATAAAAGAAATTCTGAAAGTATTAAGCCCCAATACGCAATTGATATGTTATATGAAATTACGAAGGGAGAAGCGATTGTAACAACAGACGTTGGGCAACACCAAATGTGGGCAGCCCAATATTATCCGCTGAAAAATCCAGATAAATGGGTAACTTCTGGTGGATTAGGAACGATGGGGTTTGGATTTCCAGCAGCAATCGGTGCGCAAATTGCAAAGCCTGAAGAATTAGTTATTGCAATTGTTGGTGATGCTGGGTTTCAAATGACTCTACAAGAATTAAGTGTATTAAAAGAACACGCTTTACCCGTTAAAGTATTTATTTTAAATAATGAAGCTTTAGGAATGGTAAGACAATGGCAAGATGAATTTTACAATCAAAGATATTCACATTCTTTATTACCATGCCAACCAGATTTCGTCGCTCTTGCGAATGCATATGGCATAAAAGGTGTTCGTATTGACGATCCACTTCTTGCAAAGAAGCAAATCCAGCATGCGATCGAATTACAAGAGCCAGTCGTAATTGATTGTCGTGTACTTCAATCAGAGAAGGTTATGCCGATGGTTGCGCCAGGAAAAGGTGTTCACCAAATGGAGGGAGTGGAAAAAGGGTGAAGAGAATTGTTACAGCGACAGTTCGAAATCAAAGTGGTGTGTTAAACCGAATCACAGGGGTTATGACACGAAGACATTTTAATATTGAAAGTATTTCAGTAGGTCATACAGAATCATCAGATATATCGCGAATGACGATTGTTGTACACGTTGAAAGTGAACAGCAAGTGGAGCAGTTAATTAAACAACTGCATAAGCAAATTGACGTACTGAAAGTATCAGATATTACAGAAGAAGCAATGATTGCTAGAGAGCTTGCTCTTATTAAAGTAGCAACTTCTGTAGCGAGGGCAGAATTATATAGTTTAATTGAACCGTTTCGAGCCGCTGTAATAGATGTTGGGAAGGATTCCATAGTTGTGCAAGTAACAGGTACGCAAGATAAAGTAGAAGCGTTAATTGAATTACTTCGTCCATACGGTTTGAAAGAAATTGCTAGAACAGGTGTAACAGCATTTACACGTAGTATGAAAAAACAAGATAAGCAAGTTATGTTAATTCAATAATCATTTAAATATAGGGGGAAATGAAAATGGCAAAAGTTTATTATGAGAAAGATGTAACAGTAAATGTATTAAAGGAAAAGAAAGTAGCAATCATCGGATATGGCTCGCAAGGTCATGCACATGCGCAAAATTTACGTGATAACGGATTTGATGTAGTAGTAGGTTTAAGAAAAGGTAAGTCTTGGAATAAAGCGAATGAAGATGGATTTTCTGTATATACAGTAGCAGAAGCAGCGGAAAAAGCTGATGTAGTAATGATTCTACTGCCTGATGAATTACAACCAGAAGTATATGAAGCTGAAATTGCACCAAATTTACAGGCTGGAAACTCCCTCGTGTTCGCACATGGATTTAATGTTCACTTTGATCAAGTAAAACCACCAGCTAATGTAGATGTATTTCTAGTAGCGCCAAAAGGACCGGGGCATCTCGTACGCCGTACGTTCGCCGAGGGCGGGGCTGTTCCTGCATTATTTGCAGTATATCAAGATGCAACAGGAGTTGCGACTGAAAAAGCACTTTCTTATGCTGACGGAATTGGAGCAACGAGAGCTGGTGTACTAGAAACGACGTTTAAAGAAGAAACAGAAACAGATTTATTTGGAGAGCAAGCTGTACTCTGCGGCGGAGTGACTGCACTTGTAAAAGCTGGGTTTGAAACGTTAGTTGATGCAGGATATCAGCCTGAACTTGCATATTTTGAATGTTTACATGAACTGAAGCTAATCGTTGACCTTATGTACGAAGGTGGACTTGAAAATATGAGATATTCAGTTTCAGATACAGCGCAGTGGGGAGACTTCGTATCAGGACCACGCGTTGTTACTGAAGATACGAAGAAAGCGATGGGGGCAGTATTAGCAGAAATTCAAGATGGTACATTTGCAAGAGGCTGGATTGCAGAGCATAAAGCAGGAAGACCAAATTTCCATGCGACAAATGAGAAAGAGAATAAACATGAAATCGAAGTAGTTGGACGTAAATTACGTGAAATGATGCCTTTCGTACAGCCGCGAGTAAAGGTAGGGGTTAAATAATATGAAGCAGGTTTTGTTCATGGATACAACGCTTCGTGATGGCGAACAATCACCAGGAGTAAATTTAAATGAACAAGAGAAATTACAAATTGCTAGGCAATTAGAGAGGCTTGGTATTCATGTAATGGAAGCTGGATTCGCGGCAGCTTCCGAAGGTGACTTTCAATCGGTAAAACGTATTGCGAATACAATTCAAAATGCTACGGTTATGAGTTTAGCTAGAGCGAAAGAAAGTGACATTCGAAGAGCATATGAAGCTGTGAAAGGTGCTGTATCTCCTCGTCTACACGTATTTTTAGCTACGAGTGATATTCATATGAAATATAAACTTTGTATGTCAAAAGAAGATGTGTTAAATAGTATTCATCGCTCGGTTACGCTTGGAAAATCATTATTTCCGACAGTACAATTTTCTGCAGAAGATGCGACAAGAACAACAAGAGATTTTTTAGCTGAAGCAGTAGAAGTTGCGATTCGTGCAGGAGCGAATGTAATTAATATTCCAGATACAGTTGGATATACGAATCCGGAAGAGTATTATTCTCTTTTTAAATACTTACAAGAATCCGTTCCATCATATGAAAAAGCGATTTTTTCTTGTCATTGTCACGATGATCTTGGTATGGCAGTAGCAAATTCGTTAGCTGCGGTTGAAGGAGGAGCATTGCAAGTAGAAGGAACGATTAATGGCATTGGAGAAAGAGCAGGGAATGCAGCGTTAGAAGAAGTTGCGGTAGCTCTTCATATTAGAAAAGATTTTTATAAAGCAGAGCCTTCAATGACTTTAAAAGAAATTAAGGCGACGAGTATATTAGTAAGCAGGTTAACGGGTATGGTTGTACCGAAAAATAAAGCAATCGTTGGAGCGAATGCATTTGCTCATGAATCGGGCATCCACCAAGACGGGGTTTTAAAAGAAGTAACAACTTATGAAATTATCGAACCAGCGCTTATAGGAGAATCTCAAAATCTCTTTGTACTTGGGAAACATTCTGGCCGTCATGCGTTTACGGAAAAAATGAAAGAGCTTGGTTATGAATTTACAAATGAAGAGCGAGATGCGGCATTCGAAGCATTTAAAAAATTGGCTGATCGTAAAAAGGAAATTACTGAAGAAGATTTACGCGCACTTATGCTTGGTGAAGCAGCATTTGCAGCTCAGCAATATAACATTACGCAATTACAAGTGCATTTCGTATCAAATAGTACACAATGCGCAACAGTTGTGCTGAAGGATGAGGAAGGAAATGTATATGAAGATGCAGCCACTGGTTCTGGTAGTATTGAAGCGATATACAATGCGATTCAAAGAATTTTAGGATTAGAATGTGAATTGGCAGATTATCGCATACAATCTATTACACAAGGTCAAGATGCACTTGCTCACGTTCATGTTGAATTAAAAGAAGGTAGTCACCAAATATCAGGTTTCGGAGTTGCGCAAGACGTATTGGAAGCGTCGGCGAGAGCTTATGTCCATGCAGCAGGGAAATTAAAATCTCTTATAGCGCTTGTGAAATAAATATTTGATAGGTGAGAGAAGCTTTCCTCACCTATCAAATTAAAGTTCTGAAAATTCAGTTAAAAGGAGTGTTAAAAATGGAAAAACGTATCGTTTGTTTAGCTGGTGATGGTGTTGGTCCAGAAGTAATGGAAAGTGCGAAGGAAGTATTGCATATGGTAGAAAGGCTATATGGACATCATTTTCATTTGCAAGATGAGTACTTTGGTGGTGTTGCTATCGATTTAACTGGGCAACCATTACCACAGCGAACACTTGCCGCCTGTTTAGCGAGTGATGCGGTTTTACTTGGAGCAGTAGGTGGACCAAGGTGGGATAGTGCGAAAGAAAGGCCTGAGAAAGGATTATTAGCATTAAGAAAAGGACTCGGTGTATTTGCGAATGTTCGCCCTGTAACGGTAGAAAGTGCAACTGCACATTTATCACCATTAAAAAACGCTGATGAAATTGATTTCGTTGTCGTTCGTGAATTAACAGGCGGAATTTATTTTTCTTATCCGAAAGAGCGAACGGAAGAAGTGGCGACAGATACACTTACGTATCATCGCCATGAAATTGAACGTATCGTTTCGTATGCTTTTCAATTAGCGAATAAGCGGAAGAAAAAAGTAACATCTATTGATAAAGCGAATGTTTTAGAGTCTAGTAAATTATGGAGAACTGTGACAGAAGAAGTAGCACTTCGCTACCCAAATGTGGAAGTAGAACACATTTTAGTAGATGCAGCAGCTATGGAATTAATTCGGAATCCAGGAAGATTTGACGTTATTGTAACGGAAAATTTATTTGGTGATATTTTAAGTGATGAGGCTTCAGTATTAGCTGGATCATTAGGAATGCTTCCATCAGCAAGTCACGCTGAAAAGGGGCCTTCATTATACGAGCCTATTCACGGATCAGCACCGGATATTGCGGGGAAAAATAAGGCGAATCCAATTGCGATGATGCGTTCTGTTGCAATGATGCTTGGGCAATCGTTCGGATTAACGAGAGAAGGATATGCAATTGAAGAAGCAGTTTCTGCAGTCCTTAAATCAGGAAAATGTACAGCAGATATCGGGGGGACTGAAACGACAACTTCATTTACAAAGGCAGTTATTCAAGAAATGGAAGAGCAAGCGTTAGTAGGGAGAGGAAGATAATGGGGAAAAGGTTACTAGATAAGCTTTGGGAAAGACATGTAGTTGCGACTAATGAAAATGGATTGGATTTATTATATATCGATCTACATCTTGTTCATGAAGTAACGTCACCGCAAGCCTTTGAAGGCTTGCGGCTTACAAATCGAACAGTCCGCAGACCAGATTTAACATTTGCAACGATGGATCATAATATTCCAACGAAAGATGTTTGGAATATTACCGACCGCATTGCGAAGCAGCAACTAGATACACTTCGGGAAAACTGTAAACAATTTCAGGTGCCATTAGCGGATATCGGAGATGAAGAGCAAGGGATCGTTCATGTAATAGGACCAGAACTTGGACTCACACAGCCAGGAAAAACGATTGTTTGTGGTGATAGTCATACAGCGACACACGGTGCTTTTGGCGCACTAGCGTTTGGTATTGGTACGAGTGAAGTGGAACATGTATTGGCAACGCAAACGTTATGGCAACGAAAGCCGAAAGCGATGGGCATTGAGTTAAAAGGAAAGTTACCGCAAGGTGTTTATGCGAAAGATATTATTTTACATCTTCTTTCAAAGTACGGAGTAGCAGTTGGAACAGGTTACGTAATGGAATTTTACGGAGAGGCCATTCATGCTATGGATATGGAAGAGAGGATGACGCTTTGCAATATGGCAATTGAAGGGGGAGCAAAGGCTGGCATTATTGCACCAGATGAAAAAACGGTTGCTTACGTAAAAGGGCGTAAATATGCACCGAAAGACTATGAATCTATTAAGAAAAAATGGTCAGAACTTTATACAGATTTAGATGCAGTTTATGATTTACATATTCTAGTAGATGTTACGGATTTAGCACCGTACGTTACGTGGGGAACAAATCCTAGTATGGGTGTTCGGATCGATGAGAAATTGCCAGAAAAGCATGATGCAAATGACGAAAGAGCGTTTTCTTATATGGGATTGAGTCCCGGACAAAGTACGTATGACATTCCAGTTCAACATGTTTTCATTGGATCTTGTACAAATTCCAGGCTTTCTGACTTAGAAATTGCTGCATCTGTCGTGAAAGGTAAAAAAGTAAAAGAAGGTGTGCGAGCACTTGTTGTACCTGGATCTCAAAGGGTAAGAGAAGCAGCGATGCATAAAGGATTACATCGCATATTTGAAGAAGCTGGATTTGAATGGAGAGAGCCCGGATGCTCAATGTGTCTAGGTATGAATCCAGATCAAGTGCCTGAAGGGGAACATTGTGCCTCTACGTCAAATCGCAATTTTGAAGGAAGACAAGGAAAGGGAGCACGAACGCATTTAGTTAGCCCGGCAATGGCGGCAGCGGCTGCGTTATATGGTCATTTTGTTGATATTAGAAAGGAGAGTTATGATGGAGCCATTTCGTATTCATAAAGGTACTGCCGCAGTACTGATGAATGATAACATTGATACAGATCAAATTATTCCGAAGCAATATTTAAAGAGAATTGAAAGAACTGGGTTTGGGAAGTTTTTATTTGATGAGTGGCGATATGATAATAATCGCCAAGAAAACCCTAATTTCCCGCTTAATGCACAAGAAAGAAAAGGAGCCAGTATATTAATCACAGGCGATAATTTTGGATGTGGCTCGTCAAGAGAACATGCTCCATGGGCACTTGCTGATTATGGTTTCCGCGTTATTATCGCTGGAGGATTTGCCGATATCTTTTATATGAATTGTATGAAAAATGGCATGTTACCGATTGTAATGGATAAAGATATGCGTGAACAACTTGCTAAAACAGATGCGAGAGAACAAATCACAGTTGATTTAGAAAATGAAATAATGACAACGAATACGCATAGATTCCATTTTACAATCGAGAGAATGTGGAAAGAGAAGTTATTAAATGGTTTAGATGAAATTAGTATTACAATGCAATATGAACAAGAAATAAAAGAGTATGAAAGAAAAGTGGCTTTACATTAAAAAAATGACGGAATATTAAAAATGTATTTACATTCAAAATTAACTGTTATATACTATGTGAAAATCAGAGGAGAAAGGGAGTAAGTATTATGAATATCGTGCAATCTATTACAATGCTTACACAACTACATCATCATACATGAAACCCTTGAACCTAGCGTGAAAACGTGTAGGTACAAGGGTTATTCCCGTTGTACCTACACTCTACTGAAGAGCCTTGTAGGTATTTTGTCTACAAGGCTCTTTTTATTTTCGGCTTAGGGGAATGAAATAGGCATACATTAGAAGGGGAAAGGTGTGAAAATTTAGATGACAAAATGGAAACGGGCAAATCCAAATGGAACGAGAGATTATTTATTCGAAGAATGTACGTTAATTGAAGAAGTAGAACAAAAATTAAGGCTTACTTTTTTAGAGAGAGGTTATGAAGAAATAAGAACACCTACAATTGAATTTTATGACGTTTTTGCATTTCAAAATAGACCGATAGATGAAGAGAAGATGTATAAATTTTTTGATGAAAAGGGAAGGATTATCGTTTTACGTCCAGATATGACAATTCCTTTAGCGAGAGTTATTGGAACACAGAGATGGGATACGCCACTTAAAGTGACGTATAGCGGGAATGTATTTCGAGCGAATGAATCCCATTCTGGAAAATATAATGAAATCGTACAAAGTGGTATTGAAGTTATCGGGATTGATAATGTAAGAGCTGAAATTGAATGTGTAATAAGTGTCATTCAAGCACTTCAAAAGTTGAAGGTGCAATCTTTTACAATTGAGATTGGGCAAGTACAGTTATATAAATGTATTGTAAAAAAACTCTCCATCCATGATGAAGAAGAAAGGGTACTTAGAACGTATATAGAAAGTAAAAATTATGCAGCCCTCTCAAATTTTATCGGAGAAAAGAAATTAAATCGATGCGATGAGACAGTAAGGTTACTTGAGAAATTGCCAAGGCTATTTGGAAATTTAGAAGTTATTGAGGAAGCAGAAAAGCTTGCTTCAAGTAATGAAATGAAAATGGCAATTGCAAGAATAAAAGAAATGTATGAAACAATTGAAACGTTAGGATATGGTTCTTACATATCAATTGATTTGGGCATGATTCAACACTTAGATTACTATACGGGTGTTATTTTCAAAGGATATATATATGAAATTGGAGAAGAAATCGTTAGTGGCGGAAGATACGATGAGCTAATTGGCAATTTTGGAGAAATGCTGCCAGCTGTTGGACTCGCGGTACAAGTAAATCAAATTGTGAAGGCGCTGCAAGAGCAGCAAGAACCATATGAACGAAATCAAATTGATATTGTGATTCATTATGAGTTAAATAGATTAGCGGAAGCAGAAAGGCTACGAAATTTACTTCGAAAGGATGGGAAAAATGCTTGGTTATCTCTATTCTCTAATTTAAGCGATACCTTTCAATTCGCAAGAAAAAATAAAATAGGAACGGTCGTTGAGGCAAAGAATGAATACTTAGTGGAATATGTATGGAATGAGAAATGGGTAGTCCAGAAAGAAGGAGAGGCTTCATGCGTAACATTCAAATTGCGTTAACGAAAGGAAGATTAGAAAAACATGTCATTCCACTTTTTGAGCAGATTGGAATTGATTGTTCCGAGCTCAAAAATAAAGGTCGGAAGCTTGTATTTCAAAGTAAAAATACAAATATTTCATTTATTTTACTAAAAGCGGTTGATGTTGCTACTTATGTAGAACATGGGGTAGCTGATATTGGCATCGTTGGAAAAGATATTTTAATGGAAAACGAGAAAGATATTTATGAAATGCTGGATTTAGGAGTGGGGATTTGTAAGTTTTGTGTTGCTTCTATTCCTACGTATAATCCGAAGAGTTACCGGAAGAAAAGAATCGCTACGAAATACCCACATATTACTTCTACTTATTTTCATGATAAGGGAGAGGATGTAGAAATTATTAAAATAGAAGGTTCTGTAGAGATCGCTCCTCTTCTTGGATTGGCAGATGCGATTGTAGATATTGTTGAAACAGGAAAAACATTACAAGAGAATGGACTCATTGTATTTGAGGAAATGTACTTTATATCGGCTCGGATGATTGTAAATAAGGCAGCCTTAAAAACTAAAAAAGACGAAATATTCAGTATTATAAATATGATGGAGCAAGAAATCTTATCAGGGAAATAGGAGGATTTAAAATGGAAATCATTTATGAAGACTTTAAGGAGGCATTATCTAAAATAAAAGTGCTAAGAGAAAACGCTAATATAATAGAAGAAACTGTTCAAAGAAGTGTAAGAGAAATCATTAGACATGTAAGGGAAGGGAATGATGAGGCTTTATCTTTCTATACAAAAAAGTTTGATGGTGTAGAGATGAAAGATTTTCGTGTAAGTGAAGAAGAAATACAGCAAGCGAGTATGTTTGTAGAGAATTCATTTTTAGAAGCTTTAAAAGAGGCGAAGAAAAACATTGTTTCGTATCACGAAAAGCAAAAGAAGTATTCAATCTTCGATTGTGAAAGTAAAGGCATAATTAGAGGGCAGCTCATTCGGCCATTAGAAAATGTAGGTGTATATGTACCAGGTGGGACAGCCTCATATCCTTCTTCAGTATTAATGAATGTATTGCCGGCGAAACTTGCAGGTGTGAAAAAGATTGTAATGGTAACACCGCCGAGGAAAGGGGGAATTGATCCTCATATATTAGCTGCTGCAAATCTTGCGGGAGTAGATGAAATTTATACGATAGGTGGCGCACAAGCAATTGCTGCTTTAGCATACGGGACGGAATCGATTCCGAAAGTGGATAAAATAGTTGGACCGGGAAATTTGTACGTCGCTCTAGCGAAACGAGAAGTATACGGGATAGTAAATATCGATATGATTGCTGGTCCATCAGAAATTGTAGTTGTCGCGGATGAAACAGGTAATGCAAAATATATCGCAGCGGATTTATTATCGCAAGCAGAGCATGATGAGAGAGCAACGGCGATTTGTATTACAACGAATATGGAACTAGCTAAAGAAGTAGAAAAAGAGGTAGAAAGACAGTTAGAAACGTTACCAAGAAGTGAAATTGCACGTGAATCAATAAATAGAAATGGAGCCATCTTTATCGTTGCTTCTTTAGAGGAGGCACTAAAGTTATCAAATAAAATTGCTCCAGAACATTTAGAGTTACATATAAAAGAACCGATGAATGCTCTAGATTATGTGAAACATGCAGGCTCTATTTTCCTTGGGCCATATGCACCTGAACCGCTCGGGGATTATTTGGCGGGACCGAATCATGTATTACCAACGAGCGGAACGGCAAGATTTTTTTCTCCGTTATCAGTCGATGATTTCGTGAAAAAATCAAGTTTTATTTCTTATACAGAGGAAGCATTAAAAAATGTACAGCATCATATTGTAGAGCTTGCAAATAAAGAAGGGTTACATGCACATGCGAGAGCAATCCAAATAAGGTTTGAGGAGGAAAAATAATGCGTCAGTCCAGTCAAGCACGTGAGACGACAGAAACAAAAATTAAATTAAGTTTGCAGCTTGATGAAAGTACGAGTGTATCTATTCAAACGGGGGTTGGTTTTTTCGATCATATGCTGACTTTATTTGCTAGACATGGAAGATTTGGATTGCAAGTTGAGGCAGAAGGTGATGTATTTGTCGATGCACATCACACCGTTGAAGATGTTGGAATTGTACTCGGAAATTGCTTGAAAGAAGCATTGCAAAATAAAGAAGGAATTAATCGTTACGGTTCCGCGTATGTACCGATGGATGAATCTTTAGGATTTGTTGCAATTGATATAAGTGGACGCTCATATTGTGTATTTCAAGGGGAATTAACAAATCCGAAGCTCGGGGATTTTGATACAGAATTGACGGAAGAATTTTTTAGAGCAGTTGCACATGCTGCCAATATTACATTACATGCGCGCGTTCTATACGGAAGTAATACACATCACAAAATTGAAGCATTATTTAAAGCTTTTGGTAGAGCGCTTAGAGAAGCGGTCGAAAAAAATGCCAACATTACTGGTGTAAATTCAACGAAAGGGATGTTGTAATTGATTGCCATTATAGATTATGGAATGGGAAATATTCGCAGTGTAGAGCAAGCATTAAAATATATTGAGGCAGAGTACATTGTAACGAGTGATAAAGAAGAGATATTGAGAAGCGATGGCGTGATTCTACCGGGAGTAGGTGCATTTCCGAAAGCGATGGAAGTATTAAAAGAAAGAGATTTAGTGTGTGTACTAAAAGAAGTTTGTGACATAGGAAAACCACTCCTCGGTATATGTTTGGGCATGCAACTTTTATTTGAACGAAGTGAGGAACTAAAAGATTGTAGCGGGTTAGGTTTACTACCAGGTGAAATTCGGAAGTTAAAAGTTTCGTATAAAATTCCTCATATGGGATGGAATGAATTAAGGAAGGAAAGAGAATTTCCGCTTTGGAATGGATTAGTGGATGGTTCTTTCGTGTATTATGTTCACTCATATTACGCGGATTGTCCAGATGAAATTGTATGCGGAGTAAGTGATTATGGAATGCAAATACCAGGGTTTGTCGCGAAAGGAAATGTATTTGGTGCACAGTTTCATCCAGAAAAAAGTGGCGAAATTGGCATGCAAATATTAAAAAATTTTCAAGGAGTGGTAGAAGCATGGAAATCTTCCCAGCTATCGATTTAAAAGAAGGGCGATGCGTTAGACTTTATCAAGGAGAGTTTAGTAAAGAAACGGTGATGAATGAAGATCCGGTAGCGCAGGCGATCATATTTGAAAAGCTTGGAGCGGAAATACTACACATTGTTGATTTAGACGGTGCAATTGCTGGCGAGTCGTTAAATTTGCCCGTCATTGAAAAAATCTGCAAGGCGGTACGTATTCCTGTGCAAGTGGGAGGAGGAATTCGTTCACTTGTAACGGTGGAGAAGTTATTGTCAGCAGGTGTAGAAAAAGTGATTTTAGGAACAGCAGCTCTTTATGATAAGTCATTTTTAGAGGAAGCAGTTCGTCTATATAAAGAGAAAATCATTGTTGGAATTGATGCGAAAAATGGTTTCGTAGCAACGAGAGGTTGGCTTGATCTGTCTGAAATTTCTTACGTTAGTTTAGCGAAACAAATGGAAAGTTTAGGTGTTCAAACGATTGTGTTTACAGACATTTCGAAAGACGGGACGCTTGCAGGTCCAAATTTTGAACAATTAGCGATACTTCAAAAAAGTGTGGGCATTCGTCTCATCGCCTCTGGAGGAGTGGCATCTATTCAAGATGTGAAAAAGTTAAATGATATGAATATATATGGTGTCATAATTGGAAAGGCGCTTTACGAGAAAACGATTGATTTAGAAGAAGTGTTACAGGTAACGAAGTTATGTTAGCGAAACGAATCATTCCATGTCTAGATGTGAAAGAAGGGCGAGTCGTAAAGGGTGTAAATTTTATAGGATTACAAGATGTCGGTGATCCGGTTGAAATAGCTGAAGCATATAACGAGGCAGGGGCAGATGAAATCGTATTTTTAGATATTACAGCGACTCATGAAGGAAGAAAAACGATTATAGATGTTGTAGAAAAAACAGCAGCTAAAGTATTTATTCCTCTTACGGTTGGCGGGGGGATTTCAAGTGTGAAAGATATGTACAATTTACTAAGAGCTGGAGCAGACAAAGTTTCAATAAACTCAGCGGCAGTGCGAAACCCGAAGCTTATAGAAGAAGGGACAGAACACTTTGGATCACAATGTATTGTCGTGGCAATTGATGCTAGAAAAGTAGCAGAAGGTAAATGGAACGTATACGTCAACGGCGGAAGAGTTGACACAGGAATGGATGCCATAGAATGGGCGAAGCGTGTTGTTAAACTTGGGGCAGGTGAAATTTTGTTAACGAGTATGGATGCAGATGGAACGAAAAGCGGATATGACCTTCGTTTAACAGAAGAAATTTCAAAAAGTGTTTCCATTCCAGTCATCGCATCAGGGGGCTGTGGTCATACGGATCACATTATAGAAGTTTTTCAAAAGACAACAGTTGATGCAGCGTTAGCGGCATCCATCTTTCATTATGGTGAGGCGACAGTGCAGAGTGTAAAGCGAAAATTAAGAGATGCAAATGTTGAGGTGCGGTTATGAAACCTAATTTTTCAAAAGGATTAATACCAGCAATTGTCATCGAAGAAGGTACGAAAGAAGTTTTAATGCTAGCTTATATGAATGAAGAAGCATATGAAAAAACGTTAGAGACGAAAAGAACATGGTTTTATTCTCGTTCGAGGCAGTCGTTATGGAATAAGGGGGAAACATCAGGGAATCTTCAATATGTGCAATCTTTATATTTAGATTGTGATCAAGATTCAATTGTTGTGAATGTGAAACAAGTAGGACCTGCTTGTCATACGGGAGAGAAGACATGTTTTCACTATCAAATTATATAGGGGGATACATATGGAAAATGCCTTTAAGTTGCTGTATAAAACAATTGAAGAACGAAAGGAAAGCCCACTTCCTGAATCGTATACAAATTATTTATTTTCAAAAGGAGAAGATAAAATTTTAAAGAAAATTGGTGAAGAGTGTGCTGAAGTAATTATCGCATGTAAAAATAATGATAAAGAAGAAGTAGTGAAAGAAATGGTTGATGTATTTTATCACTGTTTCGTTTTATTAGCTGAAAAAAATATTACATTGGAAGATGTCATGCGGGAGGTGAAAGAACGAAATGGAAAGCTTTCGAGAGTTGGGGATAGAAGGGAAATAGATACATTATAAGGGGGAATGTATATGAAAGTAGATTATCATCTTCACTTAGAAGAAGGACCGTATTCAATAGGATGGCTTGCTAAAATAAATGAAGCGCTGGAACGTTATGAACCGCTTCAAGAAAGGCATTCTATTGATTGGCTTATGAAAACACAAGAGCGTTTGCAAAAGCGTGTGAAGGAAGGGCCATTTACAACAGAATGGATGGACCTCTATTTAGAAGAAGCTGTGCGAAAAGGTATAACAGAAGTTGGGATTGTTGATCATTTATATCGTTTTCATGAAGCGAAAGGATATTATGAAAAATATGTAGATATTAGTGATTCTAAGCTCGGTCGTATACAGAAGGAATGGTTAGATCAAGTAAGGGTAGTTTCACTGTATGATTTTACAAAGGTCATTGAAGAGGCGAAAGAACGATGGAGTAAAAGAGGTGTCACACTTAAACTTGGAATTGAAGCGGATTATTTTATTGGTTGTGAAGGAGAGTTAAAAGAATTATTAGCGCTAGGAGACTTTGATTATATAATTGGTTCCGTTCATTTTCTAAATGGCTGGGGATTTGATAATCCAGATACGAAAGAATATTTTGAGAAGCATGACCTACGCGCATTATATGATATGTTTTTTAAAACAGTTGAGAGTGCGATTCGTACCGAGTTATTTGATATTATCGCTCATCTTGATAATATAAAGGTATTTAATTATCGATTGGATGAGAATGAACAGCTTTCTTATTATGAGGAAATTGCCTGTGCGTTAGTAGAAACGAATACGGCAACAGAAATAAATGCAGGATTATACTATCGTTATCCTGTTCGTGAAATGTGCCCAAGTCCACTATATTTACAAGTATTAGCTAAGTATGGTGTTCCAATTACGATTTCTTCGGATGCCCATTATCCAAATGATTTAGGGAATTATGTACAAGAAAATGTACAAACATTACTAGCTCACGGTGTTACTCAGGTTGCAACATTTACGAAGCGAGCAAGAGTAATGAGGTCGCTTGAAGAAGAAGTAACAAATTCAAAATGAAACGCAATTTTTTGATGAAAACCGTCCTTTTTGTTCAAAATAAGAAAGAATGAAAAGGAGGGTAAGAAATGGCGAAACAACAAAATAAACAAAATGTACAAGGTGCACAGCAACAAGCTTATACTTCTGAAACGAATGCTGAATCTCAATCGGTTATTGAGGAGCAAATTAGCGATACGGTTGCAGAAGGAACGATTGATGTGAAGCTTGGAAAAGAATCGCAGGAAAAAGCGTAAGAAAAGGGGAGAGTTGCATCTCCTCTTTTTTCATGGAAAAGTGTCGATTTTTAAAACTATAATCAAATTCCTTGGTTTTTATATGTGGATTTCTTACAATGAAATATAAGAGATATCTTATTTTCTATAGAAGAGGTGTTAGTAGTGGCAAAAATATTAGTAGCGGGAAAAATTCCGGAAATTGGATTAGAACTATTAAAAGATCATGATGTAGAAATGTACGATAAAGAGGAGTTAATTTCTATAGATGAATTAACAGAGCGTGTAAAAGATAAAGATGCATTGTTAAGTTTACTTTCGACAAAGGTGCCAAAAGAAGTTATTGATGCAGCGCCTCATTTAAAGATTGTTGCAAACTATGGTGCTGGTTACGACAATATTGATTACAAGTATGCGGGCGAAAAAGGAATTGCAGTTACGAATACACCGAAAGTATCAACGGAAGCGACTGCAGAATTAACATTTGCACTTCTTTTAGCAGCGGCGCGTAGAATTCCTGAAGGGGATACGTTATGTCGTACGACTGGATTTAACGGATGGGCACCGTTATTTTTCTTAGGACGAGAAGTTCATGGTAAGACAATCGGAATTATAGGTCTTGGAGAAATCGGGAAGGCTGTTGCAAAACGTGCGAAAGCATTTGGAATGGATGTTTTATATACAGGGCCAAATCGTAAGCTTGAAGCTGAAAGTGAGCTGGGGGCAACGTATGTGATGTTGGAAGAATTATTACAAACAGCAGACTTTATTACAATTAACTGTGCTTATAATCCAAATTTACATCATATGATTGATGAAGAGCAGTTTAAAATGATGAAGAAAACAGCGTATATTGTAAATGCTTCACGTGGACCAATTATGAATGAAGCAGCACTTGCTCATGCATTAAAAACGAATGAAATTGAAGGAGCAGCTCTTGACGTGTTTGAATTTGAACCGAAAATTACAGAAGAGTTAAAAGAATTAAAGAATGTAGTACTTGCTCCACACGTAGGGAATGCAACATTTGAAACTCGTGATGCGATGGCTGAAATGGCTGTCAGAAATATTTTAGCTGTATTAAACGGCGAAGAGCCAGTAACACCTGTAAATCAAAAGGTATTAGTTACAAAATAAAAAGAAACCTTCCGGACTCGGAAGGTTTTCTTATTTTTCTTTATTCGCTTTTTTAGACGGTCTTTGTCTAATGAATTGAGATAACATGTACAAAATATATAGTGGAATGGCAATAAATAAGAAAACAGAAAAATTTCCAAATCCTGTTTGATACATTGTAATAATGATTCCAACTAAAAATAGTGTAATAATGATGCTATATCGTGGAATTGGTACATCTTTTAAACTTGGGATACGAATGCGGCTCACCATTAAAAATGCGAACGTTACAAATACGGTAATAAGAACGATTTTTGGAATGGTATGTGAAAATAATGTTAAGAAAGCAACAAGCCCTCCCGCTGCTGTAATCGGTACTCCAGTGAAATATTTCATTGAAGTAGAAGATGGTGTTACATTAAATCGTGCTAAACGATATGCTCCGAAAAGAGGGAATAATCCCGCTATGTATAATCCGATGATTCCGTAGTTTGAGAAAGATGTGTAATACATTAAAACAGCTGGTGCTGCACCAAATGTTACGACATCTGCAAGCGAGTCGAGCTCTTTTCCCATTTGTGAATCAACACGTAATAAACGAGCAACACGACCATCAAGACTATCTAACATCATCCCGATAAGTACTAAAATAGCAGCTGATTTATAATATCCTAAAGATGCATAGCCGATTGATAAAAATCCGCTATATAAATTTCCGAGCGTAAATAAGTTTGGAATAGCTGCTCTATACAAAATCTGATCCCTTGCTTTCTGTAATAAATTCTTAATTAGTGTATGAAAGTTTACTTATTTTATCATACCATAAATTTATTCCTCATACGAAAGAAATTACCAATTTGTGAAAGATTTCATAGAAGGATGGTTTGAAAATTAAGTGAAAATAAAAAGAGGAAGCAACTTGTATAAAGTTGCTTCCTTTACTATTCAAATTTCGTTGTCATCGTTCCAGTTTTATATCGATTATTAGGATCGAAGCGTAATAAATCTCCATAAATTAATTTATCGGAGAGTTTTAATTCTGTTTTTGCTTTTTCAATATACGGCTGACATAGCGTCATGTCAGCTTCTTCACCCGTACTTCTTTTGTAGCACATATTTTTTGTATAAACATACTCTTCAGAAACAAAGCTACCATCACGCATTACCATAAGCGGGTCTTTCTCTTTAATAAATAAGTCAGTTCCAAATTCAACGGATTTATTTGTTTTAATACCAAGTAAATGAAGGAGCGTTGGCTTAATATCAATTTGACCGGATACTTTAGAAACAACTTTTCCTTCTTGGCCAGGCACATGAATAATAAGAGGGACTCGTTGTAATTGCATAGAATCGAATGGTGTAATAGTATCTTTTCCTAGGAACTGTGCCATAGCTGCGTTATGGTTTTCGGAAATACCGTAATGATCACCATAGATGACAATAACGGAATTATCATACAATCCTTCTTCTTTTAATTGTTTAATAAATAATTTAAGAGCTTCATCTGTGTAACGAACAGTTGGGAAGTAGCGGTTTACAACACCACTTTCCGAGTTGAATTCATCAACATATTGATCTTCCGGATTTAGAAGAAATGGAAAATGATTTGTTAATGTAATAAATTTTGTATAGAACGGTTGCGGTAAAGATTTTAACTTTGGAATAGATTGTTCAAAGAACTCTCTATCTTTTAATCCCCAACCGACAGACATTTGCTCCGTTCCTGCGTAATCATTTAAATTAAAGTAACGATCATATCCAAGCGCAGGATACATTACATCCTGATTCCAAAACGTTTTATCATTTGAATGGAAGACGGCAGAAGAATATCCGTATTTCTTTAATTGTTCTGGTGTCGCTGTGTATTCATTTGTTGCATGAGTAAAGAATACAGAACCACGATCTAGCGGATAAAGTGAGTTTTCAACGATAAATTCAGCATCAGAAGTTTTACCTTGTCCAGTTTGATGATAGAAGTTATCGAAATAGAAACTATCCTTAATAAATTCATTTAAAAATGGTGTAATTTCTTTTCCATTTATTTTTTTATTAATAACAAAGCTTTGTGTAGATTCCATTGAAATTAAAATTACATTTTTACCTTTTGCAGCTCCAAATAAGTTTTTATCAACTTGTTTGTCTTTTGAGTCTGTATAGTTTTTAATTTCAGAAAACCCATCCCCACTTGCAAATACACGCTCAGCTGAGGACTTGGATTGAAGCGTAATATCAAATAGATGATATGTGTATAAACCTAAATTCTTCACGACAGTTTGACGGTCAAATGAGCGTGAGAACATTTGTGGTTTATAAATAACTGATACAACAATTTGTAGTGCTAATAAAGCTGTTACACCGCTAAAGAAAGTTCGCTTCTCTGAGCGGGAAAGTGGTGTTTTGTCGCCAAATGACGGGAATTTACGCGAAATAAACATTAAAATAATTGCATCTGCAAATAAAAGTAATGTTTTGTACGTAAAGAGTTCTTTTATACTTGTCCCTAAATCAGCCATATTGTTTGTTTGGAATAAAACCGGGAAAGTAACGAAATCGTTATAGAACCCATAAAACATTGCGTTTCCAAATAAAATAAATGACAGTATAAAACTGATTCCAATTATAATTCGGTTTCGGTGCTTAGATGCAAGTAAAGCTAAGCCGAAAAATAAAAGTAACGCAGCTAGTGGATTGATAAAAAGCATGAATTCTTCAAAGAAATTATCAATTTTAATATCAAATGCTAGCTTGTACACAATATATGTTTTAATCCATAGTAAAACGACTGCAACGAGTGCAAATCGCAGTTTTGGAAACAGATGTTGTAGCATAATATACTCCTCTCCTAAAAAGCATGACAGTTCTTGAGAGTCAGTTTGCTTAACGACTCATTTTATATATACGAACAGTCCTTTGTTATTATGATTATTATACTATGAGTATCATTATACGAAAATAAAAGAAGGTTGTGGGCTTTTTTATAATAATCGAGTAGAAAAAGAGTGGTGGGAGACAATAAAACAGAATTTCTATGTATGATAATTATCGTACGCAGAAAGAATCGCGTGATAATACGGAGGTTATAATGCGAAAATTATTATATTTTATAGCATGCAGTAGTGTTATACTTTTTACTTCACCGAGTGTGTCAGTAGCCCAATATGATGCACCTCTTATGGAAGATGCACTTTATTCTGTTTTATTTCCAAAAATAAATAAAGCAATTGAAAAACAATATGGAAGTTTGAAACCTTATCAATGTCCTAAAATTATTAGTTTAAAAAAAGTGTATAGCGGTACATATTTATTTCAAGCAAGTATTGAAGTGACAAAGTATGAACGTGTTGCTGGGAAAATTGCTCCACCATTTGAGAAGGTAACGATTACATTTAATAACGAAGAAGGCGAATGGGAAGTAACAAAGGTATTAGTAAAGCGCTTACCAGACGATACGAAATTAAACTGCAAAAAAACAATATAAAAAATTGTTTGACAAATAAAATGGTCCTTTGGTATTGTTAATAGCAACAATTAGATGTTTGAAAATTAAATAGACTTACCTCATCTACTCTCAAAGGTAGAGGCCGCGATAGGAAAGAGTAAGCTATGGGAGATTTAATGGAATCTGTGATCATAGGTTGAAAGGGACTATTGCCGAAATATAAGAATAACCATCTTATTCATATATTGGGACTGCATTGAATAAATGTAGTACTGTCATAAGATTTATTTTATGGAGAGCTATTTGGAGATGTTGATGCGGTTTCTTATTTTGAGGAGATAACAACTCGTTTATTTTTTCAATATATATTTTTCCTAATAAGAAACGCGTGTGAACATTGTTCCGCGCGTTTTTTGTCTATCTAAAAGCGTGCTGCAATGAATAGAAGATTGGGGTTATGAGTTTTAGAGGAAATAAGGGAGGAATTTAAATGTATTTACACGGCACAAGCCGAATTAATGGGCAAGGACACTTAGAAATTGGAGGGTGCGATACGACGCAGCTAGCAAAGCAATACGGAACACCACTTTATGTATACGATGAAGAGTCTATTCGAGGAAAATGCCGAGCATTTCATCGTGCTTTTAAAGAAAGTGGTTTCTCTTATCAAGTAGCATATGCAAGCAAGGCGTTCTTGTGCATGGAGATGTGCCGAGTAGCTCGTGAAGAGAATATGTCATTAGACGTTGTCTCTGGGGGAGAATTATATACTGCGCTCCAAGCAGGATTTCCGGCATCACGTATTCATTTTCATGGAAATAATAAAACAGAAGAAGAAATAGTGATGGCTCTTCAGGCGAATATCGGTTGTTTTGTCGTAGATAACTTCTTTGAATTAGAAGTTTTACACGATTTAGCGATGCAACATGGGAAATTTGTGAACATATTAATTCGTGTAACGCCTGGAGTAGAGGCGCACACACATGAATATATTACGACAGGCCAAGATGATTCGAAATTTGGATTTGGCGTTTCAAACGGTCAAGCGATGCAGGCAATTAGATTTGCTGTACAAAAATCCAATTATAATGTGCTAGGGATCCATTCACATATTGGATCGCAAATATTTGAAACAGCTGGTTTTGTTCGAGCGATTGAAGTTCTTCGCCAATTTTTAGAAGAAGTGAGAGAGCAAACAAACTATGTAGTAAAAGTGTTGAATGTAGGCGGGGGATTTGGAATACGCTACACAGAGTCGGATACACCATTAACTCTTGAGACATATGTGCGAGCTGTAACAAGTGCAGTGAGAGAACAATTTACTGTACGTGAATATCCATTGCCAGAAATATGGATTGAACCAGGCCGTAGCATTGTAGGTGATGCTGGGACAACACTTTATACAGTTGGATCTGTGAAAGATATTCCTGGTATTCGGAAATATGTATCAGTCGATGGTGGAATGACAGATAATTTAAGACCTGCTTTATATAGCGCGCGTTATGAAGCGATGTTAGCGAATCGAGGGAATGATGAGAATGAGGAACTCGTTTCGATTGCCGGGAAATGCTGTGAGAGTGGAGACATGTTGATTTGGGATATTCATTTACCGAAAGTCGCTGCTTCTGATTTACTAGCAGTTTCCTGTACAGGAGCATACGGGTACTCGATGGCGAATAATTACAATCGGATTCGAAGACCAGCCGTTGTCTTTGCAAAAGGCGGAACATCGCAAGTAGTTGTGGAACGCGAAACATATGAAAATATTATTGGGAACGATCGCATACGTATTAAAGAACTTGTCTAAATAGGAAAAGGAGTTGTTCGTATGGGCAATTCCTTTTTTATAAAATAAAATAATTAAAATATATCGGAAAACTAGGATTGAAAAAAATCAGAATTGTGATAAAATACAAATACAAAGCTTATCAAGAGAAGCGGAGGGAACTGGCCCGAAGAAGCTCGGCAACCTGCTTATAGAAAGCAAGGTGCTAAATCCAGCAAAATGGGATCCATTTTGAAAGATAAGGTAAAATATATTACCGAACAGTCTTTTCGAAATGGGAAAGATTTTTTTTATGAATAAAAAGGGGGGGCTGTTCGCGTGAGTGTACGGGAACATTTTGATGAAGTATCCGAGAAGATTGAAGCGATGCTTGCTGATATGAAATATGGTTCAATTACAATTGTTGTGCAAGATGGAAAAGTAATTCAGTTAGAGAAAAGTGAAAAAGTACGTTTAAAGTGAAAAGCGCTGACTAGAAAAACTAGAGGCGGTTTTAACCTATTTTCATTAGGTTAAAACCGTCTTTTTGCTTTTACAGGGGGAAAAAACATGTTGACGTATGAAACGTGGGAAGAAAATGTTGTTTCATTTTCGGAAGAAGACGAAACAAAAGGCGCGCTATCAGTATTAAAGTGGGCTTATGGAGAGTATAAAGATGAAATTGTCTACGCATGTAGCTTTGGGGTGGAAGGTATGGTATTGCTGCACCTTATAAACCAAGTAAATCCATATGCTAAAGTCGTATTTTTGGATACAAATGTTCATTTTCAAGAAACGTATGAATTAATTCGGAAAGTGCGGGAAAGATTTCCTTCATTGAATATTATAGAAAAACAGCCAGAACTTACACTTGATGAACAGGCGAAGTTGCATGGTGAAAAACTGTGGGAGAGCAATCCGAATCTTTGTTGTAAGATTAGAAAAATTTTACCTTTAGAAAAATCATTAGTAGTGGAAAAAGCATGGATATCAGGCTTAAGAAGGGAACAATCAGAAACACGTAAGCATACAAAGTTTATAAATCAAGATCATCGTTTTCAATCTATTAAAGTTTGTCC
This sequence comes from Bacillus sp. ISO11, assembly GCF_003458115.1. NCBI lineage: Bacteria > Bacillati > Bacillota > Bacilli > Caryophanales > Bacillaceae > Bacillus > Bacillus sp. ISO11. The sequence goes on along the minus strand of NZ_QXCO01000001.1, from coordinate 8,071 downwards.
ACTCATTCATTGGACGTGGAAAGAAGTTTGGCGATATGTATACAAACATAGCTTGCCGTATAACCCGTTGCATGATATTGGTTATCCAAGTATTGGGTGTGAGAAATGTACGTTACCTGTTGGGGATGGTGGCGATTCAAGAGATGGTAGATGGGCTGGAAAAGTGAAAACTGAATGTGGTCTTCATTACCAATAAGATGAATCTTGAAATAAAGCTAAGAGAGGATATAGAAAAATGAGCATAGTAAACGAATTAGTAAACCGTATAGATGAGGCATATGACGTATCACAAATTGAAAAAGAAATTAAGTTAGACAATATTGCGTTAAGTGATTTAGAACTATTGGCGACAGGTGGATATAGCCCCCTTACTGGTTTTTTAGGGAAGGAAGATTATGATTCAGTCATAGAAACGCTTCGTTTAGCAAATGGTAGTGTGTGGAGTATACCGATTACATTACCGGTAACAGAAAAAGTCGCAGAAAGCCTGAAGGTTGGAGAGGAAGTAAAGCTTGTCAACAATGGAAATATATACGGTGTCATTCAAATAGAAGATATTTTTGTACCAGATAAAGAAAAAGAAGCGTTACTTGTATATAAAACAACGGATGAGGCTCATCCAGGAGTGGAAAAATTATATGAACGACCAAACGTTTACGTTGGAGGAACTATTATTCTAACAAAACGCTTTGAAAATAATCAATTTCCTTCTTATCATTTAGACCCAATTGAAACGAGGGAAGAATTTAAAAAACGTGGGTGGAAAACAGTGGTCGGATTTCAAACGAGAAACCCGGTACATCGTGCCCATGAGTATATTCAAAAATCTGCTCTTGAAATTGTAGATGGTCTCTTTTTAAATCCGCTCGTCGGAGAAACGAAATCGGATGATATTCCTGCTGATGTAAGAATGGAAAGCTATAAAGTACTCCTTCAAAACTATTATCCGAAAAATCGTGTCTTTTTAAGTGTATTTCCTGCTGCCATGCGTTACGCAGGACCAAGGGAAGCGATATTTCATGCGTTAGTAAGAAAGAATTTTGGATGTACCCACTTTATAGTAGGGCGTGATCATGCTGGAGTAGGAGATTATTACGGAACGTATGAAGCGCAAGAAATTTTCACAAATTTTACGATAGAAGAGTTAGGAATTACACCACTATTCTTTGAACATAGTTTTTACTGCACGAAATGTGAAGCGATGGCTTCAACGAAAACATGTCCGCACGGAAAAGAAGATCATGTTATTTTATCGGGTACAAAAGTAAGAGAATTATTAAGAAACGGTGAGATTCCGCCGAGTACATTTAGTCGTAAAGAAGTAGTGGAAGTACTAATTAAAGGATTGAAAAAAGCAGTAGTAACAGAATAGGGAGAGAACGAGATGGATACGAATATTACTTGGCATACAGCGTCGGTTTCAAAAGATGAGAGAAGAGCGAAGAATGGACATCACAGTTTTGTAATTTGGTTTACTGGTTTATCAGCTTCGGGTAAATCTACAGTAGCGAATGCGGTCGCTCGTAAACTGTTTGAAAAGAATATTGGAAATTATGTGCTGGATGGGGATAACATTCGTCACGGTTTAAATAAAGACTTAGGATTTTCTGAAAGTGATCGCATGGAAAATATAAGACGTATTGGCGAAGTGGCAAAGTTATTTGTCGATCAAGGAACAGTTGTCCTTACAGCATTTATTTCACCATTTCGAGTAGACCGTAAACAAGTAAGAGATTTATTAGCGGCAGATGAATTTATTGAAATTTTTGTGAAGTGTCCGATTGAAGAGTGTGAGAAACGAGATCCGAAAGGGCTTTATAAAAAGGCAAGAAAAGGTGACATTAAGGATTTCACAGGTATTGATTCGCCTTATGAAGAGCCAGCACAAGCGGAATTAATTGTAGAAACGCACAAATATTCTATTGCAGAATGTGCGGAACAAATCGTGAAGTATTTACAAGAGCGTAGTTTTATATAGGGGGATAAACAATGAGTTATGAAAAAGTATGGGCTAACAATGAAAAATTAAATCAGACGGAGAAAAATAAATTAGAAAAAGATGGCTTAGAAATTTTTAATGATATTCCTTACTATGCGGAAAATGGATTCGAATCTATTCCGAAAGAAGAGTGGGATGCCTTTAAATGGGCAGGATTGTATTTACAACGTCCAAAAGAAGCTGGTTATTTTATGATGCGGGTAAATATTCCGTCAGGGATTATTACAAATGCACAGGCAGAAGTGCTTGCTTCTATCGCTGAAGATTATGGACGTGATGTAATAGATATTACGACGAGACAAGCGATTCAGTTTCACTGGTTAGAAATTCAGCAAATTCCAGATATTTTTAATAGATTAGCAAGAGTTGGGTTATCTTCAGCGGGGGCTTGTGGTGATATAACGCGTAATATTACAGGTAATCCGCTTGCTGGCATTGATGCAAATGAATTATTTGATACAACGCATATTGTAAAAGAAGTATACGATTACTTCCAGCATAATGAAGAGTTTTCTAATTTACCACGTAAATTTAAAATGTCTATTAGTTCTAATATTTATAACTCAGCAAACGCAGAGATTAACTGTGTTGCATTTACACCTGCTACGAAAGAAATAGATGGTGAGAAAAAAGTTGGTTTTCATATAAAAGTAGGTGGAGGATTATCAGCCCGTCCGTATTTAGCTGATGAATTAGATGTATTCGTTTTACCAGAAGAAGTGAAGGCGGTGGCGATTGCGATTGCTACTATATTCCGTGATTTTGGATATCGTGAAAAACGTCATTTAGCTCGGTTGAAATTTCTTGTTGCGGACTGGGGAGCAGAGAAATTTAAAGAGAAACTAATAGAGTATACAGGGCCTTTACAAAGTAAAGGGGAAAGTGCACTCAAAGGATGGAATGCAGGCTATTTTTATGGTGTTCAAGACCAAAAACAAGAGGGATTAAAATATGTAGGTTTTAATGTACCGGTAGGTCGTTTACATGCAGAAGAAATGTTTGAGATTGCAAGAATCGCAAAGCAATATGGAAATGGACAAATTCGTACATGTAACTCGCAAAACTTCATTATTCCGAACGTTCCTCCGGAAAATGTAAAAGGATTACTTAGTGAACCGCTGTTTGAAGCGATATCTGCTAGCCCGAAATCATTTATTGGTCATGCGGTTTCATGTACCGGTATTGAATATTGTAATCTTGCACTAGTAGAAACGAAAGAAAGATTACGAAAAATTGCAGAATACTTAGATACACAAATTGCACTCGATGTTCCAGTTCGAATTCATATGGTAGGCTGCCCGAATTCATGTGGTCAACGTCAAATTGCTGACATTGGGTTACAAGGTGTGAAAATGAAAACGAAGGAAAAAGGCATTGTTGAAGCGTTTGAAATATACGTAGGTGGAACATTATTAGATGGCGGTGCCTACAATCAAAAGTTAAAAGGAAAAATAGATGGCGAGGATCTACCTGATGTACTCGCATCATTTATAAGTTATTTCAAAGAGAATAAATTACCAGCTGAAACATTTTATGATTTTGTAGGTCGTGTTGGTGTAGATACATTACAAATAGCGTTAAATAACGTGCTAGAAGAAGTAATAGCGTCTTAGGAGGGACGATATGGATTTATATCGATTTGAAGCTGTGTTAGTAAATAGTATTGTTCCGATTGTTGTTGTTGCTCAAAGTGAAGAACAGGCATTTAAGCTTGCGGAGATTGAGCTTGAAAAGCATTTTTTACCGTTGCCAGAGGTAAAAGAGATTTCTTTGTTTGAAAAAAAGAAGATTCGAAAAGGTGCGGCATTTGTTATCCATGAGTAGAGATCAGTAATACGAAAAAATAAAAACTTCCATTCTTATATACGAATGGAAGTTTCATTTTAATAGAAGAAATGAGGAGAGATGATGGGAAAGGTTTATATTGTTGGAGCGGGTCCTGGCGATCCAGATTTAATTACTGTTAAAGGGTTGAAATGTATTGAGAAGGCAGATGTTATTTTATACGACCGACTTGTGAATAAAGAGCTGCTTTCACACGCAAAGCCTGACGCGGATTTAATTTATTGCGGAAAACTCCCGAATTATCACACGATGAAGCAAGAGACAATTAACACGTTTCTTATTAAGTATGCGAAAAAAGGAAAAGTTGTAACGAGGCTTAAGGGCGGCGATCCATTTGTGTTTGGTAGAGGGGGAGAAGAAGCTGAAGCATTAGCAAAGCAAGGTGTACCATTTGAAATCATTCCTGGTATTTCAGCTGGAATAGCTGCTCCTGCTTATGCGGGCATTCCAGTGACGCACCGTGATGCAAGTGCAAGTTTTGCTATTGTGACTGGGCATAGGAAAGAAGGTGCTGAAGAAGAAGTGAAATGGGAGAGTTTAGCGAAAGGTGTAGAGACTTTAGCGGTATATATGGGGGTTAGTAATTTGCCCTACATATGTGAGCAACTTATGAAGCATGGAAAAGATAAAAGTACGCCAGCTGCTATTATTGAGCAGGGGACGACGTCTATGCAACGCACAGTTGTTGGAACGTTAGGGACAATTGTAGATGTTGCGAAAAAAGAGCAAATTCAAAATCCGAGCATGATTGTAATTGGAGAAGTTGTCCGTTTTAGAGAAAAAATTCATTGGTTTGAGAAGCAGACAGAAAATGCTTATCAAGTAAGTGGAGTGTTGTAAAATGAAAGCCGTCTTATATATATGTCATGGAAGTCGTTTGAAGACAGCGAAAGAAGAGGCGATTCAATTTATTACATCGTGTATGAACCGTATAGAAGCGACTATTCAAGAAGTTTGTTTTTTAGAGTTAGCGAATCCTTCTATTGAAGATGGTTTTCGTACATGTGTGGAGCGTGGGGCCACGGAGATTATTGCTATCCCTGTTTTTTTATTAGCGGCAGGGCATGTAAAAAAAGATATCCCTTTTGAATTGGAAAAGTTAACTAATCAATTTTCGGATGTTAAAGTGACCTATGGTAATCCGTTTGGTGTATCAGAAACACTTGTTAAATCGGTGTATAGCGGAAGTGGCATCGAACAGGAAGATAAAAATGAAGTGACGTTACTTCTTGTTGCAAGAGGGAGCAGTGATCCTGAAGTATTAAGAGATATAAACTGGATTGCTTCTTTATTTCAAACAAAAGAGAAGGTTAAAAAAGTAGAAGTTTGTTATTTAGCGGCTGCAGAGCCAAAATTTGAGGAGAAGTTAAAGGAAGTTGTAGAACAAAAAGAAAAGAACATCGTTGTACTGCCTTACTTGTTATTTACAGGTTTACTTATGAAACATATTGAGAAAGAAGTGCGCCAATATGAATTGGGAGAGATAAAAATCAGTCCATATTTAGGGAAGAATGAAGCGTTTCAAGATATGTTAATTCAGAAAACGACGGAGTTATTGAAAGGAGATCAGTATGTATCCACTTACAGTGCGAGTTAATGAGAAACGCGTTGTTGTTATTGGTGGGGGAAAAGTTGCAGGATTTAAAATTATTCCTTTACTCAAACAGGGTGCGGATATAGTTGTGATAAGTCCAGAATTAGATGCGAATTTAGTAAAACTTGTGGAAGAAAAGAAAATTCGTTGGTATCAAAGAGAATATGAGAAAAGTGATATTAAAAGTGCTTTTTTAGTTGTTGCAGCGAGTAGTGATTCAATATTAAATGAACAAGTTGCTGAAGATGCCGCCGAGAATCAATTAGTAAATGTTATTACAAATCCAGAAAGTGGTAATGTTCATTTTCCGGCAGCAATTCATCGTGGTTTACTTAATATAGCAGTTTCTACTGGGGGAGCGAGCCCTAAGCTCGCAAAAAAAATTCGAGATGAGGTTGCAAATAAATATGATGAGACATATGAATCCTATTTAGATTTTTTATATGAAGTAAGGGTGAAGTTAAAAGATTTACAGTTAGAAAAGAGGGAACGAAATATATTGCTCCAAGAAGTGTTGAAATCAGTATATGTGCAAAACGAGGGGAAAAGAGAAAGTTTTTTACGAGAATTAGAGGAAAAGATTTTAAAATAATAAAAGATAAAGTGCGCTTTACAAATATAAAAATATAATTTATAATCACAAGTAACTTCAATAGATGAAATCGATGAGCAAGAAGAGTACGTATATTTGATGCGTTCAGAGAGCTGGGGTTAGGTGGGAGCCCGGTACGATAAAATATACAGAATGGGCTTGCGAGAGGTATGTTGAACATTGTAGTAGGCAACCCGGGTTCCGCCGTTAAAAGGATAGAGTATCGGAATTATTCCTGTACTTGAACAAGTGGGATTTATCAATCCAATTGAGGTGGTACCACGGTATTTACATTACATATATCGTCCTCTACATGCATATTTGCGTGTAGGGGACTTTTTTATTTTCTAAAGGAGGTGTGCGAGTATGAAATGAAAGTGTATAATTAACAAAAGTTTAAATATTCAGAAAAGGAGAATTTATGATGAAAGAAACACAGCAATGGACGTCGAAAATAGGCTTTGTACTCGCAGCAGCCGGAGCCGCAGTAGGTCTTGGTGCGATATGGAAATTTCCATATGTTGCAGGTAATGGCGGGGGAGGCGCATTCTTCCTTGTATTTTTACTATTAACTTTATTTATAGGTATGCCTCTTCTAATAGCGGAGTTTGTTATTGGACGTAGCACGCAAAAAGAGGCGGTTACAGCTTATAAAGTACTAGTGCCAAATAGCAAAGTATATCCTTGGATTGGTCGTATGGGAGTTGTTACTTGTTTTAGTGTACTATCTTTTTATAGTGTTGTAGGTGGATGGATTTTACTTTATTTATATTATAGTGTGACAGGAAGTTTCTGGAATGGAGCAGCTGATTATGGACAATTGTTCGGTGAAACGATTTCAAATCCATTAAGTGCGATTGGAGCACAATTTATCTTTATGCTTTGTACGATTTTTGTTGTAAGTAAAGGTGTAGAGAAAGGTATAGAAAAGGCAAGTAAGTACATGATGCCGCTATTATTTATTTTATTTATTGCGATTATTGTTCGTGCGTTAACACTCGATGGTGCTTTTGCTGGAGTAGAGTTCTTCTTAAAGCCAGATTTTTCAAAGCTTACAGCAGATACGATTTTATACGCGATGGGACAATCTTTCTTCTCACTAACAGTAGGTGCCTCAGTAATGGTCACGTATAGTTCGTATTTAAAGAAAGAGGAACATTTAGCGAAATCAGCAACATCTATTGTAAGTTTAACTGTTTTTGTTACAGTACTTGCAGGATTAGCAATTTTCCCAGCGATTTTCGCATTAGGAGTAAAACCAACTGAAGGACCAGGATTACTGTTTATCGTCCTTCCAGCAGTATTTGCAAAAATACCATTTGGTCAATTTTTCTTTATTATGTTTTTAATTTTATTCTTCTTTGCGACTTTAACATCAGCAATTTCAATGCTTGAAATTGTAGTAGCATCTGTTGCGAAAGGTAATGAGAAGAAGCGTCCGTCAGCATCATTATTAATCGGTATTCTTATTTTTGCAGTCGGTATTCCATCAGCTTTATCATTTGGGATTATGAGTGACGTGAAAATATTCGGGAAAACATTCTTTGATTTAGTTGACTTTTCGGTAAGTAACGTATTGCTGCCGTTAGGAGTACTAGCTATTTCATTATTTGTACCAAATAAAATGAGTAAAGAGTTATTGATGAAAGAATTAGAAGTGACGGAAACGAAGGGGAAAACGTTATTTAATATTTGGTTCTTCTTACTTCGTTATGTTATTCCGGTAACTGTAATAATTGTATTTTTAAATGCGATAGGTGTATTTAAAATGTTTGCATAAAAAAAGGCGGGGATCTGGTCATCTCCCTGTCAAGTAGACAGTAATAAAAAGAGTATTATGCCACGGCCTTTTCCCGATATTCTATCGGGGAAAGGCCGTGAAGTTTTTCTTGGAATCTTTCTGTATTATAAAATTGAATATATTCTTGAATTGCTCGGTAGGCCATTTCATATGTTTTTGGGCACACTAAATACAACTTCTCTGTTTTTAAATGTGAGAAGAATGATTCGATACACGCATTATCAAAACAGTTTCCACGTC